>JARVJU010000003.1 GCA_029775965.1 Nitrososphaeria archaeon | reverse complement strand
TGGAACCTAGGCGAGACGCTCGCAGAGGATTATATTATGCCTCTACAAGTAGCATGCTCGAATACATAAAAAGCATTCCACATGTGAAAGCAAGCATTGCCTATGAAGCGAGAAGCTCCAAACAAACAGATGTGGCAGAAGCCACATCTGCAAGGGCGGGGTAGTTCACCTCAAACTCCTCAAAGAAGGAAATCTTTTAACAGCGCTACCTGGTTCTATCAGATAAGGAATAGCATTGCTAATATCTCTTCCGTTCAGAATAGGAGAGAGAAACTCAGAAGAGTTGGTTTCATTCATGTCTGTTCCTACTGTTATAGGAGATACTGATGGCAGAATGTATATATCATTACCCTCTATCTTTGCATGAAGAAAGGCTTTGTATCTATGCTTTAGACCAAAGTCGTCCTTTATGCTAACAGCTGGATGCTCATGACCTATTATCATCTTCTTCCCCATTGTATAGAGGTGCCCGTGTGCCAGTGTGTAGTTGGAGATATCCAGAGAGTACGAATGCAAAGGTATGTTCATTTCTCCAAGTATGCTGGCTATATAGTTGTCATGGTTTCCTTTTACTACTTCAATCCTATCTACCACCTTAAACGCTTCTTTTATCAACTTCTTTACAGAAAACCATTCCGCCTCTTCTGGTTTGCCAAATTCATGCTTAACATCGCCCAGCAGTATTATCTTTGATGCACCCATAACTCTGGCAGGCTGTACTATAGACTGTATTATCTGAGGAAGAAAAGTTCTCGGTAGGCTTATTCCTTCATGCTCTAACTTATCTTCAAGGCCAAGGTGTATGTCTGCAGCTACTATTGCTTTATCCTGTTCGAGATAAACCACTGGCCAGGGGCTTACTATAAGTAATCCCTTACCCAGCTTTATGGTGGCTTCTTGCATGACCTTTACCTATCCTTCTCATTACTGTTTGATAAAGGGCATTTAGCAATGCCCTCCTATCCTCCATAAGTACAACGTCTGTGTAGCCTGATACCAAAAGTTCATGGGTAAAAGGAGAAGGCAGGTCCAGCTCCTTTGTGACAATGAATCGCCTCACCCCCCTTTCCACATCTTTCAAAACTGATGCAGCCTGCTCAACATCCATCATATCTTCTACTATTTCTCTATAAGTCTCTTCAACTATAGGGAATTTATCCAGTTTTTCTGACACACTCAAAAGTATCTGAGAATTTATCTGTTGCTTCGATAATCTTATTTCATGCCCCTTGTAATTCCTGAGAACCATCAGTGCTCTCGTGGCACAATGCCTGAATCTTCTTTTTGTCATTTCCGTATGCTTTATCGACTCTATCAACTTTTCTCTTATGTTTTTAGCATTAACATCAGCAAGCAAGCTGTTTATATCGTATCTTATTCCAGGTTCAAGGGTTAATGAGAAACAGGAGTCCTGAACGGTAACAAGTACATTCCTGCCCAGCCTCTCGGATATAACCTGTGCATACGCTCTGGATAGAGCATCGTGCACTCTTCTACCAAACACACAGTTAAATATGATGTTCTGTCTACCTTCCTTGTCAATATAGTTCTCCACTATTATGTTTTTGTTATCAGGTGTCTGATCTATCCCTATTTGCCTAAGGAATCTCATTTCAGCATCAAAATAACCGATCACCGCTTCTGCAGCATTTGTGTCTGCATGGGTAGTACTCATGATGAAATCGAGGATAACATCTTTTCTCTTCTTCATCCTGACAAGCTCAAATACCTGATTCCGAAAATCTCCTATTGCCTCTCCAAGGTCGAAGCTGAGTGGCAGCATTTCGCTGAACCAAGATGGTACAGTTGGTTTTCCATCCCTGATTCTGCTTACATATGCCTTGAAACCCTTGGCCCGTCTGAACATGAACAGTCTTCCACCAAGGGTAAAGATGTCTCCCTTGCTCAACCTCTCAAGAAATTCTTCTTCAATAGAACCCACTGGCCTTTTCTTTTCATCATAAACTTTCACTGCCACCTCATCAGGAATGGTGCCTATGTTTGTAGAATATATCACACGCATCAGCTTTCCTCTTTTGCCGAAGACCTTTTCATTTGCATCATACCATATCTTACCGTAAACCTTGTAGCCTTCCAGTGTTGAGTATGCACCTGACAGGTATTTCAGAACCCTTTCAAAGGTTTCATAATCCAGATCCTTGTAACAGTAGCTTCGTCTGATCAGGTGAAAGGCTTCCTCAGTATTCCATTTCTTTTCAAGAGCCATACCAACTATATGCTGAGCAAGCACATCCAAGCTTCCTTTTGGTATATGCACTCTGTCAAGTCTCCCCTTAAGAGCTTCTCTGACAATGACCATATCTTCTACCAAGTCATCTCTTTCAAGCCCTATCAGAACCCCTCTTGATGTATTCTGCAGAGAGTGACCTGACCTACCAATCCTTTGAAGACACCTTGAGATGGATTTTGGTGACCCGATCTGTACAACAAGATCTATACTGCCTATATCTATCCCCAGCTCTAATGAGGTAGAAGTCACGACAACCTTCATCCTTCCCTGCTTTAACCTGTCTTCCACGTCAAGCCTTATCTCCCTTGATAATGAACTATGATGTGCAGCAAGCTCCTCGAGGTTAACTGCATTTAACTTTGCAAGATGATAAACTACTCTTTCTGTACCAGATCTGGTATTTGTAAAGACAAGCGAAGTTCTGTACCTTCTAATAAGCTCCTTAATCTGATCATACATTTTATCCGTTATTCTAGATGACTCTGTACCTATCAGATCTCTTACAGGTGAGCTGACAAGAAACTCTGTCTTCTTTACAAATCTTGTGTCAACTATAGAGCATTCTCTTTCCTTGCCATTACTGTACCCTACGAGGTATCGTGCAACTTCTGGCAGGGGATGGATTGTAGCGCTCAATCCTATCCTTGCAGGAGGTATATCGCAGAGATTTTCAAGCCTCTCTAGAGTTAAAGACAGATGTACACCCCTTTTTGATTCGCAGATCTCATGTATTTCATCAACTATAACCCATCTGACTGACCTTAACTTTTCTTTGAACTTTGGTGCTGTAATCATTATTGAAAGACTCTCAGGTGTAGTTATCAGAATATGTGGTGGGTGTTTGAGCATCCTTGCCCTTTCAGATTGAGCAGTATCCCCTGTCCTTGTAGCTACCCTAATATTTGGAGGCTGTATATCTTGCTCCTTAGCTATCTTGTCTATCTCTTCCAGCGGGAGCAGGAGATTCTTCTTTATGTCGTTAGAGAGTGCGCGCAGAGGAGAGATATAAATACAGTACACCTGCTCCTTTATCTCTCCTTTTTGTGACAGATTTATGAGTTCACTTATAATACTCAGGAATGCTGCAAGAGTCTTACCGCTTCCAGTAGGTGAAGCTATTAATACATTCTTTCCCTCCTGGATAAGTGGTATTGCAAGCATCTGCGGAGGTGTAAGGCTCTCAAAACGAGCAAGCCATTTCGAGACAAGAGGGTTCAATGTATCCACTACCCCCTTGTGCTGTCCTTGCACGGTTGCAGACTCGCTCGTCAAACGTTTTGAGCAGCTGGATGTTATCATTAAAAAGGTATTCTGTAAATCGCATAGGAAGACATATATCCACCTTTTTACCTCCTATTTTGACTATCGGCGCAGGTATTTGGTGGTTGAGTACACAGTAAAGAGGACTGGTGGACCAGGGGAAGCAGTCATATTTTTAAACGACAGAGAAGTGGCAAAGCTGAGTAAGGAAGATGATCAGGTAACACTTATTTCCAGGGATGGTGAGAGATGGAATATTTCAAGAAGGGTTGAGGGGGAGCTTAGACCTTTCTCGATGCAGGTAAAACATGGAGAAAAGAGTGTTCTCACAATAAAGGACAACCTGTTCAAGCATAAAGGGAAGTTCTATCTGTTCATGGGAATTCCTGAGGGAAAACCTATGAGAGAAATTTTACTCGGCAGGAGGTTCATATGCAGACTAGATAACTTTCCGTTTAATGAGCATCATGAAATAGATCATGAAACAAGGAGCAGGATCAGGAGATTCAGAGGTCCTGCGGTAGGGGAGCTGGATGGTTTAGGAAAAGCGGGGCATAAGGTAAAGCTGGAAGATGAGCTGAAGGATATTGGATTGCAAATTTCGGCATGTTCATATCTGATATACTCTGCCGGTTGATGCGGATGGAATATGACTCTGGTACAGCCGAAAAGGGTAAGTACATTTCCTTTTCCAAAGGCAGACCCTGCCAAAAGAAAGAAAGATTTTTCAGAAGTTCAGCAGGCGTATAGCAAAGAAGAAGCGATGGAGGAGGCTGATAGATGCCTCCGATGTGGCACACCAGTATGCATAGATGCATGCCCTGTACATTTGGACGTAAGGGGAATGAATGATGCTGTAGCGAAGGGTGATTTTGAACAAGCGTACAGAAGAATAAGGGAAACAAATCCTTTGCTTGGAGTAACTGCAAGATGCTGCCCCCAGCTTATGGGCCTTTGCGAAGATGCATGTGTCCTTCGATGGCAAGGAGAGCCTGTGGCTATAGGAATGATACAGAGATTTGTAGCAGATTGGGAAAGAAAGCACAGACAACCTGATCCATCTATCGAAAAAGCTACAGGGAAAAGGGTTGCAGTGATAGGCGCCGGTCCCGCAGGTTTGGCCGCAGCAGAACTGCTTAGAAGATACGGTCATTCTGTTGTTGTATACGAAGAGCTGCAGTATGCTGGAGGCACAGCTTGGTACGGGATACCTGATTATCACTTACCCAAGGACGTGCTGCAATATGAGGTCGATAGGATAAAAGAAATGGGAATAGAAATCAGATACAATATAAGCATAGGGAAACAAGTTACACTTACAGATCTGCTCGATGAATTTGACGCTGTGCTGATAGCTACAGGGTGCAAAGATGTAATGAAGCTTGATATTGCAGGATCAAACCTCAAAGGAGTGTATGATGCTTATGATTTCTTGCAGGACGTTTTTGTGAGAGGAATAGATGAGTATATCAAGCATCCAAAGTATGAGCTGGGCAAGGATATTATAGTTATAGGAGGAGGCGACAGTGCTTTGGATGCTGCAAGGACTGCTTTGCGACTGACCAATGGTAATGTAACCATAGTCTACAGAAGAACAGAAAACGAGATGCCTGCAGACCCAACTATTATGGACGAGGCAAAAGAAGAGGGGATACAATTCAAATTTCTGGCTGCTCCAAAATCGTTTAACGGCTCAAACAATAGACTGGTTAGTGTAACTATGTATACTATGAAACTTGGTGCTCCTGACCAGACGGGGAGAAGATCTCCTGAGCCTGTTGAGGGGGAAGATTTCAACATGAAATGTGACAGTGTAATACTAGCCATAGGGAGAGCTCCCAATTCATTCATACAAAGGGCATATAATCTCAAGACTGGGAAAAGGAATTCGCTTTATGTGGACGATCATTACAGGACTTCTATGGAAAGAGTATTTGGTACAGGTGACGTAGTCACTGGCGAGTCGCTAGTTGTAAAGGCCATGGCTCACGGAAGAGAGGCTGCACAGAGAATACATGAATACCTGATGAATATGGAAGATAAACATATTTCTCTTTATGAGAAGTACTATAACGAAAGAACGTATGAAAAATTTGTAGAAGGAGCATATGACGGCCTCCCGCCACCATGATCAATGACGGTCAATTGCATGCAAGCAGATAGACTTTTCAAGACAATGGTTGTTCATTGTTTTCCCATGAATTATGCATACTTGCATAAAAAGCTGGGTTGTTATGACAAAGAGATTAGCTGGTATGAGCTGTTGTATATTAGGATCGCATTACAAATGAAATCAAATGAAATTGAATCAAATCAAATCAAATTGAATCAAACCAAATCAAATTGAATCAAACCAAATCAAATGAAATTAAATTAAAATACACAGATCCACACTACGATCAGGATTGAAATCTATAGTAGTTACGCCGCGTGTACAAGGAAGTCTGAAACTTATGGATATGGATATTCCTCAAGTAGGAGAAAAGGAGGTTCTGCTGAAGGTGCTCAAGGTTGGTGTATGCGGGACTGATAGAGATATTATAGCTGGCTTCTACGGAGAGGCGCCTGAAGGCTCCAGTTACTTGGTTATAGGACATGAGTCCCTATGCAGAATAGAAGAGGTAGGCAGTGGTGTGGATACTTTCAGAAAAGGAGAACTTGTCGTTCCCACTGTCAGAAGGAACTGCCCTGAGAACTGCGAAAGTTGCAGAAATGGGATGTCTGATATGTGCCTTACCGGGCATTACAAAGAGCATGGAATCAAGCAGCTGCATGGCTTTGCTAGAGAATATGCCATAAGCGATTCTGGATTCGTTGTGAAGTTACCAGAATCACTCTCTGATGCTGGTATATTACTTGAGCCTCTGACTATTGTTGAAAAAGGTATATCTGTCTCTTATGCAATGCAGAATTCTAGATTACCTTGGCGACCGGAGAGGGCTATTGTGCTTGGTGCAGGTCCTGTGGGACTTCTTGCTACAGCTGTGCTTAGATTAAAGGGGCTTGAAGTGGATACAGTTGCCACAAGACCAGAGGATAGTCTTAAAGCAAGATTAGCAGAGCAGACTGGGGCTTCCTACATAAATGCTGCGAAAAACCCACTGGCTACCCTCGAGAGTAGATATGACCTTGTCCTTGAGGTAACAGGAAATGTGTCTGTTGCAGTGGAAGCTCAAAAGCTTGCCAGAGTTAATGGCATAGTCTCCTATCTTGGGATCTACAAGGAAACAACAGCAACAGAAGATGCAGGAAAGATCTTCACCGATCTGGTCCTTGGTAACAGGGTATACTTCGGATCAGTCAATGCAAACAAGAAATACTTTCAGGCAGGAGTGGACGATTTAATCAGAATACAGCAAGAATGGTCTGGATTTCTTGGCAAAATGATAACAAAAAGGGTCAGACCTGAGGGGCTGTCAGAGGCATATGGTCCTGTAGGGCCCGATGGTATAAAAAATATCATAGAGTTCTGAGCTATCACTTTTGTTTTAGAGTCGAAAGTCTGGATTCGACTATTGTTATTAAATTTCTTCTCAACTCTTCGCCCTTCAGGTTCTTCTTTTTCAAGTATGACAGTCTTCTTATTATTGGTCTGTCACCCAGCATGGCAAACCAGTTTGCGAAGTCATCACGCAGTAGATGAAACTCGAGTGAGCTGGCATCTATGCTTTTAATCTGAGCAGCAAATTCTTCGTAACTTGAAGCAACTTTACCAAGAGGCTGACCTACAGCCCTGTAGAAGAAGAAGGACTTCTCCCAAGGAACAATCCTGAGCGGATCTAGCTTCTGTTCTGGCAAACCTTCTATCATTTTCTACAATGCAATATAACTTAATAAAATATGCTCTTTTTCTGCCATCAAAAAAATAAAACGAGGATCAATCCATCGGGCTTAGTATGCAGTTATAATTCCCATCATCCACCCTGCCGTTGTCATGGAATAATAATCACAGGGACACATGCATGCCCAGTAATATGTTCCAGCATGAGGTATAGTGAAGTAAGCAATTTCCGTAAAGCCATTTTGAATAGGTATGTTGAGCCCCCAATCGGTAGTAAATGTATGCGAGATAGAATTCTTGGGAAGAGAGGAAGTACTGATAGACTGTCCTGTCATGTTCATAATGTTTATTCTATCTCCTACAGTGCCAGTAACGTTGTAGTATTTTGCCTCGAAGGGTTGTGTGGGCATACCATAGTATGAGGTTACAATAAGTTCTATTAGTCTGTTAGCTGGTAGTGTTATGTTAGCAGAACTGGCCAATCCATTCTGTGTCTCGACAAAGTATCTTGGTTCTATCGTACCATTATGTTCAGAAGGTATAATCACCAATCTTAAAACATAGGGAGTTTGCTGATGGCTTGCTATGCTTATTGCAGAATACAGTGTAAGTGATGATAAGACAACTATAAGGCCTATGATAAGAATCTTCATTCTGCCTTTTGAGCGATGCGGGCTTTCGTAATTTTTGTCTGCCAAGTTGCTAATATGTAAAAAACTCTTCCAGCAAGAACATCCTTTGCTGCGATGAAGAATCAACAGACTCAAAGAGGAAATTATAAAGATTAACAAGCTTATGAAAGTCATTACCTTCATGTATAAGGCAAGAATTTCCAGGAAAGCTAGAAGCAGGAATGCAACCCCCATATAGCGTATTGTATTAAAATGACCCTTAGCCAATAAATAAATTCCAAAGGTTAGTTGCAAGGAGCTCATAAACACAGCAGTAGCTTGAAGGCTAACAATGCCATATAAGGTGACCATGCCTTGAAATACTCCTCCTTTTATGAGATCCGTGTACTCTGCAAAATATAGACCCAGCCCGCCTGCTGCAATCACAAGTGCAAAGATCACTGTGAACAGAGTCGAACTGTTTTCATCTGATAATCTTTGGCTAGGCAATTTCAATTGTATAAGCATACCAACTTATGTAAGGAAATGGATGTATTAATGACTTTGTGTGTAGAAATTACTTTTATGCTGCAAAAGCATGTTTTTGTATTATGCTGCGAACAGCGCACAATGGCTTTTCATGCTAGCTTCATCAATTATTGCAGAAGCTGGATCTAGCAAGGGATAAAATATACCCCTTATGGTAGCATTTTGTTTGTGTACAAGTATGTGCATATCTACATTTTTCAACATAGCTGTACAGGTTGAATTATAAAACTGTGAATATAAAGACGATAAAGGGGGCCAGGCAAGGACGATATATCCCTTATGTGCAAGCAAAGCAAACTTGAGGTCTGGAGTTTTAAGGTCAAAAAGGAGAGGGAGATAGTTAATGGAATCAGAAGTTTCTAAATTGCAAGAGGCCATAAAGCGTATTCTTGAAGCAGATTATGCAGTTGAAATGATCAAGGTTACGAAATATTATAAACAAAGGTTGGAAGGCGTTCTCAAGCTTACACGCAGGAGCACTGGAGAACCATTCATGAAGGATTTTTCAGCTCTGCTGGACCAGTCTGGTTCCATACTCGCAGTCGACCTCGACGACAGAAGATATTTTGCCAAGCAAGTAATCTAAAAGAGGCAAAAGCTATAGACAGACAATCAAGTTTTACCTTTACTATGATTTCTATGAATCATTAGAGAGTCTGCATAAACTCAACAAGCAATTGCTTTGCGTATACCATGGTAAGGTAAACATGATACACATAGTATTAGTATATCATGGTAGTATGGCAACAAAAAAATGTATGGATGCAACACAAAGTTCTCTGGTCGTTAAGTATAATAGTTCTGTCAATATCTTTTGTTGAATACCAAGCTATAGCAAGTACCAGTAGTTGCTCTCCATGTGGGAGACAATATTCCTCCATCGTTTGCCTCGTCAAATCCAGGAGAGAGTATAGTGCAAATCATTGAAGAATACACAATACGGCATGGTCAACGTGTTTGCATTCATTCGATTCGCACACGAATTTCTTTCCTTCCCTTGTCCCTACGCTTCCACACCGAGAGCACTCTTGCGATGTGTTTCTCGGCTCAACGTAGGCAAGTGGAATGCCTCTGACGGATATCTAACATACCTATAAGCATTATACAAAAGTTCCAATACGACTCAGGCGGCTGCATTCATCCAAGGACTGAACGTCCTTGGCTTTCTGCGGATTTCATCGCAATTTAGCCATTATAAAAATCAGGGTTTTTGCAACTTTCTGTAAAGGTTGGCTAACATAGGGGTACTTGCATGAAAGAAATGTTCTAGAATGGCAATATCAAGAGCCATGGCGTCAAGGCTATGTGCTTATGAAATTCTCACTTCGAAATCTCTTCCCTCCCAATTCTGGCTGATCTTCCAAAAGAATGTGAATCTAATGACAGTTCCCGGAGGAGCATCGGATACAGGAATGTGCAAGTAGTGCACTCCCAGCCCAGAATCTATTGTATCGTCATCTCTTACTGTCCTCCAGTCATCTATGCTCCAGTGCACAGTTGCCGGGCTGAGAAGATCTATCCTGAGCTCTCTGCCATGATTTATACTTCTTAATTTGTGATTGAACTTCCAGACTTCAATCTTGCTCTCCACCTTCAGCATCTGGTACCTTTTCACTGTCTGTGGAGGTGTGTCGAACAGTTTTCCTTCTTTCAGGGAGCGGAGGAGCTTGATGTATTCTGCATGAGCCCACACAAGTGGCATTGCTGAACCTGTGGCATGACCATTCCGTAGTCCCCTGGCTGGAATATCATCCTGGTCCCAGACCTGCTCTGGTAAAAGGCCACCGATTCCTGCCTGAGCCTCCATTGTGTGAAGCAGCTCATGCGCCCTTTCTTTGTTTCCCAAGGCTAACTCATAATGAGCTCTTTCACCAACAAGCAAAGGCCATCCTCTACCTACGCCTGTCCCATCAAACGGGGAACCATCATCATGCTCTCCGTAACCATCTAAATTGTACCTATGCCATACAACACCTGTTCTAACACTCTTCTTCAGCAAAGCATCGATTACTTTTACGGTATTTAGTATCTTTGGATCATCTGCCCTTCTTAGCCCGAACCTGACTAATGCTAATGCATCAGGGCTTATTACTTCTTCTGTTGGTGCGAGCTCCTGACCTTTTGGCCTGTTCCTTATGGGAACCCAAGCATGAGATGCCATTCCTGGATATTCTGCGCTAGATATGCGCACATAATAGCCATCTACACCCAGCTTCTTGGCAAGATCTGTCCCAGTGGCATAGGTCCATTTTTCTATAGAGGAATTCCAATAATCAGCAGTCTCCCTCAGGTATTCCGCGGTTTTAACCTGACCCGATTCTTCCGCAAAGTCCGAGGCTGATAATAAAGCAGCTACGCACACTGCTAGAGTAAAAGGGGAGTAGCCAGAATCTTCTTCCCATCTATCCTGCTGGGTCACAGGGCCATTCTGTACGATGAATGAAGCAGCTGCTTTCACCATGGGCCACGCATTTATTTTTTTAAGTTTATTTTCTCTCTTGAGTGCATCTGCAAGTAAAACAGGAAATGCAGTTTCATCCAGCTGCACGCCATACCAGTAAGGTGTGCCATCTATCCACATATTTTGAGGCCAGTGGCCATCAGGCTCCTGTGTATTCATAAGATAAAACAAAGCCCTCCTTGCTCCATAGCTGTCACCAGCTGCCAGCATAGCTCCCGCAGCTTCAACAAGGTCTCTGGGCCAGACCAGATGGTAGCCTCCCAAATCCTCATCACCTTTTGAGAAACCCCATGGTATGGATAGGCTGGCAATTATCCCGCCTGGGAAGTCCTTAGATTCATGAGTCGTAAGCATGGCTGTGCTCACTCTGTACATATTGAATCCAGAGCTATCCTTATGTCCTAAATTGAGCAGTCTTCTCTGGTATATCTTCCATTGCTGTATGTAATCCCTCTTAAGCGTGTCAAAATCGACAAGCAGTGAAGCTCTTGCCTGTTGACCAGCTTCCGCATGATTTCTACCAAACGCAAGAGCCAGCACAAAACCATCACTTTTTTCCTGCAAGGGTATTTCTCCCGTTAAAGCTACATTACCGTTTGGGGCATAATCATAGAACCATGTCATCCTTTTATTCATGGCTATGTCCTGCCATCCATCACTTCTACCAACATAACCACAACTTCTCTGTACGAAGCCAGTTGAGCAGGCTAACGCCAGTGCTGTTCCTTCTCTTTGAGCAAAGAGCATCGGGATCCCTTTATAGTCACCCACCCATGCATCATTGCCATATCCCCTGTTTGCTATGTGAGGAGCAAGAAGCACAAACAGACTGAGCTGCTTATCATAAGGCGTGAACCATACCCTCTGCAACAGAACATGTCTATATGGGTCTGTTATCACAATCTTCTTTACTGTATATTTTCCCTGTTTACATCTATTTGTAAGCACATAGCCAGGAACTCCCTGAGCTAAAGGTGCTATCTTGGAAATGGTATGTCTTCTTTCCTCAGAGAAGAAAGATACACCATCTGCAACCAAAAATTGAAGGTCTCTTGTATTTGCCTGGTCATGCCTTGGATAGTATACTTCATTAATTATGCCATGAGATAAGGTAAACCATACCTTACTATGCCTGCTTGCTGCTGTACCTACACCTGATTTCGCACTGCTAGTCCACCTTGGCTCTATACCTGGAGCTCCCGGAGCAATTCCTGGCATCAAGCAATCTGTTCAGCATAGCTATATTTGAATTATTAGCTTCTAAAGAGTTATTAATTGTTAATACCTTCAGGGAAGGGATGAGTTACAAAGACATTTCACTTCTGCAGAAGTTACTTGTTTCATTGCATAACATGGGAGCAGTTTCTGCGAAAGCGGGGAAGACATTGGATGAGTTAGCTGCCATAACAAGAATAACCCTCGATGATCTGGCAGCAATGGTTGCAGAGCATATCAATGCTGGGTACGTTGACTTCAACGTTGATAAGGCAGGATCAAAAAGATATTTTCTAACTGGCAGGGGAATAATCAGGGTTGCATCGCTTTACACCTGAAGATGATTGAATTGAATCTGGCTCCTCTGATAACAATTCTCTCATGGGAATATCCTCCCAGGGTAGTAGGACAGATGGCCTATGAGGTTGATATGATAGCAAGAAGAATATCTCAAAAGCTACCTGTGTCTGTTGTAACTTTTCACGATGCACCGTACAACATGGAGTCAATCTCGGAAAAGCTAGAGATCCACAGGGTTCCAAATCCTGTCACGCCTCATGCAACAATAGTAACCTGGTCTGTTAGCCTCTGCTCAGAAATAGAAAGGATTGTTGCTGATATGTATTATGATAGGGCAAAGAAGGACATGCTTATAGATGTGCATGGCTGGCATTTTATCCCTGCAGCAGTTACGTTGAAAAAGGCGATTGGAATACGCTTTGTATTCACACCCCACAGTCTTGAGGATCACAGAACTGGTAATCCTTCTTCCGCTCTCAGTTCGTGCATAAAGGGAATTGAGTGGCTGGGATTGTATGAATCAGAGTTTGTGTCTGTGAACAGTAAATGGATGCTTGAAGAAATAAACAAAATTCATTCAGTGCCGAGTACCAAGATCAAAGTATTCTCAGATACAGATCAATTGATCCTGTCTTATCAAGGACTTCTGGCTTCACAGTGAAGTATTGCATGGAAGACATGATCTCTGTCATCATGCTTACATGGGAATATCCACCGAGGATAATAGGTGGCCTCTCTGCTCATGTCTATGAACTTTCAAAAAGTTTGGCAGAGATGGGTGTAAAAGTGCACGTTGTAACATGTGACTTTCCGGGTGCACCTGAATACGAAGAAGATGATGGTGTAAAAGTGCACAGAATAGACTCATATCGTTATCCTACCCCAGACTTTGCCACATGGGTTGCAATGATGAATGTAAATCTTCAGCATGCTGCAGCGGAGATTATAGCTTCTGGTAAAAAATTCACCCTTCTTCATGCTCATGATTGGCTTGTAGCAGATGCCGGCATAGGATTAAAGCATACCTTCAGGCTTCCCCTTGTAGCTACGATACATTCTACGGAGTATGGTAGGAGAAATGGTATACATGATGATTACCAAAGGATGATAAGCTCCCATGAGTCCTGGTTAACAAGAGAGGCGTGGAGGGTGATCTGTTGCAGCAACTACATGGCATGGGAAGTTTCAAACATTCTGGGTGTGTCCCATGACAAAATAGATGTAGTGCCTAACGGAATAAATTCAGAAAGTTATGAGAAAACTCCAGCAAGCCAAGAAATCAGATCGAGATTTGCTTTGACAGATGAAAAGCTCATTCTCTATGTAGGAAGACTCGTCCACGAAAAGGGTGTTCATTTACTTTTAGAGGCTATGCCTTTACTTGTAAGGGACTTCAATGCCAAACTTGTTGTGGTTGGAGAAGGATACCTGAAAGAAGAGCTCATAAACAGAGCTCGCCAGCTGGGCATAGAGAATAAAGTCTATATAACAGGCTTTCTTGAATCGTCCATACTGAAACAGCTATTCAGAGTTGCTGATATATGCGTAATACCTTCTCTGTATGAACCGTTTGGAATAGTAGCACTTGAAGCAATGGTATCAAGATGCCCCATAGTAACTACAGGTGTGGGAGGATTGGGTGAGATATTGCAGCATGAGAAGACAGCCTTATTTGTCCATTCCACTCCAGAGTCCATAAGATGGGGGATTTCTCAGCTACTTCAAAACAGAGCGTTGGCTGATGCTTTAGCTGAATCCGCGTATAAAAGGGCAAAATCACTCTACAGATGGGATAATATAGCTAGAAGCACTCTTTCTGTTTATGAGAGGGTTATAAAAGAGTATGATGCTGGTTCATGGAAACCAAAGTAGAAGACAGAGATGCTGTGAGCAAGTTGGTGTAGCAGCATGAATATAGGTTTCTTCACCTGGGAATATCCGCCAAGGATTGTAGGAGGATTAGGAACGTATTCTGCTGAGATAACAACAGAACTGGTAAAGACAGGTAACAATGTTGATGTATTTACAGTGAATGATGGTAGCCTGAAAACAAAGGAGGTAATAAACGGGGTTCATGTACACAGGCCGAAGGTTCTTGGAGCTTCTTCATCTTTAAGCCTAACAGTTAACGAAGAGCTGAAATCCTGGGGACCAAGCCTGTCGTTCTTTTCTGTCATCTATCTTTATAATCTGCTTTCAGCCAGCAAAGTTGTTAATGACCTTATGCCAAAAGGTCGGAAATTTGACGTCATAGCTGTTCATGATTGGTTATCTGCAATGGCAGGCCTGCTTGTCAGGGAGAATGCAAGGGTCCCGATGGTCTTTCATTTTCATTCTACAGAGCAGGGCAGGACAATGAACAGGGGTAGTAAGACTGTGATGGAGCTGGAAAGGAGAGCGTCAGAAGAAGCTGATATGATAATAACTGTATCCTATGCAATGAAGCAAGAGCTGGAATCTCTTGGCATAGGTAGACGGAATCTGCATGTAGTGTACAATGGTGTTAACCCTGAAAAATATAACATTGAGAGACTGTCAAAGCAAGATATACTTGCCATAAGGCAGAGGTACGGTGTAGGAGCAGAGGAAACCATGATTCTGTATGTGGGAAGGCTCACCCCAGTAAAGGGGGTGGACAATCTGGTCAGAGCAATGCCTTACGTAGCAAAGAAGGACAGAGTTAAGCTGGTGATCTTGGGCGAGGGGGAAATGCAGGAGAGAATCAAAACGATCATAAAAGAACTTGGCCTTGAGGGTAGTGTAGTCTTGAGAGCAGAGTTTGTTAGCGAGGAAGAAAGGATACTCAGCTATGCAGCATCTGATATATGTTGCTTTCCGAGCATTTACGAACCGTTTGGAATAGTAGCCCTTGAAGCAATGGCGATGAGGAAACCTGTGGTTGTAGGTGCATCAGGAACAGTTGGTTTTAGAGAAATAGTGATTCCGGATGGTAAGGATAAATGCGGTATGCATGTAGATGGAAAAAGGCCTGAAGATATAGCATGGGGAATAAACGCTCTTCTTGAATCTGATTTAGAAGGATTGGGATACAATGCAAGAAAGAGGGTGATCGAAAATTTTACGTGGCAAAAGGCAGCAAGAGATACAGTTCAACTGTACTCCACCTTACTTTAACTCAAGCCTTGCCTCATGCAAGATTCTGGTTATTTCTGCTACACTCCATGCCTGTGCTATGCAGCCTCTAGGGGTATGGGGTGCATCACCATCAAATATTTCAGATATGGTTCCCAATCCAGCATCGAGCATATGCTTTTTAAAAGGTGTAACAATTCTGTCAAGGTAAACTGTGAATCCAGCTCTTAATTTTGCAGAAATAAACGGTCCCAGTAGCCATGCCCACACAGTACCGTTGTGGTATGCTAGGTCTCTCTGTCTCTGGTCACCTGTGCATCTAGCTCTGTATTGACTATGGGAGGGATCAAGTGTCCTGAGTCCAAATGGAGTGAATAAACTTTCTTCTACCTTATTCAGTACATCAACCCATCTTTTTCCATCAAGCACAGGAAATGGAAGACTTATCGAGAATATCTGGTTGGGCCTCAGTGATTCATCTGCTCTACTGCCATCTATGTAGTCGTAAAGGTATCTTCCTTTACTGAACCAGAAGAATCTGTTGAAGCTTTGTCTTGCAGCATCAGCCTTTTTGGCATAATTCATGGAATCTTCTCCGACAAGCCTTGCAAAGCTTTCCATAGTCTTTAGTGCATTGTACCATAATGCATTCACTTCCACACAAAGACCCCTTCGACCAGTCGTTGGCATCCCATCTACTTTAGCATCCATCCATGTCATGCATGGATATCTGCACTCCAGAAGTCCTTGATCATTGATCCCTATTCCATAGTCAGTGCCTCTGATATAGTAATTTATTATTTCCTTCATAGCTGGGAAGATGGACTTTATGAACTCTTCATCCATCGTATAGGCATAATACTTGTAGATGGCATAGATGAACCAGAGGGAAGTATCTACTGATGAATATGACAGCTCCCCTTTTTCAGATATGAATGCTGGAATGATACCACGTCTGCAGAGAGAAAGATACCTTGCTATTATCTTCTTGGCCGAGTTGTTTTTACCATAGACAAGCAAAAGGCCTGGGATGGATATAGCGGTATCTCTTCCCCATTCGCCGAACCAGTGATACCCAGCTATTATCCCTTCACCAAAGGCACCTCTGACCAGAAATTGGTCTGAAGCCTTTCTTAAACGGTCGGATACAAAATCATCATAGAAAACTCTGCTTTCATCCTGGTTGATTTCTTTGCCATCATCAATTGAGACTGTAATGATAAATTTTCTACCAATGCTGATTCCAGCTTCAAACCTTCCAGGGCAGAAATGATCCTCCATGTAAGATAGGCCTCTTTCTAACTCCTCCTGATAAATCATGTTCCTGTACCACACTTCTTCCATGCTATACATGCCTGTGTTGTATGATATGGAGATACCTGCCAGTCCAGGGATAGAGGTTATCATCACTTTGCCAGAAAGAATTTCCTGTTTGAACGATAGCTGACCTTCATGCGTCCTTAGGTGATGGTCTCTGCAGTTTATCAGTGGGCGGGCAATTAACATAACTTCTTCGGGAGATTTCAGAACTTCGTAACAGATTATGGACTTATTTCTTCCTTTTGCGAGCATTACACTCTTGCGCAGAATGATATCATGAATTTTGTATGTGAATGAGACACCTGAGTCCAGTTCGAAGCTCTGAAGAAAATTATATCCCTTAGGATAGATTGCATCTGGATACCTGTTGGTTGACAGCTGGAATCTCTTACCATGAGTTTCTACTTCTTCTTCAATCTTGGATAGTAGGAGAACCCTCTGAAGATATGGTAGACTGGCTATTAGTAAACCATGATAGCCTCTCGTATTCTCTCCTATAACTGTGCTCGAAGCATATCCTCCTATGCCATTCGTTAACAGCCATTCTATCCTCTCCGCCTTTCCGTGCTCCTGCAGTATTGTCTTCTCAAGTTTTATGGAATGCTCTGTCAAGATAATACTAACTCCTGCAAGGCAAGTTTTCTTCGCTTCAGCCTTTCACCGATAATTCTTTCAAGCTCAAGCCTGAGCCTCTCTCCGCGCATATTCCTGATCTTCGACACAGAATTCGCAAGGGATGGATCATGCAGACTTGATCTGATCCACCTGGCAAAATCGTTCCTTTTTGCATGGTTATTTATGCTTTCGATTGAGACCACTTTTAATGCTTCATAAAATCCCAGAAGCGAATATACTGTACGTAACACTTCGCCCTCTTTGTCTGTGAACATAAACGGATGATCAGCTGTGTAAGCTACTGCATCAGATCTCCATGAGAAGTCCATAATTGCTGTGTATGCTGATAGAAACGCATCAAAAGGATTTGAATAGTGGCTAAAATATGAGTGAACAGTTCCTGGCCCTCCACCAGAAGTGAACATATAATAGAGATGGTCACTTATTCCAAAGTATCTCCAGACTTCCAACATTTTTCTGCTCTCCTTTGCTACATGCTCCAGCTCCTTGACAGATGTATAATAGGCCCATTGCATATTGTTGCCGAGCCAGCTGCTTGTTGTTCTTTCTATATCAGCCCAAGATATGGTAGAACCCTCTGGCACTGTTATTTCACCCCTTGCAGGATGCTTAGATATTATCTCTGAAGGAGTAGCAAATGATAGATTCTCCTTTTTCAGTATTTCCTCTGGTAAATGCTCAAGGAAGTCAAATATCCCTGTTTCCTTCCAATGATGTTCTCCAAATGTTTCATAATCAGGAAAGATGCACAGGTACTGACCTGGTGTATTTGACAACCAGGAGGCATATTTGTCAGCAGTAAGAGGCCATTCATTCCACCATTTTGCAGAAAACCTGAAGCCTATGTCGTCTGTAAGCTTGTAATTTCTCAGTATGACTTTGAGGCTGCTATTTTTTGCAGTATAAAGTTCGTTTGGTGAAAGATTTCCCAGAACTCTTTCCGCCCCCTCTGTGCATATTCCTGAAAAACCCATTGATTCTACTACCTTTGCTATTTTATCGTTGTATATCAGCTCTGTGTTCTCGAAGATTTTTGGTTTGAAACCAAATATTTCTTCCATAGCTTTTGTATGCATTGCTATCTGCTCCTTGAATTCTTCACTGTCTTCATACAGAGATGCCAAAGAATGATAATATGTCTGTCCAAGAAGTTCCACCATACCTGTATCCATTAACTGTCTGAAGCTCTCCAGCAGATCCTTGTTGAATCTTTCACATTGCTCAAGCCATATGCCGGATATACTGAATGAGAACTTCACCTTTCTGCTATCCCTTTTATGTGCATCTATAATTCGTAGCAGCAAGTTATTAGCTGGCAGGTAGCACTTTGATGCTATCCTGTCAAATATATCTCTGTCAAGCTCAGTATCAAAATAATAATCTGCAAGCTTCCTAAGGCCTAAGGGGTTAAATGGTCTCTTCGCCAAAAAGTCGCTCCTTATTCTTAATGGCTGATGCACCTCGAAGATAAATGCGATATCAGGCAAATGTTATCTACTCCGCGTAAAACCTAATTAGCTATTCTAAATATATACCCTTGTTGGATCCATCGGAGCTGACAGTAATCATACCTGTGGGTGGAGAAGCAAAAAGGATGCAGCCTCTCACAACAGAGGTTTCGAAGGCATTGATCAGAATTGTTGGCAGGCCGGTGGTTGAATTTGCATTGATAGAGCTTGCAAAGCAGGGTGTAAGGAATTTTATATTCGGTGTAAAGGGTTATGTCAATTACAAAAGTCTATTTGATTACTTCGGCGAGGGAACAGGTTTTTCTGCCAAGTACAAAATTGAACCGAGAGCTCATATAAGGTACCAACCAAGAATAGAAGATGTTGGCAGCGCTGACTCTGTCAGGATAAATATGGAATACTATGACATCAACGGAGAAATCATGGTTGTACAGGGAGATAACATCTTTGAACTTGATCTGAGGTCTATGCTGCAACTTCATGAAGAGAACAAAGCATTCATGACAATAGCTCTGACAAAGGTGAGCGATGTCGAGGCTTACGGTATTGCGGATTTGAGGAGCGATGGCAGGATAAGGCGTTTTGTAGAGAAACCAAAGAAAGAGGAAGCTCCTTCAAAATATGCCAATACAGGGATCTACATTCTTTCTCCTGCCGTCAGATCACTTTTTAGAAGCTCAGAACTTGAATCATTGATAACTCAAAGAAGACGTCTTGACTTCGGCATGGATTTTATCCCTTACCTTGTAGAAAAGAACTATCCTGTCTATGGCTACATTTCTGACGGAGAATGGATGGATGTTGGCACACCCAGAGGATACTTGCAAGCCATGCGAAGTCTGTTAAATTCTCCTTCAGCTAAGGATAGATTCGGAGAACCGATAGCTGAGCTGGGAAGGGTATGGATAAGGGGTCAAAGCAAAGAGGCAGAGCGCAGACGTGAAGAGATAATCTCGAAGGCAAGACAGGGTAAAATAAGGATTGAGGGGTGTGTGCTGATAGGCAGACATACGAGAATAGGAGATGGCACTGTAATCAAGGATTCAGCCATAGATAATTACTGTGTTATAGGCAGCAATGTTACAATTGAGAGATCTTCGCTTATGGATGGGGTTGTTGTTGGGGAAGGTGCGCAGATTCAGGATAGCATTATAGGGAGATATGTGGATATAAGGTCTTCATTACTAAAACCTACATGGCTGGTAGGATTGTGCATGATAGGAGATGATGCAATGATAGATGAAGGGAGCACTCTTGTCTCCTCACGCATCCTACCTCATGCAAGGGTGATGAAAGGAAGCAGTAAGATAAATGAAGTTGTTACAGGTTAGTGTACATCTTTGCCACGTATTCTTTGACCACTCTGTCTGTGTTAAAATATGGAGCTACAGTTGCTATGCTTGATTTCATCATATTCAACCATCTCTGCTCGTCTTTATAAAATGCTGGCAGCACTGCATTCGAAAGCTTGGCAATCAATGCGTTATAATCTGTTTCATCATCACTGCTGGATAAATCCTGCCAGTCCTTTCTTTCGCCTATCCCCCATCCGTTAACTCCCTCAATACCTCCTTCAAGCCACCAGCCATCCCATACACTCAGGTTCAGCACACCATTCAATGCAGCCTTCATTCCACTGGTGCCAGAAGCTTCAAGAGGTGCCTTTGGTGTATTGAGCCAGACATCACTTCCAGCTGTCAGAAGTTTTGCAGCATCAAGGCCATAGTTGTCAAGAAATACAATACGGAGATTACCTTTGCCTGAGGCCTTGGCTTTGATATCATCCAATACAGCTCTGCCAGATTCATCATTAGCATGAGCTTTACCAGCGAACAGGAGCTGCATACCTCCTACCTCAGATGCTATATTTTCAAGTCTATCAACATCTCTTAAAATCAGGTTATTCCTTTTATAACCAGTCATACGTCTTGCTATGGCAATAGTTATCATGCCTTTATCAAGCTGGATGCCTGTTCTGCTCATTACATAATTTAGCAGCTGATCCTTTGCAGCTGCATGAGCCTTTATTACTGCTTCAGATGGTATGTTGAACGCCTGTCTCAGAAGAGAAGGCTCATCTCTCCAGCCTGATAAATAACTATCAAAGACTTCACACCACGCTGCATGGACCCATCGCAGATGGTTTATCCCGTTAGTTATGTGCAGAAGTTTCTGACCTGGAAATAAATCTCTGGATACGTATTTATGTTTCATAGATACTGCGTTTACAGCTCTGCAGTGTCTGGCAGCAAAAAGGGACATATTGATCTCTTTTCCATCACTGAATTTGTTCCAATCCATCCAGTCATACTTTTGAAATGCTTCCTTCAGGCTGGCTATGCTGTAGCGTTCATGTGCTGCTGAAATTGGCGTATGTGTTGTCATGACGCATCTATCTAGAACTTCTTTCTCATTCATATCCTTTAGCAGTTCAACCACAAGAAATGCTGAGTGACTCTCGTTCATATGGTATACAGCAGGAGAGTAGCCCAGCGCCTTCAGGATTCTTACACCTCCTATCCCAAGCATCATCTCCTGCCTTAATCTGATATATTCACTGGGGTCGTACAGAAAGTCTGTTAGGTGTGCAAAATTTGGGTCATTGCTATCAGCTTTTATAAAAAGAATATCCACATACCTGCCAACTTTATAGCTCCAAGCAGATAGAGATAAGGTGTCTGATCCTATCTCCAGGTTGGCATTCACCTGCAGATTTGACATCCCAGTTTTACTGGGATCAAAGACATCATTGTTGTTATCATGGGATGCATACCCCCTGCCATAAAGCAGAGTAATGCATACGCATGGTATGGCAAGCCTTTCGAACGAAAGCATCAAATCTCCTGCTAGAACACCAAGGCCTCCGCTGTAGCTGGGGATAGAATCATCTATTGCTATCTCCATTGTAAAATATGCAATCCGTCTTTTGGACTCGACATCAGTCATGAAATCCATACACCCTTGCCAGGTTCAGATGCTACAGAGCCTTAGTGGCATAAGCCAATTAAACTCAGCGAGCGGGAAGTCCCCTTGACTTGGCAAGTGGATGAAAGCAAAAGTGTTTATAGTTGTGCTAATATAATAATATTGCCGAAAAGGCTCGCCTGTGGAACGCAGGTTAAACGCTCGTGGAGGATTATGCCTCTGCCTTGTATGCAATGCGGAATATGGGTTTCCATATTCCAATACATGAGCAAGCATGTCCGTTGAAGCGAGAAGCTCCAAACAAATGGATGTGGCAGAAGCCACATCTGCAAGGGCGGGGTAGTTCACTTAGGCCTTTCCCCCTGCATTTAAAAGAAGCAAAAGGCCCAGGGCTATAAGTACCATGGCAGAAACGCCCTTGAGCTCTTTATAATATTTTGCCATAACCTTCCCCAGAAGATTCTGCAAGACAAGTGAAAAGTATAAACTGACCGCTATACTTATTCCTGCACCTGAAAGAGCTTCTATTGCATAACCCCTTAATGCAAGAGGCAGTATTATGATTGCTATCTCTGCTTCCTCGACAAGCATCAAAGGAATTAATACATAGTAGCTTTTTTTGTCTGCAATGTATGCAAAATCGCTTCTGTATCTGCCTGATTCATGATGCTTGGCAAATACTCCTATTAACCAGTAAAGGCCGATCAGTATTATTACAGATGATGCTATCTGCCTTATGTATGTATAGTAGTTCAATGGCAGGAAAGCTAATGCATCGGATAGTATTACAGATAGAAAGATGATGATTGCACCTGCAGCTATAGCGGATAGAGCCAGCTTTCTCCAGCCAAACATCCTGGCATATACAAGGTCAGCAAAAGAATCCTCTATAGACTCGGTTGTAAGGGCCCATAACACAGCAGTGAAAACCAAAAAACTGAATTGGGGCATCAAGAGGATGATGAAACACCTTTATGATTTCTTTGCCTTCTTTTGAAGAAATATAAATGATATTGCTGCCAGTGCAAATGAAACAAAATAGCTCACATCAGCACCTTTAAGCAGCGCAGCTGCAGGCCCCTCAAAGGCTATGCCATATGATGTTAGGTTCATGAACGGTATAGACATTATGATACCTGCCAAGTAGGAAAATACAGCCCTCCAGTTTGTGCTAGCTGCTCTGGCTATAACTTCTGGCTTTATCTTTTTTGAAATATAAAAGCAGGCAAGCATGATTCCAAGCCAAGGGGTAATCCAGTAGTCCAGTGTTAAAAGGAAATCTTCGTAGAAGGTGACAAAGCTGGCTTGGCCTACCAGGGCTAAAAGGAAGCCCATTATAACAGCGAGCAAAACGGCTACAGACCTTCTCGCATTCTGATAGAATGTAACTGCAGATAAAGAATTTGTATACAGATTAAGAGCATTTGCCGAAAGCGCTCCAAGAGCAATAGCAGAAACAGCTGTGTAGGCAAGATAGCCTCCAATCATATATGTAGCTTGAATGGCATTGGCTGCTGGATTGCCAGCTGTTATGTAGACCATTACACCAAAAAGTTCAGAGATAATGCTTCCAAGCATTCCTCCAAGTAGTGCGTAAATAACAAGATGAAGCTTATTCGCTTTTGAGCTAAGATAGCGTGAATAGTCGCTTGCATAAGGAGCCCAGCTCATAAGGTAGGAGAAGACAGCGGCAAGGACCAATGCAAAGTAGAAAGTGTTGAATGATGAGGATGCAGCATACTGCTGCAAACGAGAGTTGAATGAAGGATATATGATTACCATGCCAGAGACAAACAGTATACCGAGCACGATAGCCATTCCTCTTTCAAAGCGATGGATTATGTCATACCCATAAAGCGCCAGCAATGCCTGCACAACTGAAAGCAGAGCAGCAGATTCAATAAATCCAAGTCCAGTAAGAAGCTCTAGCGAATAACTGCCAAGTATTATATTCACAGTATACCATCCAGCGGTGCTGATCCAGTTCATTGCTGCAAACGGTTTATTTCCAACCCTGCCGAACACGCCTTGGGAAATCATCATCTGGGGGTAACCCAGTTGAGGACCCATTGCAACAGCAAGAGCAAGCATCAGGCCTCCCAGGATGTTACCGACTGTTATGAGAATGAATATATCTGCAAGAGGCAGACCATAGAATACAGAACCTAGGGCATAATCAGCTATTGTCAGGTTAGATGCAAGCCATAAAGTAAATATGCTAAAGACACTGCCATGTCTCATGTCATCTGGTATATGTTGTATACTGAATTTTTCAGCCATATTTATGATATCATGTGTTTGTTAGTATAAATAGTATATCTGATTAAGTCAGACGCTTAAGAAGGAAATCTCCAAAGACATATGATATAAAATATAGTTATTGTGCAAATCAAAAATATCTGCTTTAAGATAAGCTGAATCTTGAACTTCATCAATACATATGCGGACTTGAGAAGAATCAGAACATTCTTAAAAAAGAGAAATATCAGTGCATGATAGCTTAGCTTTGTCACATGTTTTAAATCATCAAAAAGTTAGCTGAAAAGTGTCAATCAGATGAACCAGAGGCGTTATATCCTAACTTATTCTTAATTCATCACTTCATTGCAATTTGGAATAGCTCTACTGAATGTTTAGAGCATATCCATACACCGAAATCAGGATTGTACCTGACATCTCCTTTGCATTCTGTCATCTCAGCGAACACACATTTATTCTTCACTTTTGAAGGCATCTGATGCATGTTCATAACATGCCTTTGCTGTGCAGAGACATATATAGGAATTTGCCAAAATCAACACTCTTTTGCATAAAAATTTGATATGAAAGTAGATATCAATAATTGGTAGAGCATCATTACATTATTTATGTTATATTCATCTTTATGGCAGCAATTATAGAATTTATTGCAAGAGCTGTATATTTTGTAGCATTATCTACCAGAGGATAAACCGCCATCTACACATATGACCTGACCTGTTATATAGCTTGATGCCTTTGATGCAAGGAATACTGTAACACCTTTCAGGTCATCTTTAGAACCGAACCTGCCCATGGGAATCTGGCTCAGCAGTCTGTTGCCGTTAATTTCTAGTAACTTATCAGTCATATGAGTCCTGAACCAGCCAGGCGCCACAGCGTTTACTCTTATGTTATACATGGCCAGCTTTAAAGCAAGGTCTTTGGTTAAGCCTATTATTCCTGCCTTGCTTGCGGTATAGCCTACAGCATCAAGAGTTTCAGGTGATGAGCCGAAGAGACCCAACACAGAAGATACGTTTATGATGCTTCCCTTCTTTCTACTTATCATGCTTCTTGCAGCAGTTCGAGAACACAGAAATGTACCTGTCAGGTTGGTTCGGATAACCTTCTCCCAATCTTCAAGCTTCATTTCCAGCGCTGGAGCGCTCCAGGCGATCCCAGCAGCATTGACCAAGACATCGATTGAACCAAAATACCCTAAAACTGAATTGAAGAACGCTTCCACTTCTTTCTCTGAGGATACATCGCATCTGAAGCCTCGAAGTATTCTATGATTATTACCCGCTACCCTTGCAAGTTCATCATATGATTCCTTCCATCTCTCTATCCTGCGCGCACATACAGCAACATCTGCACCTGCTTCAAGGAGCGCTTCAGCCATCTGCCTGCCTATGCCTGTGTACCCGCCTGTTACAACTGCCTTTTCACCTTCCAGTTCAAAAATGCTTAGATCTGTCAAGCGCTGTTCTACCCTATCGTCTATGGCGCTATTAGAGATTTATCTAATCTCGCAAGAAGCCACATCTACAAGGGCGGGGTAGTTCACTTTTCTGTATGCTATAAGTACAATGGAAAAATTTCGTGATGGAATAACCTGCCTTGGAATACTGGCAAGATTAATATATTCAAGGGTTAAAAACATTGCTTCTGTGACGTACAGAAGAATATCTCATGTAATTCAGAGCAAACCAACGCTTGAAGGCGCAGGTGTGAAACTGAGAAGAGCTTTTGGTAATCCTGAGCTAGCACCACTGTTTGATCCTTTTCTTTTGCTGGATGACTTTGGTTCAAGATTTCCTCATGAGTATTTAGCTGGATTTCCGTGGCATCCGCATAGGGGAATAGTTACTGTCACCTATTTGATTAAGGGCGAGCTTCACCACGAGGATAGCACAGGAACAAAGGGGATACTCAGGGGTGGAGAGATACAATGGATGACAGCTGGAAGCGGCATATTTCACTCGGAGATGCCAAAGCCTCTGATGAACCAGGAAAGTGGTGAGATAGAGGATCCTGAAATGAGGGGGCTTCAGCTATGGATAAACCTTCCTGCCAGGCAAAAGATGGTGGACCCAAGCTACAAGAATCTTTCATCTAAATCTGTTCCTAAAGCAACTCTGGACAATGGTACAGTGGTGAAAGTATTCGCTGGTGAGATAAAGCATATACCTGGCATCGGCAATCTAGCTGGACCTATTGCTGACAATAACGTTGAGCCCAGGTATTTTGATGTGACTGTACCTGAACATAGCGACGTGGAATTCGTTGTCAAAAAGGGTTACACTGCTTTTGTATATGTTTCTGAGGGAGAGGCCATATTCGACAAGGAAAGTAAGGCAAAGGTTGGAGAAAAAAGTGTGGTTCTGTACGAAAGAGAAGGCGATACTATCAGAGTGATTACTGAGGATTCTGCAGTTCATTTTCTCCTGCTGTCAGGCAAGCCTTTAGGAGAGCCAGTTGCGTGGTATGGGCCTATAGTGATGAATACTGATGCACAGATTCTATTGGCTTTGCAGGAACTGAGGAACGGGAGCTTTATTAAAACAAAAGCAACATCATACGACTACTTCAGGTACTGAGAGTGAAGAGGAAAAACTTCCAGCAGTAAGTGTCAGAAGATACAGGGTATCCTTTTTACAAATCATATCTTTGATGCTAACAAGTTGTCTCCAGAGCATGAGACAAGCTTCAGCTGTTAGGCTATCAATTAACAGCTGGAATTTTCAAGCTGTATAACGCTCTTTGCAGCAAATACAAGCATATTTAGCAGATAAGCGCCAGGAATTATATTAGAGGCAATAGCGTTGAATAGGAATAATGTTTGAATCTATTCCTTTCCGTAGGAGCCATACTTGTGATATTCCACATCTTCTCTCTTTACTCCTACGAGAGTCTCTGACGATACAACGTTAGTCCTTCCCATAAGCAACTCTATGACGGCCTTTTCGTTCGGTGCCTCATAAATAACCACTTCATCATAACTGCCCAGTGTGATGTAATGTGCTTTGATCTTTATGTTTCTTTTTGCAGCTTCCTGCTTTAGCCTATCGGCTTCTTGCTCCTTGGGCTGCCCTTTAAACTTTGCAAGGCTGATGAACAGCATACGATATAATGTATATGCGCTGCATATTATATAAGGATTAATCCGATGGCTTGCGACGCCCTCCACCGGTTTTAACCTATGGCTTCCCGCTTCAGCGCTCTAGCTTACCAAACACCTTAGGGAGGTCCTCGCTCTGCGGATAAAGTGAAGATCAAATGCAATGCATATATGTTTGGCATATGATCCTTTAAAAAATACTATGAGCCTGAATGTGCAGGCAGTGCACTCTTTTTCCTATTTTAATATACTGTACATAATTCTTTTTTTACTAGTAACTTAATTAATGGAAAAAGGGTTGCACACTTAATTAATTATTATCTATAAGCAATTATGTGAATCATTGACTAGTTTTATATATTGCAAATTCTTCTGCCTCCACAATTTTTTTGCCATTCTCTTAATGCTAAGAACCAGCGCGGCAGCTGATTTTGCTGATGCACAGATTTTTGTGTTTATTGCATAACCAAAGTGATTACCTAAACCGAGCGACCTAAACCAAGTGATTACCTAAATCAAACAATTATCTGAAGGTGATTACCTAAACACAATCAGCTCTGTTTAGCTATAGCACTGCCTGAGGCTGAGGAAGAGGTCTCAGAGCTGAGAGAAAAGATGTGTCAGTCTGCTCTTGTTGCTGCCATACTACGTGGGTGCTGCAGGTATGCTTCAGCTGAGACGATGCAGAGGTACATCCAGGAGCAGGAGGAGCTTAATCCACAGGATGAATAAAGTGGTCTTCTGCCCTGGTCCGTTATAAGCCTTATCAATCTCCCGCTGCATCACAGGCACAAAATCCAAACTCATCGATTCTACTATGACAGAATGGACATTCTTCACCATAAATCACCTTTTCTGCACTCTTTCCCCAAAATCTAATATGCTCCTCATCCTCTGCCATAACCATTTAATGCTCTAACAATCAAGCTAATTAGTCTTTTGTAGCTACAGTAGCATTAATATCCATGCAAGCAGCTATTGATATTGTTGAATGCAAGCACAGAAGATATAAAAGGAAAGAAAGGGAATGAACTCTCTCAGAAAAAGATAGTTCTTGGCATCACTGGAAGTGTTTCTGCGTACAAGGCTGCAGATATAGCTAGAGACTTGATCAGGCATGGTGCAACAGTATATGCAGTCATGACCCCCTCATCACAGAAGATAATACATCCCAACCTGATTCAGTGGGCCACTGGAAATGATGTTGTGACTGAGCTGACGGGGAAGATAGAGCACATACAATTCACATCAGGCTCACAGAAGGCTGATGCGCTCCTTATCGCACCAGCCACAGCTAACACAATAAGCAAGATAGCAAAAGGTATAGATGACACTCCAGTTACTTCCTACGCTTCCTCGGCCTTGGGTTCGGGTATACCTATTCTCATAGCACCAGCTATGCACGACACCATGATCAGTCAAAAAATCGTACAGGATAATATAGAATACCTGAAGACACTGGGTGTACAATTTATCACTCCTGTAATGGAAGAAGGAAAAGCAAAGCTTGCAAACGAAGAAACAATAACAGAAGCAGTAATATCGAGTTTATCGCCCAAAGACATGCAAGGCAGGCATGTTCTGATAACAGGAGGCCCCACGCTGGAATACATAGATCCTGTCAGAGTAATCACGAATATGAGCTCAGGCAAGATGGCTGTTTCTCTGGCTAAGGTTGCAAAGAGAAGAGGTGCAGATGTTACTCTTGTCTATGGTCAGGGAGTAGCCTCCCCGCCTCAAGGGATAAAGCTGATCAAGGTGAAAACAGCTGAGGAAATGTATGAAGGTGTAGAAAAGGAACTCCTTTCCCTCTCCTATGATCTGGTTATCGCAACAGCTGCAGTGACTGACTATTCCCCGGATAAGGTGCAGAATGTAAAGCTTCGCACATCTGAGATTCCAAGACTTACACTGCAGCTACATGCAACGCCAAAGATAGTCAGAATGGTCAAAGAACGCAGTCCTTCAACAAAACTCATAATATTCAAAGCGGAGCATAGGGTGACTCAACAGGAGCTCATTAAAAGAGCCAAAGAAGCACTGATGGAATCGAAGGCAGACATGGCTGTAGCAAATGACGTGGGTAAAAAGGAAACTGGTTTTGGTTCGGATAACAATGAAGTATTTATCATCAAGCAGAACGGAAAGGTAATTCATGTACCGCTGTCGACAAAGGATGAAGTAGCTTCCAGCATAATAGATGAGGCATTAAGAATTGAAGATTAAAGTAGCTGCAATACAGCCCAACTCAACGGGCTCGAAAGAGCAGGTGGTAGATAGAGCTGCGAATCTGATCTTTTCTGCTTTATCAAAGGGTGTGGATATAGCATGCTTGCCTGAGCACTGGCTTCCTGGACAGAATGCTGACCTGAGGGAAGTTATAGGAAGGTTAAAGAGTGCTGTTAAAGACTTTGATGGATTGGTTATAGCAGGTGCAGATTTTGTAAAATATGAAGATAAGACAACCATAGAAAGCATAGTGATAGGAGGAGATGGTAGAGAGCTAGGAGTACAGGAAAAGGTGCATCTGTTCGGTCATGAGAAGAGTATGGCAAAGCCGGGGAACTCATACAGGATCTTCCAATTCAAGGGGGTAAAGTTTGGTATTGCAATATGCCATGACCTTGTATATCCTGAGGTTGTCAGAATATTTGCACTGCAGGGTGCAGAGATACTCTTTGTGCCTTCCAGAATAAAAAGAGAAGGTCTGGATCCATGGGAGCTGTATGCAAAGGCAAGGGCACTGGAAAACAGGTTACCCATGGTGCTTCCCAATACACTGGCAACTCCAAAATTTCCTGGATGCAGTCTTATAGTGGACCTGTTTGTTCAGGAGGATATAGTCTATCCGAGGGTCGTGGCAAAAGCGAACGAGGAGGAGTCAACAATAATAGCAGAAATAGATACGGAGCTCATAAGAGAGCAGAGGGAGCAAAGACTGAAGGCAAGAAGACCATCCACCTACTCTCTGCTCCTGTCAGAATACATGAGCAAGGCAGAATAATTGAAGAAATTAAGAGCATAGCTATGCAATTGAAAGCATCAGAATCCTCTGGAAAAAATGTTGCCCGATATTTGAATGAGTTGCATCTCTGCAGATATTTTGCACTGCAGAATAAAATGGTTGCAATGTCAAGGTAAGAAAATAATTCATTTTAGCAAAGAATCAATTGACCTCTAGCTAGCAGGCGTCAATGATTGCTGGATGATACAGGAGACCTCGGCAGATGCCTGCCCCAGCTCTTGAATCTCTCTTCATACCAGACATTTCCTCTTTCATTGTACCCTCTTTCTTCCCAGTAGCCATCCCTGTAATCCTTTAGCAATTCTATGCCGTCAAGCCATTTTGCAGACTTCCAGCCATACAGCTTCGGTATGATTGGCCTGGCTGGGTAACCCATCTCCCTTGTCAGCTCTTTGCCGTTAAGTCTGAAGGCCACTATAGAGTCTTCTTCCATTGCATCCTGAAATGTTACTGGTGCTGTGTATCCATCAAGTGAATGGAACAAGACCCATTCTGTATCAGCAAGTGGTCTGCATTGTGTGATCAGTTTTGAAAGACTGGCACCTTCCCACCTGGCATCTGCAATGCTCCATCCTGTTACGCAATGAAAATCCTTCTCTACAACAGTATCTGATAAAGATAATAGCTGCTGATATGTGAATGCCTGCGGCTTCGACACATTACCAAATATTCTCAGTCTGTAAGACGCTATATCTACTTCAGGCAGACCCAATGCAGCATAGTAGATAAAATTCTTGATAAATCTCTGGCCTGGAGGAAGTTGCTTGGACTTTACAGACATAACAAGCTGTTCAGCTGATCTTATAATAATACTTTTCTCTACTAGCAACAAGAAAGGCTGGATGTAACCTCTAATTGAAGACGCATAATTGAAATGAAATGAAATGCATATACGAATATTCCTTGTAGCTGGCATCAGCTGCATTCACTCATCAAGCACTAGCCATTTCTTCAGCAATCTGGTCAACAACAAATTGAAAAGTTTTTAACCTGAAATTTTTAGGCCTTCATCTAAGGATAGTGAATTTATTTGTCAGCTGGAGCTAGACCATACCTGAAGCAGGTCATAGGGTGGGAAGAATTCGGCATATTAACAGAAAGGCTTGTCAAGAAGGTGCAGTCGGATGACTCAGGAGTAGACCTTGTTGTGGGAATAGCTAGAGGTGGTATACCCCTTTCTATGGTGCTGGCAGACAGGCTGAGAGTCCCTGTTGATTTTATAAATGTGAAGTCATACACTGGAGAAGGAAAGAGGTCAGAAGTACGCATACTTTCAACTCTGCTGGAGGATGCAAACAGAAAGAGTGTGTTGCTTGTGGATGACCTGGTGGATGAGGGCGATACTCTGGAGAAGATGACAGATTTTCTAAGGCAGAATTATTCAATCAGGAACCTGAAAACGGCAGTACTCTTCGTAAAACCCTGGAGCAGATTCTCACCTGACTTCTTTGTAGAAACAACCAAAGCCTGGATAGTCTTCCCCTGGGAGCATGGTGAATTCCTTACCCCTGAGCTGTAAGGTCAAATATTATTGCCCTTGTTGACATCATGTTTTATCAAAAGCGATAAAAGCATATGATGTTATAGCAGGCTGTCATGTCTGAGAGAAGAGGGTTTGTCAATGAAATAAGGCAGGACATAAGCAGGTACAGAGATGCTCTGAAGGGTATACTGGGAGATGTGTACAGCCTCAAGCCTGAACTGGCTCCAAAGCTTCATCTTCTTATCAGTAAGTGTGACGGTGTAATAGCTATGACCCAGAAGATGGAGGCTGACTCTGATGTATCTCTGGAAGCCAAGGAGAGAATAGGGAAACAGGTGGCTGACCTGAAGATGCTTACGGAAAGCTTCTTGCAGGAACTCTCGGATGTTATGTTCGAGGAGAATGGTGAAAATAACCCATACAAAGGCGCCGCTGGCTAAAGTTCTCCTTTAATTTCAAGTAACCAGCTCTCGAGAGACCCAACACTACCTTCAAAGACCTCATCCCCTATTTCAGCCTGCATACTCTTGAACCTGACCATGCTGCCTATTCTTTTTGCAAGGATTGTTATTGTCACAGGCTTCCCCAGCTTGTCCACTATTGTGGATGAAGAGCCGTAGAAGATTATCTTTACATCATCTCCTTCGTACAGCACGGTATAGGTATCCTTTTTCTTTTCCATGTATCTGGCAAAGTCTTCGAAGGGTACCTCTAGGCTTGACATACTGAAGTTATAACATCTCTTGTACAAGGCTCTGTGCTATTTCACTGCCCAGCGATTTGACATTATCTGCAGCCCATCTCCCTCCATTTATTTCAGCGAGCCTCTCCTGAAAGCTTTGTTTATCCTCCCTTCTGTAGAATATGCCTATAGGAATACCATCTTGAGCATTCATGGCTTTGTATGCTTCATTCTCATCATCTGGCTTGTAACCCCTATCCTCCAGCCTGTAGAATAGCTTCTTGACTTCGTCGTATATGTTATGCCATGTTACACATGGGCTTATCGCATCTACAAGAGCAAAACCTCTATGCTTTATTGCCTCCTGGATGACCCAGGACATATGCTTGGGATCACCGGAGAATGTTCTTGCTATGAAAGTGCCCCCAGCACCCAGTATTGTGGGTAATGGCTTCAACGGATATATTATACTTCCGTCAGGTGAAGTCTTGGTCTTCTGCCCGAGCTTGGATGTTGGAGAGAGCTGGCCTGTGGTAAGGCCATATATCTCGTTATTCATAACTATCAGCTTTATGTCATCATTTCTTCTTGCTGCATGAACTACATGGTTAAACCCTATTCCATACTCATCCCCATCTCCTGCAGTAGCTATGACCAGAAGCTTTGGATTTGCATTCTTTATTCCTACTGCAACGGGTACTGGCCTGCCATGCAGGCCATGGAATCCATACGTCCTTATGTATCCTGGAAGGTTCGATGAACATCCTATTCCTGATACCACAACCACTTCATGAGGTTGTCTGCCAGACTTCTGGAGTGCATCCTTCAAAGCTGCAAGGACACCAAAGTCTCCGCATCCAGGGCACCAATCGGCCCTTGTATCACTCTCAAAGGGTTTAGGATTAAGCAATGGCATGCACCTCTTTCCTTGTTGCCAGAATATGCTTCTCTACTTCTTCAGGATAGATAGGCTCTCCATCATACTTCAGGAAGAAGTTATTGATCTCCACACCTGCCTCTCTCTTGAGAAGCTTTGCGAACTGTGCGCTGTAATTTACTTCTACATCAACCATTATACCTGCGGTGGAAAGAATTTTTCTCACCTCGTCTTCTTGCATGGGGTAAATGTCAGAGAATTCAAACGAGTTAACACTTACACCTTTTTTATGAAGCTCATGGAGAGCTTCCCTTACTGCGTTTGAAGAGCTACCCCATGTTATGATGGATATATCAGCTCCTGAAGGGCCGTATATCTCTGGCAATTTCATCTCCTTCTTTATCTCTTCAAGCTTCTTCATCCTCTTTTCATGCATTCTGCGTCTTATGGGAAGATATTCCTTCAGACCTGCCAGAACGTCACTCAGGTCATGCCCCCATTCATCATGTTCATCAGTCTTTGCTACAAACATCATATCTGGTGTTCCTGGAATGGATCTTGGTGATATGTTATCATCTGTTATCGCGAACCTCTTGAACCAGTAACCGTTTGTGTATGCAGGAGGAGGTGTGCTCAGTAGTTTGCCCCTGTCTATCTCAAAAGCGAAGTTCAGATTATCTACTGTTGAATAGCCTCCGTCTCCTATGGCGAAGTCTAAAAGTATTATTACAGGCACCTGATACCTTTCAGCCAGGTTAAAGGCTCTTGGAGCTGTGTAAAAAGACTCCTCAGGATTTCTCGGCGCCAGTATAACCCTTGGAAAGTCGTCCTGAGATATTCCAAGCATCATGTTCAGGTCACCCTGTGAAGTCTTGGTGGGGAGGCCTGTGCTTGGCCCAGCCCTCATTACATCTACAACAACAACTGGTGTCTCTGTCATTGCTGCTTCTCCTATTGCTTCTTGCATGAGTGCGAAGCCGCCACCGCTGGTAGCACACATAGCTCTTGCACCAGCATAGGAGGCTCCTATGGTAGCATTCATCACCGATATTTCATCTTCACCCAGAAAGACTGTGATCCCTAATTTTTTGGCGTGTGATGCCATCCAGTGGACGATAGGACTTGCAGGGGACATAGGGTATGCAGCATAAAATCTGCAACCGGCTGCCACAGCACCTAGCGCCAAAGCATAATCAGCTGTCATGGCAGGCCTTCGTACAGAATAATTGTACTGAATATTTTTGAGAGGTCTGGTCTGCTTTTTAACCATCTCATAGCCATCCATGGCAGCCTTTATGTTATTCTCAGCCACAGCAGGCTCCTTCCTGCCGAACTGGTCCTGGATAGCCTTAGAAAGCACATTGATATCAACTCCTATTGCTGCACAGAGAGACCCCAAGGCTACAGTATTCTTCATTATTGGCCTCTTATCATACTTGAGTGCTATATCAGCTAAAGGTACACTTATCTGCATCACTTTGGGATCTAAATCATGGATCTTCACGGCAACAGGGTCGTATATCACTGCTCCGCCTTGATTCAGTTTCTCGAAGTGCTGATCGTAGGATAGCTGGGTAAGGGGTATGAGGAAGTCTATACCATAGCCCAGAGAATAAATCTTCTTTGTTGAGGCATGTACATGAAACCACACATGTCCACCTCTTATCAGAGACTGATTCCCGTTGTAAGTAGTCACATGCATGCCGCTTCTCGATAGAACCTTCATGATCATTTCTCCTGCACTCTGAATACCATCACCTGCAGCTGCCCCCAATCTCAGTGTTATTTCAGCATCGGAATCTTTTTCGGACATTACTTTTCTGTAACACTTTCCAATGAGACGCTAATATATCTTTCTAAGAGTTTTGGCATGCAAAAGCAGACACAGAGATATATCTTTATAACTTTGCGCGCAGTAGCTGCGACAGCTTGAGGAACGGTTACTTTACTCCAGAGCAGGTAAACAGACTGATACCAAAGCTTGTGGACAGGCTTTCCTTCCTTTTGCAGTTGAAGCAGAGAATAATAGAGCAGCAGGGTAAATTGGCTGAGGCCCAGGCGAACTCAACCCTTGGCGCTTTTTGTGAAGAAAAAAGAGTGCTTAACAAACTTGTCGCAGATTTCTATGCTCAGGTGGAAGAGATAGAGGCGCTTGGGTGTATAGTAAAAGATGTGGATCAGGGGCTGATTGACTTCCCTGCAATAAAATTCGGCGAAGAAGTCTGGCTCTGCTGGAAGTCCGGTGAACCCAGAGTGCTGTACTGGCACACAAAGGATGAGGGATACAACTCAAGACAGCCACTCTTGGATGATATTAACACTCTGGTTTGAGCAGATAATCGAGATAACGATTAAAACCACATATTATTGGGCAAAGCTTGTGCAGTACAAGTGGATTGTGTTATCTAACACAACACTTGGAACACTGATGTCCTCGCTAGACAGCAATATAGTTATAGTTGCAATACCCACAATAGCTAGAGAACTCCCAAAGACTTCCTTCTTTGATCTGCTATGGGTACTGCTTGGCTACCAGCTTGTGACAGCCTCCGTGCTTGTTAACTTTGGCAGACTTTCTGACATGTTCGGAAGGGTGAAGCTATATAACATAGGGTTTATTGTATTCACTGCAGGTTCAGCTCTCAGCAGCATAGCTCAGACAGGGCTTCAGCTTGTAGCTTTTAGAATGGTTCAGGCCCTTGGGGCTGCCTTTCTATTCAGCAACAGTGCAGCAATAATAACTGACGCATTTCCTGTAAATGAAAGAGGTAGAGCTCTGGGCACAAATCAAGTAGCCATAGTTGCTGGATCTGTTACAGGGCTTGTTCTGGGAGGGTTCCTTACATCCTTCGCAGGATGGAGGTCTATATTCTGGGTGAACATACCCATAGGGATATTTGCCACTGTCTGGTCCCATTATAGACTGAAGGAGCTGGCAAAGTTAGAGAGGAAACATTCGATAGACATCTATGGTAACCTAGCATTTGTTGCAGGACTTGCATGCATTCTTACCTCCATAACCCTGCATGCAATAGGATCGCTGGATCTTCTAGAATCTGTTATAGTAGCAACAGCAGGCCTGGCATTTCTTGCCTTCTTCATAGCAATAGAAAGACGTGTAAGCAATCCCATGTTCAATCTTTCTCTCTTCAAAAACAGAATGTTTACAGCTGGTAATGTTGCAATATTTCTCAATGCACTGGCAAGAGGAGCTGTTTCACTGGTCCTGATTCTTTATCTGCAGGGGCCGTCCATGGGGCTTGACCCGTTAACAGCTGGTATTTATCTCACCCCCATGTCAGCTTCTCTGGCTGTACTTGGTCCTGTAAGCGGATGGTTATCAGACAGATATGGAGCCAGAATACTTGCATCTTTAGGGCTTGTTGTATCTTCATTGGGCTTTCTGATGCTGTCTGAAATAGGTGCAAGGATTACTTTTCTGCAGCTTCTTATCCCTTTAATACTGATAGGAGGGGGGATGGGTATATTTGCTTCGCCCAACAGAGCATCCATAATGAATTCTGTTGAACCTGAAGAAAGGGGTTTAACGGCTGGTGTTAGCACGACTCTGGTTAATGTAGGGTCAACATTTAGCCTTGGTTTGGCATTCGCAATAATTACTGCTGGTGTTCCTTCATCAGAGCTTCAGCTCATTCTGCTTGGAAGCAAGGTAGGTGCGGATCAAGGTCTTATACACAACTTTCTCCATTCGATAGATTTGATTTACTACATATCAACAATCTTTCAGCTTGTTGCAATTATACCATCACTGATGCGGGGTAGAGGAAAGAGCAGCTGACTTACTTCAACTTCAACTTCAACTTCAACTTTACAAAGTGTTCAATTCTTCATGTGTGATAGCTTCCTAATGCAGCATGCAATACTCTTGTCAATCAAGCACATGCTTAAGTTCTCTCATGATTGCATGAATCTTTCAGAACCAGAGGCTAAGCCTCGTAGCCATCAGGCATTTGAGCTCCTTAACCTTAACTCTATCTTCTTATTCTCAACATCAACATAGCTGCTAATTACAACAGTATCTTTTCCAAATACCTTCAGTATTATCCCTGCAACCATCCCATAGAGAAACCTCGACTCCTTTATCTTCGGCTCATAAAATACGGGGGAATCGCCAAGTGTAACATAATAATCATTTGCGTCTTGTCTGATATTTAGTGTTCCCCATCCCGTGGCATGCCAGCCGTCAGCTATATGTGATAATAGCTCTGTCCTTTCTGTATCTTGCAATGCTTCAATATACTGGTCAACCACCGCAGAAGCATAAGCCTTCCCTTCTTCAAACATTATAGCGGGCCCGGCTGTTCCAAATGATTCGGTAAGTCTGTGCTCTATCTGGAGTAAAGGAGTGGTTCTGATAATTATAGCTCTGTATCTTTCCATTACAAGCAATGGATATCCAAATCGACCGAAGAGCCTACCTTCGACGTTATGCACCTCTAGCTGAATTACATCTCTTAACTCCTTTATCTGGTTGATTAATTCATAAGAAGTGCAATCCACGTAATCAAATTCCAGGATCATCGTTGCTGAATACTCATCCTGCGATACAATGTGCATGTTAAAATTTGTAAGCGAAGCATTATGATCAGATATAAGCTTGATAATATCATGCACAGTATAAATTCCTTGACGTACTCTGATGAACAATTCTGTTGCATTTTTTGAGTATGGTTTGTAAGATCCAACACTTCCCGGCCTTTCAAAACTACCAATCATCTATGAAGATCATGTTTACTGCTTCCTGGAAAGTAATATACCTTGTGTCAGCTAGGCCCAAATTTAATTCTACGAAGCTGACCTTCATGTGTTAGTATTGCATAGAAGTCAAGTATGGATCTTGATCTGTCATATTGGCAGACAAGTTCAATGAATCCCTCTACTATCAGCTCATGAGTTGGTTTTTCGACTATCATTCTTATACCTACTATTCTCTTAAATCCATGCACCTTTCTCTTCAATTCTAGGGCAAGCTTACCCATCATATCCTCCTTCATCGAATTCCATTCCATGGCTTTTGTCCTATGGATCACAGGCAAGCCCACCCTACCCTAAAGACTCGTCATTCTATTCACTTATCAGTCAGGATTGTACTTTTAGCTTTCTGTACATATGTTCACGTGATTGATGAAGCATGCTTGATTGCTTTATAATGATCGGAGCAGGATTGTAAGCTGGAGATACAGACAAATGAACATGTGTACATAGAAATGCAAGGATATATATGCAAGCATATGCAAATTACAATCTTTGTACGGACATGCTTAATAATTTTTCATGATACTATAATCTACGGAGGTGCAGAGAAATGGCGTTGTTTATTGACATACTGGCCATTCAGCTGTTCGTACTTGGTGTGGCAGGAATTACACTGGGGTATTTCCTGGTTAAGATCTTCATGAGATCAAGAAGAGGAGAAAGTATAGAGAGAGAATATCAGGTAATGTGGCCTTTACTCCTCGGTATAGGAATATACAGCTTTGTCACAGGCCTCTGGGGGCAGTTGGTTTGGCCTCTGCCGGGTTCATACAATATACTATTCTATGATCTGTATGCGATGTTCGGTCTTATACTTACTGTCTTTGCCGCCTTGATGAGGTCAAACTTCAGGCTTGAGTACGCTGGATTCTTCAGCCTTCTCTTTGGAGCAATAACGATGTACTACGGTGCTTTGGGCTTTAATGCAAACATGACATCTGAGCCAGCAGCTCTTCTTGGCCTGTATCTCTTGTGGGGGCTGGCAGGGATACTTACATACCCCTTTGCACTGTATGCTGACAGAATAAGAGCAAAGGCCCTTGAAGTGGCAGCAACAGCTCAGGCTCCCCAATTGATTCCACCTATGACTCATGCAACAGGGGCTGTAGGCAAGACTGCAAGCATATCATATTCGTGGTGGCTCTGGATTCCAGTCATAGTATTCTTGGCAGCAGGTCTACTTGCACTCTACATAGGAATAAATGCACTGCCTGGCCATCTCGTTGCCTTTTCACATTGGGCCCCGTAGCAGCATTCACATAAACGTTTTATTGGTTACAAAATAATGCATTTGTACACATGTTCATAAATATCGCTTGGTTCTTACTATTCATGATATGAGAAGGACAAACATCTCTGTCGAGCATTCGATATTTGAAGAGTTCTCCAATCAGGCAAGAAAGCAGAATAAGACACTTTTTGCATTTACAAATGAAACGTTAGATGCAGTTGCAAGAATATATGCAGAAGGGGGAGATATAAAGGAGCTGTACAAGTTATGGGAGTCGTTTTATTTGATAAAACGTTACATCGATGTCCTTACCCTACCTGCTGACTTTGTTGATGAGTTGATAGACAAAGTCTATGTCCTTGATAAGGAAGGTACACTGAAGATGTTCCGCGATCTTGCAAATGGTTTGGTGGGTATACTGAAGATGATAGCCCCAGATATAGATAGCCTTGCAGCTGTTGCCACAGATTTTATGATACTTATGCCTGTAAAGACACTTAAGGTCACAAAACTCGACCAGCGCTCCGTTAGTGTGGATATAATAAAAGCAGGGAGAAGATTATCAAGCACCGAATGCACTGCAGAATTTGTTGTCACAGTTTTATCTTCTTATGGCTACCATGTTATGTCGAAGGAGGTAAACGTAGGTCTGATAAGGATCAGAGCCACAAAGACAGAGGAACAGCATGTGGAAGAACCATTCATGCAGGCAAAGTGAAGCCTCAGGTTAAAGTTCCATTATCTCCAAAATTCATCATGTTGATGAGCTAGGCCAGAAGGATTAAATGCAATCTATGATATTCTCTTATAAATAAGGAAAGTAATGGTATAGGCAGCATGTCTCGCTGGGAATGCTACAGGTGTGGATATATCTTCGTGGGAGATTCGCCACCGGATGAATGTCCTTCTTGCCATTATTCAGCGTCAATATGGTTGCAGCCCTTGCAGGAAGGAACACCATCATTAAGGAACTTTATAAGGAAAAGACTGCTCATACTCGATTCAAGCTCTTCAGCCTGGGATGCAGCCAAACTGATGAGAGAAAACAACGCAGGAAGCGTTATTGTTACGATGAACGGTAAACCAGTGGGAATAGTAACAGAAAGGGATATACTCTATAAGGTTGCTGCGGAGGATTTGCCTGCATCAAAGGTCCTTTTGAGAAAGATAATGTCATCGCCTGTGATAAGCATACCTTCCACTGCCACAGTTCCAGAGGCACTAAAGCTGATGGAAAAACACAGAATAAGAAGGCTTCTTGTTACTGAAGATGGAAGACCTGTTGGAATGGTTAGTCAGAGGTCTGTCATAGGAGACAGCCTCAGGGTTGCAAAGCCTCTTGACGAACTCGAACCCCCGGATTGAATTGCAGCACGAGAGCCTATGAAAATATACCTTTCTGTTCCGATGATCGCTAACCGCTCTTTAGAAAGAGCAAAGGTGTTAGCAGAAACAATAATACAATCAGGTAATGAGCTGGTATCGCCTTGGGTGTTGCGAGAGGTGGAAAAGATCGATGGCATAGACGTCTTCCTCAGGGACAAAAGAGGAGCAGAAAGTTGCGACCTGCTTATAGCTGATGTCAGCGAGCCAAGCACTGGTGTGGGAATGGAGATAATGGCAGCTTATAATTCTGGCAAGGATATAGTGCTTGTCGCAAAAAAGGGAGCAAAATTATCAAGGATGCTTTTGCACATGGACAGAAAGACGATAGTAGAGTATGATGATTTGCATGAGCTGAAGACAGAACTGAAGCAGCTGATAAATCAGTTTGGCAGGAATAGCAAGGTTTCTATCTAGCAAAGATGTTATAATAACGTATAAGAAGCTTGAGGAGTGTATGAATGAAGCCCAGCCTTGAAAACTGAGAATCAAGGAATGCTACATCATCCCTGGTTAGAGCCTTTGTCAATGCCAGAAAGGGTATCAGGATTGCAAGGAAGAGTAGACCCACAGCAAGCACTGTGATTACAGGATAGGTGTGCACAAAGGTAACAGGATACACAAGAGCAGCGCTTAAGAAAGAGGCTATGTAAATTCTGTAGGCATCAGATACCCTGATATTTCCTGATAGGGTATTGGATATCATTCTCCATGCTATGGCAAAGGAAACAAGCTGGCCAGCAATGGACCCTATTATGGCTCCATAAACTCCGTAAAGGTATATTAGTATAGGTAATGAAGCAAGTGTTACTATTGCACCTGAGATCCCTGCTATGGATGACTTTCTCGTCTCCCCTATACCATTCAGAAGATTTCCTTGAGATAGAGAACCAAACCCAGCAAGCAGGCTTGGCAAAACCAGAAGTGCAAGATATGGACCTGCGAACTGATAAACCCTGCCGTACACTGCAGCAGTTATGGGCGAAGATAGAGCTATCACAGTGATGGAAGCTACAGGAACTATAAAGACTGCAGTGTATTTTGCAGTAAGTCTGTAAAAATCAAGCAACTTTGCCCTATCTTTGTATGCGCTGAATGCAGGGAAGAGAACAGTCTGTATGGGAAAGACAAAAAGTGATATTATAACAGATATGTTTGAGGCAGCACCAAAACCACCAATTTCAGAGTTTGAAACAAAGGAAGCTAGCAGTGTGTTCTGAAGGGGTGGAACTATGCCTGATACCAGTGATGCTAGGTAGAGAGGCATGGCATACCTCAAAGCTGTGTTGACATCTGAAATGAAGTTTCTTGGCCTGACTCCTGCATAAATTGATTTGATAAACATCAGGCCTATCATACCAGAAATGAAGAATCCTACCACATGGCCAGAGATGGCACCCAGAACTCCGAAGCCAAGTAAAAGCAGAAGCACCTGCATGAAAAGTCTTGCCATTGCCTGAAGTATCTGCAAAAGAGCAAACCTGTCCATTCTGCCTACTCCTTGCAGTGCAGATAAGCCTGTATAGAACCCAGATTGGCCGAAGAGCGCAAGCAGTGCTATTGCTATTGCAGACTGCAGTATTGGTCTGTGGAATACATACCTGGCAAAGATGCCAGAGAATGGTATCAGTGCAGCTATAAGAAGCAGTGAAACAATGAATTCAAAGAGAAGCATGTTGTAGGCAAAGGATGCAGACCTTTCTTTATCCCCAGATGAACTATACATTGCAGAAAATCTTGTTGCTGCAGTGGGTATGCCAAGCTGCATTATTGTGTATGCATAGCCTGGTATTACAAGCGCAAGTGTGTAAAGTCCAAAATTGTTCGGCCCTAGAAGTCTCCCTATTACTATACTTGAAACAGCTAATATGATTGTTGCAGTTATGTTGCTCAGGAAGAGTCTGTATGCTCCTTTGGCCAAGGGTTCCGTCTTTTCGTTATCAGGCATCCACACAGCCCAGATTGTAGTATCTACTTATCTTTTTGACCAGCTTGCAGGTGCAAGATAACATGCTTTGGCAATGGGGTGGCAATTATAATGAGGCTCCGAACTCAAGATCCAGATCATCATGCATCACATGGGCTAGAGTCTTCATCGCCCCAAAGGGTATACCTTTGCCATCTGATAATAGTGACTGAGCTTCATGTTTTTGCGTTAATCGTTTATTTATGCGTAAATGATGGAGCATGGAAGAGAGTCAATGGCGAACATAGACGTCGAGGCATCATTAGATAAATTCAGGATGTTTCTGATATACAGCACATGCATATCCTTTATACCAGAGAGCTATCTGAGAGATCCAGAGATATTTCCTGAAAGGGAGACAGGTCAGGGAGGTATATATGTGGAGGCAGCTGATAAGGTAAGTATCAAGAAGATAAGGGACATAACTTTTGTAAATGCTAAGGATGTACTTGGAATAATATATGAATCAAAGAGTGGTAACACGAAGCTGAAGTGGAGGTCCACTGCAGAAGAGCAGGGAAGAGTCACAGGGACAGCTTCAGCCAATGCCCTTACCAATCTTATCAACGCAAGGGTGGTAACTCAGGATTATGTCAAAAGGGCGCTGGAAAGGATGACGGAGCAGCAACTGAACCACGAAACAGTGGAGCAAAGCAGCTAGCGGCATGTAAATATCAAGTTGTTGTTTTGCTGAACATGTTGAATGAAAACTTTGGAATTCGGAATAAATATCTATCTGAAGGGCATTATTTCAAGCTAAGGGTAGAAATGATTTCTGTTTTACGCAGCATGAAGGTAGGAGGGATGGTTGGTATAATAGCTGCAATAGCTTTATTCAGCCTTGCTGCACCTGTCACAATCCATGCGGATTCAAACTGGCAAAAAGCTGCAAACGATAATGGCGAACAGAACAGTCTTTCATTAACGCTAACTGGGCAGATTGTGTCAGCTGGAGAGCAGAGATGGTTTCAGTCTGCTTCGCAAAATGATGCTTTGTATGCACTTTTCAATGGGCAGCAGGTTTCAATCTCATCTTTTCATTATTCACTAAATGCAAAGGTTGATGGCCTATCTGCGGAAGGAATGCTTGCACTAACATTTTACGGCTCTGTTGATGGACAAACAGTATCTGTTACTGGAGGGCCTGTAGTTGCAATGATAGCTGGGGAATGCTTCCCTTCTTTATCAACACCAAGCAATGGAGCATGCCAGCCAAGTGATACAAGCGCAATTCCTGTATTTTTCGTGGCGGCTGGTAAAATAACCTACTCCGGCAGCACAATACCTGTAGAATTGATAGTAGAGCTGGGATTCCTTAACCCGTACAAAGCTCCTCTGGTTATCAGCACACAGGATGGGGCATTCGTCCTTGTTTCATCGTACGATAGATCTCAGGTGGTATGGCATAACGTACAGCTTGCCGGGAATCTGGGGGGAAGCCTGGGGTCAGAAGCAGTATCAGGTAGCTTCGTACAGACAACCAATGCAATAGAGAACTTCGTCACAGGCAAAGAGAATGAATCTGGTTCAATAGCATTCACAGGCATGAGCGATAGTGCGTTGAACGGTCAGGGAAGATACACTGGCACTTCGATAATTCCAACAGCAAATGAAATAGACTGCTCTGCCACCATAACTCGTATCGCAGGTACATGTACGCTAACTGGATTCAACTCCTCAGGTAGCTTTATCATTCAAGCAGAGCAGAGCACTATTACTGGAAAATACAATGTAACATGGTCTGTACCAGCTGTCGCATTTTCTGGCAGCATCAGTGCTATGGTTGCAGAGCACAATGGCGACTGAACCTTAACTTCCAGAATTTGCATTAGCATACAGATTAGATACAATCTATTCCTCTACAATCAAAAGGTTCTTTATCTAATCTCGCAAGAAGACCCCGTCCGCAAGGGCGGGGATGAATTGTGATAAGAGCGAATAAAAGACTTAATAGCTTTGTAGTCAATAACTCTTGGATGTTCCGATGCAGAAAGACGTTCAGATAACTGTTGTAGGAAAGGTTCTCAGCCCTAATGAGCAAAAGGTTTTGGCATTAAACAGATGCCTCGGTGAATACATTAGACTTGTAAAATGGTATCTCTTGCTAGATAGTATCTCTAAGACATACTTGCATAGAAATGGATATTACTATGCTAGAGAGAACTTTGAACTTGGCTCAGCTCTAATACAGACTGCCAGAGATAAAGCAGTTGAAATTCTCAAAAGCTTTAGAAAAAAAGGCAAGAAGAACAGTGTCTTAAGGTTAAAAAGGATATCAATTAGATTTGACAAGCGATGCTACACCCTTTCAAAGACAACCAATGTCTTAACTCAATATTGCTAATTCTAACACTTAACCACAAGCGAATAAGCCTGCCAATAGTCTTTGGAAAGCGTCAAGAAAGATATATTGAATCTACATTAAGAAAGGAATTGTCTTTCACTACAGTTGACATGGTTAAGCATTATGGAGAATGATGCTCATTTTGTGCTAAAGAAGACTGTTACATTTGAAGATGAGCCTCAAACTGTTATTGGTATAGACATAGGCGAAGTAAATCTTGCTACAGCCATAGCATTAACTGACAAGCCACAGAAAGGGAAGTTCTGGAGGGGCTCAGAAATAAAGCAAACAAGAGGATTGTATAACCACATCAGAAGAAGACTTGGAGAAAAGAAACTCTTCAAGAAGATTAAGGAGATTGGTACAAAGGAGAAACGTATTATCAATCAGCAACTGCACATCTTAGCGAATCAGATAATTGCATATGCAAAGCAGTTCTCAAAGCCTGTAATTGCGATGGAAGACTTGAACGGTTTGAGAAGACATATGAATTTCTCAAAGAGAATGAATAGGCTGGTGCATTCGATGCAGTATCGTAAACTGCAACTCTACATAGAATACAAAGCAAACATTGAAAAAATTGAGGTTCGATACATCAGAGCCAGAGGAACATCTAAGACATGCAATAGATGTGGGTATGTTACCCAGAAGGTAAATGGAAGAGAATTCAGATGTCCAAAGTGCGGATTGGTATACAACAGAGATTTAAACGGAGCCATAAACATAGCTCAAGCCGTAAAGAGCGGTTTGGGATGGGGGAGCGTGACACCCCCAAACTCTCAGATGAGGTTAAATGCGGAAAGCTTTAGCTGAACGAGAGAAGCCCACGAACTTCAGTCGTGGGAGTGTCACATGCCGAATTTAGCTCATTCTTTAAAAGATAGGAGCAGCATACATGCCATGTTGGACAGACTACGTGTGGCTTGGATATTATGTGCTGTCCTAGGAGTAGGGTTCATTATAACAGGTAGTATTGCACCTAATATTCAATTGAACGGCATGATGCACCTTACTGGCCCGAAACAGTCAAATTCCGGGTTCAGCTACGTGATAGATGTATATGAGACACCGCCTATAAATCCAAACCAGCAGATCACAATGATAGCTACAAAGGGAGGGACGGGTAACGTTACGATTCAGATTTCAAACAGAAACCCCAATATTAAGGAGCTTCCCGAATCGTACATCTTCAGTTTAAACTCCATAGTAAACAGCATAAACACATCAATACCCATATATCAAGAAGGCTCATATCTTATAATGGTAACTTCGTACGGTGCCTCATATTCGATATATCTGTTTGGTAGGTGGGAAGAGTTATATTGGCTGGGTATTATGCTAATCTGGGGCATTATTTTAGTTCTCGCATCAGCCTTTATCTACTACTATTGGAGGATTGTAGAAGCCAGAAATAGAGATATTGCACGCGCTTTAGAAGCGAGTCTGCAGTCGGGAGAATAAGGCGAAAAAGTTTTGGCAGCCTCACAATTGTTCTAATTTCTGCTCGAGTTTTGTTAGTTTTACTTTACCTTTTCTGATGCAAATCACCTTCATCAAGACGATCAAGCAAGAAAAGCTGTAATAATAAGCAAAAGGAAGATTACGATATGTCCTAAAAAAGCGAGTTTAAGCACATGCAGACCATCTTTAGGCATTTCTCCATGCCTTATCGCTTTGCTTGCGGAGAAATAAATGGCGCCGAATATACCCAAGAGGACAAGGAAAAATATCAGAATGGCAAACAAAGCTCCCAGATTCATCAATCGCTCACCCATTAATAAACAGCCAAGTGTGCCATTATCAGAATAAGAGCAACCTGAAAGAAAGCTTGGCTCCCTGCTAGCCTGATATTTTGCATGTTTAGCCGTGATATCTTTTCTGAATCTGGTTTTGGCTTTGACAGCTCTATAAAGATCCTAAGCCCGTTAGGCATAAAGATACCGAACCCTTGGCCTGACAGAATTATAACAACTATACCTGCTGCTATTATCCACGGAGAATAAATGTTGAAGATATCCATTTCTGAAGCTAGGTATATTCCAGAAGCTATTGCCACTGATGCCAAAGAAGGCATAATAAAGAAAGTTGTTGGTGTAAGTCTCTTAGCAACCTCGACCCTTGCTGCTGTATCAAGATTCTTCATAACTCTTGTCATAACCAGACCCATGAACAGGTCAAAGCCAGTCCATGTTCCACCGGTTAGAACATGTATATACTGAAGCAGGTAGAAGCTTTTAACAGCAAGCGAGATAATAAGTGCAAACACAGGTATTAGAGCTATAACAAAACTCCACAGGAGCAGAGACTTAGTATAGACGAAAGACATGGATGAGCCTGCTTCAATAGTAGATTCATTTTTAGTCATTGAGTAAAATGCTTGTTTGCTTGGAAGACCTAATAAAGTTTCTGCTGTGTTTTCGCCACAAGGCTGTTAGGTGTTCTACCTCTAAAATTGATGTATTCTTATGTTAATACTGACTGCCTTCTTTTGCCTTAAGACTTATTGGACACCTTGGCCTCAAACTATGCCATGTCACAGTACAATGTGTTACAACTTGAGGTGGGCAATATGCAGAACTTTTCATACTTGGTATACTCTGGGTCTGACGCATTGGTGATAGATACTAGCTTTGGTGGGGCAAAGTTGCACGAACAGATAAAAAGGCATAATCTGAACCTGAGATACATTCTATCTACTCACAATCACTTTGATCATAACATGGATAACGGTTTTCTCAAGCATCTCACCAATGCCAAGATAGTAGCTCATGCTCTATCCCCTGTGGACAAAGATATAGCTGTAGAGGATGGAAGTAAATTAGTCCTTGCTGACCTGACTGTAGACGTGATATATACTCCAGGCCATACTAAGGATTCTGTCTGTTATCTTTTGCAGAATGAATGCTTGTTCACCGGAGATACTCTCTTTGTCGGAACTTGTGGCAGGGTCGACCTGCCTGACAGCAACCCGAAGGATATGTTCAACAGCCTCAGAAGGATATGCACCCTAAAAAAGGGGATAGTAATTTATCCTGGTCACGACTATGGAGCTACAAAAACTTCTACAGTACAAAGAGAATGCAGCACAAACCCAGCGATTGCTCTTAATAGCTTGGAGGATTTTATACAATACGCTCTTTGAGTATCCTTTAGCAGATGGCTAGAGCTGATGCGAAATTTTCATAAACCAGATGGTATATGGGCCTTGTAAGTGAGGCCTGTTGGTAGATGAAGCACCTAGCGGAGAGGAGCAGGCTAATCCAAGAAGAAGATTCATAAAAATACTGTTTGCAATAGGTGCAGTTGCAACTATAGCTGGTTTAGGAGGGGTTGGAAAATATCTTACACCTCCTATAACCTATGCAACATCATGGCCAAGAATAAGAATAGCAAATATAAATCAGCTTCAGGTTATGCAACCTATAGTATTTCTTTACCCTGATACGGATACTCCTAACTGGCTTCTCAAGCTTGGTGTAAAGGCTGAGGGAGGTATAGGGCCAGATGGCGATATTGTTGCCTTTAGTAGCATATGCCAGCATCTCGGCTGCACACCAGGTCTTCTAAATACTGGTCAATCCCCCCCATGCAATCCTTCCTACAAAGCAAAGTTTCCTATGGCGTATTGCTGTTGCCATGGCAGTCAGTATGACCTTGTTGAAGGGGCCAAGGTTATAGGCGGACCTGCACCCTACAATTTACCCCAGGGAAAGCTTGAGCTTGATTCTAACGGAGATATATACATCACAGCCATGGGTCCTCCAAATATATACGGCAAAGGACCTGGAAGAACCGACAATCCAGCAGATGTGCTTATGTATGATACCTTTAACAGCACACTAGTTACTCAGGCAACAGCAATTCCAAGTAGTGGTTAGTATGCAAAAAAAGGGATTAGTTGCCAAGCTTCAAGATTTTCTCGACTCACGAATAGGCTTTACTAGCACATTCCTTAGACCTGTTCCCTATCATGCCATGGACCCTTTCAGTTGGCTAGGTGCTATTGCTGTCCTTGCCTTTTTTGCGCAAGGGCTGACAGGCATTTTAATGCTACTTTACTATGTGCCGACACCAGACCAAGCTTATAGCTCAACCATGTATGTAATAAAGAGTGTACCACTGGGATACCTTATAGAGACTTTCCACCTCTATATGGCCTATGCAATGATAATTATAGTCTTCATGCATCTGATGAGGAATTACTTTGTAAGTGTACAGAAAAAACCAAGAGAGATTATGTGGGTTGTAGGTTTTATTATGGGAGTGGTTGTTCTGGGCCAAGCTTTTACTGGCTATCTGCTACCATGGACTGTTCTTGCAAAGTCAGCTACTGATGTTGGCATAGGTTTTCTTGGCATACTACCTCCCCAGCTTCTTGTACCTATAAAATACCTTATAGCAGGAGCAGGGACTAATACTGCAGAGTTATTCAGATTTTTTGTATTTCATGTTGTGGTCTTACCATTTGTGCTCCTTCTCCTCATAGTCCTCAAGCTTTATCTGTTCGAAATCCACGGTGCCTCAGATCCTCCCTCTGGAAGAGTTGCTAAAGAAAAAAGCATCAAATGGTTTCCCGATGTTTTGCTTTACATGCTTATGATAGGTGCTGTATTTGTAGCTGCAGTGCTTGTAGCCTCAGCCATATTTCCTCTTCAGCTTCCCCCCGCATATTCGCCAACTGCTCCTGCTGTAGTTGTTCAGCCTGACTGGTACTTCCTTTGGCAGTATCAGATACTGAAATTCCAGGTTTTTGAAGGGCCAGGCGAGCCTATAGCACTTGGAATTATAACAGTTGCAGCACTGATGATGCTGCTTCTGCCTTTCTATGATAGAAGAAAAGAAAGAGACCCGATGAAGAGGCCTGTATACACAACTATGGGGGCGATAATAATAGCGGAGCTTATCACATTGACAATATGGGGGTACTTAACTCCAGGACAAACCATACCCAACACAGAAGCAATAGGAGTCATTGGAGGGGTCGCTCTGATGGTTTCTTTGATCTTCTGGGGTGCGTTCAAACTAAGACATGCAGTTTCGAAGCCTATTAGTGTCGAGTCAGTAGCATCAAAACTCCAGTTTCTGAAGACACCCTTCCAAAACAAGGGGCCTACATTCGTATTTCTTATCCTTCTAGTATCTTCATCTGCATCCATGGCTACTGTTGTAGGCCAGGTTACTACACCCCATCCTCAGTTTATTCAACTCTCAGCTAGCATTTCAGTACTTTTTGCTTCACTCTACCTTATGTTGAAGCTACTGCGAAGGCTTGTTCTTAATTATCAAACGGTGAGTAGTAAATGAGCGAAAAGGATAGCAGAGTATATATTCTTTCAGCTCTTGCAGTGTTTATGATAGTCTTGGCTTCGGTGATGTGGATTCTGCATCCTATTGCACAGCAACAGCAATTCGGAGAGCTTCTTGGAGCGGAGCTGATAGCTTTTGCAATGCTCACATACGTCTATACAAGAAATAGTGCAGACGAAGTAAAGGAGTTCTGGATTATGGCAGGAACACTTGCCCTTGCCTTCCTCTTGGGTCTTGTATTTATCTGAAAGCTTCTATATCATGAAGCCAGGGCAGACTCAATATTCTGAGCAAGGTTGGCAATATCCATTTTTCTGAGGAATGAAAAGTTCATCTTTCTTAGTCTTTTGCACAATCTTGAGATTTGAGCTACTGTTCCAAGTAGTATTACATCTACCGGCATCTCGCCACCCAGTATGGTATCCATAGGTGTTGCTGCATCTGCTCCAACAGCAAGCATCTCCTGTTTTATGATCAGCGCCAATGGCTTGGGCAATTGTTTTAACAGTATAGCTCTAAACACAGCCTTCTTGGCTAATATCCTGGCTCCAGCCTCATGGACACCTATCTCTTTTAGAATATAGAATGCATCCTCCTGGTCTGCCAGCTCAAGGCTCTGAACCTTTTCGCTTGCTGAGCCTTTAGCTTTAGCCCTCTTTCTTATATAGGAAGCAAGAGTTATTGCCTGTTTGCTTTCAGCTACATTATGTGTTCTTATTGAGTCAGCCCCATTTATAACACATATTGCCTCAGCAGCAATAGAAGCTGTTAATCTGCTTTCTGGATCCTTAATATTCAGTATTTCTCCTAAGAATGATTTTCGAGAAACGCCTACGTTCAAAGGAAAGTGAATAATTTTAAGTCGTCTGAGGTTAGATATTACATAAGCATCCCATTCGAACCATTTTATTTCTTCATTCCGAAAGAATCCTATACCAGGGTCTATAACCAATCTATCTTCAGCTATTGATGCTTTGAGCGCCAACCTGATACTCTCATCTAGAGAATTCCTTATCCTGCTTATAGGATCAGAGCCATCATGCAGATCATGCGCCATAAGAATGGCTGAGGCATTATATTCAGAAATAACACCAGCCATAGCTGCGTCACTTTTTAACCCTGTTACATCATTTACCACTTCTGCCCCTGCTGAAAGTGCAGCTTCAGCAACCTTGCTCCGGAAAGTATCTACTGAAATGGTTACATCTATCTCTCTTTTTATAGATTTTATGCCTTCTAATACTCTATTCTTTTCAACCTCTTCACTGACATGGGTTTTTTTGTAAGGAGCAGTTGACATGCCTCCTATGTCGATTATGTCAGCGCCATCTCTTACCATCTTTTCTGCTATTTTTACAGCTTCTTTTCCATTTCTAGCTATTGATCCTTCAAAGAAAGATTCCGGGCTCATGTTAATAACACCTACTAGCCTAGGCTCAAATTCATTGCCAACCATGACTCTTCCAAGTCTTGACAGAACCAATCTTATCATACAATGATTTATATAACACCTTTTAAGCATAGCTACTCAACTCTTGTCAGCTTGAACATAGAACGATGGATGCTACATTACCGCACAATAGTCTCAGAACTAAACATAGATCCTGAAAAAGATAGCATGGCAGCTAGGCTTCTGGGAGAGCTCATAAAGGATCTAGATTCAAATCGCTGGTACAAGCAGATAAATGAAACATTGCATGGTTCTGCATGCTTCGTATTTGGAGCAGGCCCTTCTTTACCCATTGATGTAGCTTTGTTCAAGAAGCTTCAACTGCATAAGAGACCAGTAGTAGTTTCTGCTGATGGTGCCACTTCATGCCTCTTTGAGCAAGGAATTAGACCAGATATCATAGTAACAGACCTTGATGGGGAAATGCAAGATATACAGCAATGTCACAAGTATGGATCTTACTTGTCTGTTCATGCTCATGGAGATAACATGCAGCTTTTGGAAACTTATGTCCCCAAGTTTAAGGAAAGGATTATCGGCACTACACAGGTTGAACCCGGTTATGGTTTATGGAATTTCGGAGGTTTTACAGATGGCGACAGAGCTGTCTTGCTGTGCGAAGAGCTAGAATGCGACTCTGTGTTTTTGCTCGGGATGGATTTAGGTAAGATGGTTGGAAGGTTTTCAAAGTCAAATCTGAAAGAAGATGTTTATGCTTGGCCGAGTAAATTGATAAAATTGGGAATTGCAAAAAGAATCCTCGAGGACTTTGCCAAGTATAGCAAGGCAAAATTGTATAATGCTACGTCAAAAGGAGAAGATATAAATGGATTCATAAGGGTAGCAGGTTCAGAGTTGAATAAACTTGTCTGACCCTGCCTCAAAGTACTTCGACCCCTCCATAACAGACAGAGAGAGGGCTATATTTGAAGCTGCTATAGCTCTTGCAATGATATATCATAAGTTTACAGGGATTCCAATTTCAAGTGATAAGAGACTTATCTCCTCTTTAGAAGAGACGATAAGGTTAAGCTCAGCAACTCAACCCTTTAAGGAAAGTACTGACGTGAAGATAAAAACAGGAATTTTGAAAAAAAAGAAGAATCCTTATGATTATACAGAGTTGAGTGGAAGGAATATAGATGTAAAGGTGGTTGCTCGCTACGGAGGCGCAGAAGCTACAGCCAGACTCAGGTTTATCAGAGAAATTAGCTACCCTTTAATGTACATCGAAAAGGTGAAGAGTAGGCATAACGTAAAAGGCTAGGCTCTTGCGTTTATCAGACGAGCTGAAATGTTGTTCAGAAGTATGAATGTTCATGTAGAAAAGTTCAATTCAAATTATGGCAAGCATTGCCTATGAAGCGAGAAGCTCCAAACAAACGGATAAAGCAGAAGCCACATCCATAAGGGTGGGGTAGTTCACCACAATAGGATGTCTAAGTTAAGTAAAATTAGATTAGATTAAATCAAGTTGAGTCTCAGACTGATATCTATGCTTTTTCTTCGTTCATCCTAATAATTTTCTTTCTTTAGGTTTACTTCCAAAATAACTACTGTTGGCAATTGCTATGCCTGTGAACATAACTAAAGCACCAGCTACAGCTGTTAGTGAAGGTAGTGTCAATGTTTCAATAGATTCAACAAAGACTGTAAGTGCTGGCACAGCAAATGAGTATGTAGTTACCCTGCCAACTCTGTCTGCCTTAAGTAATACATCCCATATCGCAAGCTGTACAGCACCGCCAAGTATCGAAACATACAATACATCGTATATGAAATTAGTGGAGAACTCAATATGATGGTAGGGAATGCTAAGCAAGAGGAAAGGGATCGAACCTATTATAAATTGGCTACCTACAACAGAGAAGGTGTCTTCATTTCTCATTTTTCTCATAAAGACGCTGAACCCTCCCCAAAAGACAGAATTTATCAGCGTCAGAACCACTCCAAGAAAAAGAGAACCATGCTGAAGAGTCGAAGAGTATAGTGCTACACCTAAAAAACCAACTGTTATACCCGCTATCTCTGAAACGGATATCTTCTCTTTTAAAAATATAGATGCTTCGATAGCAGCAAATAGAGGCATGCTATAGCTGATAACAGCAGAATCACCAGGGCTTACGTACTCCAGCCCTGTTATCCAGAATAAAGTGCTGATAGATGTTAATAAAGCTAGGTATAATGTATCTCTTTTCATACTGAGTCTTCTTGACATCAGAAGCAGCAAAGAGCCTGCAATAATATATCTCAGCGCCATAAAAGAGTATGGAGACGAGTATGTTAGGCCTTGTTTGGCGAACTGGTATTGGAAACTCATTATGACTACATAGGGGATGAATAATTTGACAAGCCTGTTGTTCACGCAAAGCCCTTTATAGCTTTGATATTAAAAGCTTGGATAGGATTCAAACTTACACCTGTAAGAGGTAAATGCGAAGTCCAAGGCTGTATAGATTTCACATCTAGATTTCAGATAGATTTTTAATCATGTACTATAATAGCTATAAGTATGCAGAGTACAACAACTATCAGCTTTGCCTGGGAACCATGTTCATACTGCATAGCTATCTATGAAATCCTGAAAAACAGAGAGAATCTTAGCGATGAGGAAATTGCTGAATATACCAAGCATCTTTTTAATCAGCATCACATGGAGATTTTCAGGATAGAACGTTAAAGCTATAATTTAGCTGATGAAGGAAAAGGTAGTGCAGGTGTAAAATTTGTTCTGCATCAATTATTCATACTGCAGCATATTAGAATTAGATAGCAAGAGTACATGAGGTTCCAGGTTGTGCTCAGTAATTATGTGCTGATTTCTTTGCGACTAAGGCGAGATGAGATTAAGCGGCAGCCTGAAAGGAAAGTGAAGGCTAGAGCGATGAATATGCTAGGATCGGGAATCTATAAATTTTTGTGGATAGCATTAGCTATGCCATCCTGTAAAATGTCAAACAGACATTATCGATTATAAGAGATAGCTGAAACTTGCATAGAATGTATAAGCGAACCGACATAATGAAATCGAGGTTTGCGTTAAGAAATCGAACCTGAGCGGGCCCGGTGGGATTTGAACCCACGATCTTCAGCTCCGGAGGCTGATGCCTTAATCCATGCTTGGCCACGGGCCCAAGATAGCTGTTGAAGCAAGCGATTTAAAGTTAGACTACTCTGAACAATAGGCATACATATCTGACCTTTTATCCTTGAAGTTATGGAAAGACATTCCAACTTGGCTGCGCAACAATTGGCTTTCACGATGAAGAGACTCTATCTAAGAGGCCTTATTTCTGGCATAGGAGGAAACGCAAGTGTGAGACTTTCTAGTGATAGAATACTTATTACTCCTTCGGGATACTTCAAAGGAGGTATCGCTAAAGGAGAGCTGGTAGAAGTTACACTTGAAGGAAAGATAATTAGAGGGAAGACTCCTTCTAGCGAGCTACAGACACACCTTATCGCATACAGAAAAAGAAGGGATATTTCAGCTGTTGTTCATGGTCATCCTCCAACAGCTGTAGCTCTTATAACGTCCGGTTTTGAGCTTAAGGCTGTTACCCCAGAGCATGCAGCTGCTGTGCATAAATTGCAAGTAGTCGACTTTGCTACTCCAGGTAAAGAGGGAGCGAATGCAGTTTCAAAGGTTCTCGAAACTTGTGATGTTGTTGGTATAAAGAATCATGGTTTTTTTGCATTTGCAAAGACATTGCATGATGCAGCATCAAAGATAGAAGTGCTTGAAGAATCTGCAAAGATATACATTGCTATGATGCAACTTGGTAGTGTTTCTATTCTCAGTGATGAACAGGTAGCGAAGATTAGAGCTCAGTACAAGAAAGAATGACTGATTGAAGAAAGTCGAGGCTAATACAGAACAAATCTAACCAACTGGCTCAAAACTTTAAGAATGCATACCTTGGAGCTTTTTTGGATGCAGAATAGAGTCAACGATGTATTAGACCTAGCAAAGAGGAGAGGCTTCTTCTGGGCTGCTTACGAAACATACGGTGGCTCTGCAGGTCTCTATGTCTTGGGAGACCTAGGTGTCAAGCTTATGAATAATGTGGAAGAGCTGTGGAGAGATACTTTTGTTAGGCCACATGACTTTGTAGAAGTAGATACGCCAAGTCTCATGCCTATGCCTCTGCTTGAGGCTTCAGGGCATGTTGCTAACTTTAAAGACCCAATGGCTGAGTGCCTTAATTGTCACAGAAAGTATAGAGCCGATCACCTTCTATCAGACGCAGGCAAGAAAATACAAGAATCTCTGAGCATAGAACAGATAAAGAAGGAGCTTACTGACTTAGCTATAAGATGTCCTGAATGTGGCTCTACAAGCTGGGAAGTTAAGCCATTTCTGACAATGTTTGAAACAAGGATCGGTCCTTACGCAGATAATATTGCATACCTTAGGCCAGAAACAGCTCAAGGAATATTCGTAGAGTTCAACAGACTTTTTCAGATAGAAAGGAGTAGAATTCCTATCGGTATAGCGCAGATAGGAAGAGGATTCAGGAACGAAATATCTCCAAGGCAGGGGATAATAAGGCTCAGAGAATTCCATATGCTGGAGCTTGAGCTGTTTATGGATCCCAATGATACTAAATGCAAATATATAGATGAGGTGCTTAAAGAAGAGCTCTACATTCTTGACGAAAGAAGGATTCTTCAAGGAGAGATGGATGCTGTAGCAATAAGCATAATGGATGCACTAGCTTCTTCCATTATAAAGACAGAATGGCTCGCATACTTTATGGCTCTTTCACAGAGATTCTTGCAGTCTTTGGGTGTTCCGAGAGAGAAGCAAAGGTTTGTGGAGAAAATTACAGGTGAAAGAGCACACTATTCCGCTCAGACCTTCGACCACGAGGTATTCATGTACGAGCTTGGCTGGATTGAGGTAGCTGGTCATGCCTACAGAACGGATTATGACCTTACTTCACATATGAAGAAGACTGGAGCAGAATATACAGCTAGCGTTCAGCTTGATGAACCGCAGAAGGTGAAGAGGAGGGTCTGGTCTATAGATGTCCAAAAATTGAAAGAAAGAGAACCTGTCAGATGGAAGGAAGTGATGAAGGAGTACAGTAACATAAAGGATAGAACTAATACCCCACCACAAAGTATTGCAGGTATAGCGGTAGATCCATCTTTTATTATTATTAAAGAAGAAGAAGTTATGTTGCAGAGTAGAAAATTCATACCTCATGTTGTTGAACCAAGTTTTGGAGGAGAAAGGGTTATGCTTGCATGTCTTCTCTATGCCTATGACATAAGGGATAAGAGGAACGTAATGCACCTGCCATACAGATTAGCCCCAATCAAAGCTGGGGTATTCCCTTTGGTGAACAAATTAGAGATGGAGAAAACAGCACAGCAGATCTACAGCAAGATAAAAAAGGCAGGTATACCATGCATTTACGACGATTCAGGCTCCATAGGGAGAAGATACGCAAGAGTGGACGAAATAGGAACCCCTTTTGCTGTAACTGTTGATGACAGGACTCTTCAGGATAGCACTGTGACGATCAGAGAAAGAGATACTTGGAAGCAGCGAAGGGTCAATCAGGAATCTGTAGTTGATGAGCTTCTGAGAAATTCGAATAGCTGACTAAAGAAATTTTCAAGTCACAGATTACTTTTGCTTTACACCCATCTTTTTGCTCGCTTTTAAAGAGGAGTTTTCTGTTTAGCTGAATTACGATAAAGAGAGAAGCAAGTAGGCGTTAAACGCTATAATGGTAATGGCAACAAGAACAGCAATGATAGAAGTTAAATTCCTGTTTGCAAATTCTTCCATCAATCTTTTGTCATTTGTATACTTGAGCAGAGGTATCATAGGAAGAGGAAGCATTAAACTGAGAACAACTTGACTATATACAAGAAGTTCAAGGGGAGCTATTCCAATCAGTATAGCTAAGGTTGTTGGTATCACGTTTATGAGTCTCGTTACAATTCGTCTTAGATACACATTTACACGTGCACCGAGCAATCCTTCCATAACAGCTTGTCCTGCAAGAGTGCCAGTGGTAGAGGAAGATAGACCAGAAGCAAGCAAAGTAGTGGCAAATATGATAGCAGCTGCTGGGCCGAATAAAGGCCTCAAAATTAGATAGTACTGGTTTACTTCTGTTACATAACTATATCTTGGATACAAAGTTGCGGCAGCCATGATCAATATTGCAGCATTAACAAAAGCAGCAACACCAAGCAATAAAATAGTCTCAGCTCTGTGTAATTTTAGCAGTTCTCTTTTCTCCTCTCTGCTCCCTTGTTTTATCTTGTTCTTTGTGAGCCAGGAATGAACGTATATAGCATGAGGCATTACAGTAGCACCTATTATCCCGACTGCAACAGCTATAGTTGCTGGACTAAGCTCAGGAATGAAAGAATGAATCACAACTGGGGAAAGGCTCGGTCTTACCAAGAATATTTCATAGAGGAATCCTATACCTATTATCGATACCCATAATGCGAATAAATGCTCGAGCACTCTGAACCTTCTGGAAACTGCCACTAGTATTATTACAACATCTGCAGCGCCAAAAATAGATGCTATAAGCAATGGTATGCCAAAGAGCATATTTAGAGCAAGCACTGTACCAAGATACTCAGCAAGGTCAGTTGCAGCTATTGCTACTTCTGACGCAAGCCAGTAAGGAACATAATACCTCTTTTTTGCAAGAGATATTTTCAACTGCTCTGCAAGGTCCCTGCCCGTAGCTATTCCAAGCTTTCCAGACAGATATTGCATAAGCATAGCCATAAAGCTTGCAAGCCAGACCACCCATAAAAGATCATAGTTGAAACTGCTTCCACCAGCTATGTCTGTACCGTAGTTTCCAGGGTCCATGTATGCAACACTTACAATGAGTGCTGGCCCTGTGTAGGCTAGCAGTTTTGCAAAGAATGACTTTTCGCTAGTCCATACAGAGCCCTGCACAGAATCACTCAAGCAATATGGTTCATAGTTAGGTAAATATAACTTTTTTTAGATAACATAACTTCTAAACTTAAATAATGGAGTATGCAATGCTTATATTACATGACAGCAACTAGAAACGCAGTGTCCTATAGACCATCCAGAGGAAAAGGTGGTACACAGGCAGCTCTTGAAGATTATGTAGAAGTAATTAATCACCTGATAAAAAAATACGGCTATGCATCACAGACAGACGTAGCTGAGAGGCTTGGTGTAAGCAAGCCTAGTGTAACTCTGATGCTGCAAAGGCTGAAGGATAAGGGCTACGTTGAATATGTTAAGTACAGAGGCATAGGCCTGACTCAAAAGGGAAGAAGACTCGCAGAAAGAATGGAAGAAAGGCATAAGATGCTGGCAGAATTTTTCCTGCTAATAGGAGTAGATGAACACATTGCCTATGAAGATGCAGAGCTGATTGAACATTACCTGCATCCGATAACACTACAGAAGATTTCCGAGCTTTTGGATAAGCTAAAAAAGAAAAATCTCAAGTAAAATAACAGATGATACAGCCCCTACGCCTGCAAGCAGGTTCACTATGTTATTATCTATCAAGCTATAACCATGTATTCTTTTCGTAGGCTTATTGCAATGTAATTTCTTTTCTGTATATCTCTGGCACACATAGCATTGGTAAAGGCTCTGTAAAGTTGCGCCAAGAAAACTATCAAGAAAGACACCAACAAACCCGCCTATTATGCCTATAGCTGCTAGTGATAGATCTGTGATACCCATTAGAATTGCTAGTATTCCAAAGATAACAGAGGTTGCAAGTCCGACAAGGCTTCCAAGTAGCGTTATGCCCCCGCTCCTACCGGGTTGGGTTGGTGTAAAATCAGTAATCATCCTTGGGCTAGTCTTGCTCAGTAAACCAAACTCTGTTGCCATAGTATCAGCGGCAGGGGATGCAACAGCTGCTACGAACATGCCGGTTATGTACCAGTCTTTTGTTGCCCAGTAAAGTATAGCAAGCAGAAGAGCTATGGAACCGTTCGCCAAAACGTTTGACACGCCTCTCCTCCCTCCCTTCTCCTCTGCTGCACCGAGCTTTGCTTTTTCGTTGTATCTGAAGTGTGTAGCGAGGGAGCCAGCTACAAGAAATACAAGAATATAGATCACCCACAGCCACCCCGCCGTAAAGCCTATAATAATTCCTATCAGCATAGCTGCTAGGCTGCCAGATACATCTGTAGCTTTTGCTCTGTAAGATGCATATCCAACGATGATCAAGCCTAGGGAAAAAAGTAAATCCAGTCCTAGACTTGGCATCCACTCTGGCTAAAAGTATATGGTTCTTATGCCTTGTGAACCCAGATGCGAAGTATCTAGTGCTATACCCTAGCTATAATTGTTATCAGTCAATCTGCAAGCTAGCGAGTGAAAAGAATTTGTCTAACAGATGCTAATAGTTTATCCAGATGTTCGATAGCGCAGCAAGTGTCTCTGGAATTTTGCCCTCCTGATGCAAAGATGTACCAAGTATAATTCTCTCCTGTTTTGCGAGCTCCACAGCTAAGGGGTCAACTTCTTTTATACCATGCACAACAACCATTCTGGGTTTAAGCTGTGAAACTCTCACAGCCACCATAGGACTTCTTCCAAGACCAACCTTTGTGAATACTATCACCCTTTCTGTGGTTGCACCGAATATCTTATAGAACTCTGTACCGGATAAAGCATAAATTGTCCTTATGCTGTCTAACACAGTAAAACCGTATAGGTATCTTTCTAACTGATCCTCTCCTGTCAGTATTTGGCAGCCTAAGGCATCTACCACCTTTTGCGCCTTTATAGGCTCAAGGTATTCTCCTATGGAAAGTATAGCCTGTTCCCTCTGATCATCTGGCTTCTTCTGCAGAAGCCTCCCATGCTCTCTATCAAGCACAAGTAATGCATGAACAAACCTCTTTAGAAAGCCAGTTCCTGGAGATTTTCTTCTTCCATTTTCATAATCACTCAGAACAGATGGAGATATCCTCATCTCCCTAGCGAGTTGAGCCTGTCCTATTTCCGCCCTCTCCCTCCATGTCTTCATCGCCTTTCCTGGGTTTGGGCTTATTGCAAGCTCTCCAGCTATCATTATTGCAAGTTCATCAACAGCATCTGGCATGTTTCCGTTATCTGTCGATTGTATATATAACAGTTGCCTTACTGAACCTTAGCTGTCAGCTGATTGAAAAAAAGACGTGTAAATCCTAACGTCTGAAAGTCTGTATCCTTTACTCTTAGAACTACAGGCATGTCGTTAACAACTTTTCCAAGCACAAGGCAATGCCTAGGAGGTAATGATCTGATAATGCTCTTTACAGTTTCAAAATCTGTCATGGAAGCCTGCGCAATCATATCTACATCCTTGTCATTTGTAAAGTTGTACAGAAATATGTTGTCTACTTGCCTGTATATACCAGCATTTATTGCATCTGGCTGATTTGTTATAAATGTTGTGAATATGCCAAAATGTCTCATTCTTGTTATTAGATCTTCCCAGTACGTATGCCTAAGATAAAGATGAGCTTCCTCGGCAAAAAGAAATACAGGGTCCAGCTTTCTTTGCTCCTCTGACTCTACCAGCTTTGCGAGTAGAGCTTCTACAACAAGCCTTCTTGCTACGGGTCCTATGGTTCCTAAAGATACTATTACCGCACCTCCTTCATTGATAGAATAGAATTCCTCCTCTAATGTTGTAGCGTACCTTGCATTATCTGTGACTAGGTCAGAACCCAAAAGAGAATAGTACCTCGAAAGTAAAGCATCCCTGACAAGCTCATTGCACTTCCATCTTAGAATTGCATCCTCGAGAGAGCCGAGAGAAACACTTCCTGATTGCTGGAGATAATCCCATATCCTCATGAACTCCCTTAAGCTTGCACCAGGAGCATCAAGAACATTCTGCATCAGGTCTACAACTGCTCTCTTGCCGAGATATTGCAAAGTGAATTTAAGGTTGAATCCTGGTTGAAGAACCTTTATCTTCTTTGCATACCTGCTAGCCCCTCCATCCTTATCGAAAGCTAAGCCACCATATTCACCGTTTATGTCAAGAACAAGAACTCTAGCTCCATGGTCAATCAGACCAGAAACAAGAAGTTTTGCAAGATGAGATTTCCCAGCTTCTTTTCTACCTGTTATCACATTTAGTCTTCCATCCAAATCTTCTGCATGAATCGAAAATTCCTCGCCGGATAAAGAATAGCCAAGTTTTATGCTTCTCTCCCCTGAAGATCCTGCAAGAGCTGCCACTTCTTCTATTCCAAGCTTCGCTATCTTGCTTATGCTTCTGCTTGGCAACCAGCCAAAGTCGTTCTCCTTCCTATCCTTCTTCACTACACCTCTTATCTTGCATATCAGAACCCTTGCATCTTTGATCATTAAGCCTAGGTTCTCTGTCTGAAGAGGATCTTCCCTTACTATCTCCGAGGAAGAAAAAAGTTCATCCCTTAGTATATCCTCCTCTATCCCTAATGAGTCAAAGTACGCTATATCATATACCTGAACTACAAGTGATAAATCCTGCAATTTATCATAAATTTTGAGGTAATCTCCTTTGTTAATATTTTCTCCCGGCATAGCCAATACTCTTAGCTCATCATTCTGTTTTGTCAGTATCCTCATCTTCTTTTGACCTCCAGTGTTCCTAGTAGCATATGCCTGATGTTGAATCCAGGCAAGATTGACAATCCATCTATTTTACCTAGTCTAGCTTTGACAGCAGCTTCATCTGCTGGTGAGAAGATTGAAAGAAGATGTGCTGCCCTAAGTGTCTCAGGATAACCATTCACAATTGCATCACTACTGATGAGCTTACTGAAGAAATCTTCTCCTTCATCATGGCTTATATCTACTCTGAGAGCAGGCGCATTGCCAGACAACTTTGCCAAGAAACTCTTTCCTGCTATCTCAACACCAGCTATCTTCATTATCTCTGTCACGTCTATGAATGAGGGAAAATTTCTTGTTAATAGCAGACCCTCTAGTCTTTGTAATTCCTTTATCTTGGTCTTCTTTGCTATTCCAGCCAAGCTTCCATAATTTTCTTTGCTCAACATTATGATACTTCTGAGGTCAGCATTCTGAGGCTCAATAGAAGAGTACTTCAGAGATCCATCAATAAGTACAGTACCATGCCGCAGTTGTTTTACTGCTCTAAATGTCAGGTTCCTCTCGAGCAGGATCCTCAACGCTCGCATTGCTAGCTGGGGATCGCGGAAGAATATGCTAGGTATCTTTTCCCCAAGCCTTTCTTCTATATGGCTGGAGGTTGATTCTGCCCAGTAGTAAATGGCAGGTCCAAACATCAATGTTCTCTTTTTATCCAAAAAATTATAAGCTACGCAACCCTTTGCTGCAAATACATACCCTTCGTCAGTTTCTGCTACTTGTATAACACTAGAATCAATTGATGCAACAGGCTGTCTGTTATTCGTATCAGAAAATTCAACTATGTCAAGCCTGTTTTCACCTATAGAATTCCAGCCCAGAAAAGGCTTCTCTTCTTGTCCTATCCTGTGAAGGATAATTCTTCTACCCCTAAGAAACGAAACACTTTCTTTTGACAACATTGACAGATCATCGGTTTGAAGAGCTTCAACTTGCAAAATATCTCACCTGCATATGCATGTATCTAGCTTGTAAGTAGCAAAGGTTTTTAGGCAACATGCTCCTAGGGTATATTGATTGAACATCTTGGCCAACAATAGCAAGCAGAAAGGCATTAATAAGTATTGCGCACTAGCAAGATGCGCAACAATACGGGTGGTCACATGAGCTCTTCCATGATAAGACTTCGTCTTAAAAGAGGGAGCTGGGAGATAGAGCTAGAATGCGCCGAGGATAAGGTGACTGAAGTAATACAGAAGGTACTTGCAGGGTTAGATGTTCAAAAAGAGGCAGAGAAAGAATCAACTGGTGTAACATGCAAAACACTTATGGAGCAGATGTGGAAAGAAACCTGGTTCTCGCGCTCTCGTTCCCTAGCAGAAGTTGACGAAGAGCTTGAAAGGAGGGGATACCATTACGATAGGACTGCTGTTTCCCACGTTCTAGCCGACCTGGTCAGGGAAGGACTACTAAGCAGAGAGGGAAGTGCAAGAAATTACAGGTATGTTCAGAAGAAGCCTCCGGAGCTAGGACCTTGAGACCTGCCTAGATAACCATTCGACGCCCATAGTAGTTATAAAGTAGTAGGTGCCATCATCTACGACAACTCTTTCTACATAACCCGCCTTTACAAGCTCACTTAACCTTGAGCTTATCGATTTTGGGTTAAGACCTGTAGCTCTCTCCAGCTCTGGCAGAGTAACTCTGTGGGATGTCTTTCTACCAGACTCTGCACCAACCTTAACAGCTACCAGCTGTAGCGCTATCATTACCTTGTCACTCAGCCTTTTCTCTGTTATCACTCTTGGTCCCTCAGGCGTTATCTTTATGAAGTCGCCAAATCTAGAGATAAGGTCATTCAGGCTATAGTTTAGCACTATCTTTCTTGCAATATCAAACGTTGGTATCAGCTTCGTAACTACCCTGTTGAACTCTTCAGCAACTTCTTCGGGGTTCCCTTCTATGTCGTTTTCGAAGTCTCCAAACTTGATATGAACTTTCAGTCTATCTTGTTCGCTCAAGTCTGCTGCACCTCACCTGCAACTTGCTGCTCAAAAGGCAAGAGACTTGTAGAGGCGGTGTAGACAAATTCTCCATCTGCTTGCTTGAACCTTCTTAGCTTCCCCTCTTTTGCAAGTCTCAGCAAGGATACAGCTACAGACTGTTTGGGATATATAAGTCCAAAGGATTCAAGAGCTTCTTTGACATCAAGCAACTTTCTTGGTTGTCTTCCCCAGCTAGAATAGAATAACTTTACTATTATAGATGGCAAAGACTCTCCCTTTTCCACCCTGATCTCTGGCAATTCATTAGCACGAGGCATACTAGTGCTAACATCTTCTCTTTGCTGAATATTACTTACACTTTTCACAAATTCGGGCAGTAAATCTATCAGTTCACGCATCTGTTCCCTTGGTGCTTCTATTTCGGCTTCATTCTGTCCGATCTTTATCCTTATCCTTACGTTATTCTGTGACACGGATGATGGTTGAACAGAAGAGGATTATAAGCAGTATGGAATACAAAATGGATTCACAAGCAAACAGAGCAATACACTATCTTCTTTCCTAGTTCTTCAACCCTTTCTGAATTCTTTCCTTCAATATCTTACTTACGATTGAGCCATCTATTCTTCCCCTTACCTGAGACATTACTGAGCCCATCAGTGCACTGAAAGCCAATTCCTTCTTCTCTTCAAGCGTCTTGTATTCTTTCTCTATTACAGAGTCAATTATCCTGACAAGCTCTTCGATTGTTATAGTTGAAACATTTAACTTGTTTATCGCCTCATCCACAGTTATGCCTTCCTTTGCAACTAAAGCGAGAATATCGTAACTTGCTTCTTTGGCTGTTGTGCCGTTTGATATGCTATACAAAAGGGTTCTAAGTGTGTCTTCAGATATCTTGCTCGTATCAAACCCATCGCGCCTCAGACTGACAATGGTATCTGTCAAGAGAGTTGCTATGAATGTGGGTTGCAGTTTTAGGCTAGTTGCAAGCTCTTTGAACAGTTCAAGGTAGTCAGAGTCGATGATCTTTTGTGCCTGCTCTTCTCCGAGGCTGTATCTTTGCTTAATCTGCTCCACCTGCTCCTCCCAAAGAGGAGGTATAGACTGGTCTACCTTTGCTATCATTGCACTGGTTACCGGTATTGGAGGTATGTCTGTCTCAGGATACATTCTTGCAGAACCAGGTCTCGGCCTGATGAACCTTGTTTCACCATTATCTTTTGCTGCTCTTGTTTCAGCTGGTGCTCCAAGCAGAGCCTGTTCAATCCTTTTGCAAAGAGCCTGAATGCACAGCTTTGCTCTATTTTCTTCTCCCACAATGAGCAAGAAGGCATCATCTACATCGCAATTCAAAGCTTCCTCTATTTTCTGAACCTCTTCCTTACTTATTCCATAGTTCGGCAGTTCATCTGAATGAAACAAACCTCCAAGGCTGTAAAATCTAGCTATATCAGCAAGCTCTTTTCCAAGTCTCATATTAGGCCTTGGCTCCTTTGAAAGCAAACCCTTCATCCCTTTTACTTTGACAGCCAGAGCCCTTTCTCCTTTCTTTATCCCAGCAAGAATTATCTTACTGCTTGTCCCTGATAGTAATGTGCTTACATCAAATACCTGTTGATTCATAAACCCTTTTTTTAATCCTCTTTCCTTCATGATTTTAGCCAGCTCATTAAGCCAGAGCAGCCTTTCTGCCTCGAACTGTACAACCTTTGATATAAGATCAAGCTGCTGGACACCTTTCACTTCTATAATTTCGCCGTCAAGCACGGAGATGTTGATATCCTGTCTTACAGAACCTATACCCTTCTCCATCCTACCTGTAGCCTTAAGAAGCCTTCCCAATGCCAAAGCTATCTCCTCTATCTCCTTCGGAGATGCTGTAACAGGTTCAAGAGACACTTCTATCAGAGGTATTCCAAGTCTGTCAAGTGAGAACCTTCTTTCTCTATCCTTGCTATCAAGTATCCTTGCAGCATCCTCTTCAAGAGTGACTGTCTGAACACCTACCACTCTTCCTTTTACACTGAGCGAACCTCCTATGCCTAAAACCATAGTCCTCTGGAAACCCGTTGTGTTTGAACCATCTATGACCATCTTTCTCATCACCTGTATTTCATCAACAACTTCTGAGCCAAGTATTCTGCATACCATTATGGCTGTTTCAATGGCATACCTGTTAACTTCATGCGGAGGTTCCTCATCTGCTTCAACAAGGCAGCTCGATTCTCTTCCAGCTACATAGCTTATCCATATCCCTTTCCTTGCTTCGAACAATGCTGCTGGATCAACTTCCCCGAGCTCGCTCTCGCTCGGTCTAAACTTCCTCCTAAAACTCTTTCCATCTTCTTCTTTTATGATAGGACATGCACAGAACAGCTTTGCAGAGCTGTTTATCTGTCTATGAATCTCAAGCCCTACTTTCAGGCGTATCCTTTCTGGGTCTAGCTGGCTCAAAGCAACCTCCTCTCCTGCATCTCACCTCTTAGGTTCTTGGTCATGATATCTCCAACTTCTGATGTATCAAAATTCCCCAAAGCCCACATGAGCTTTGCCAGAGCTACCTCTGACAACATGTCACCAAGAGGTTTAACCCCTATGCTTAGCAGGTCTCTTCCTGTGTCATATACTGTCATTCTTACACTTCCGTTTATGCATTGGCTCGTCATACCTACGAATGCACCTTTGCTCATCGCATAAGTTATAGCCCCATAGCTTGACTTTGGTGCATGCCCTAACCCAGTTCCTTCCAGTATGAAGCCCCTTATGCCATTATCTACAAGGTCTTTTATTATTGAATGATGAAATCCCGGATAAACTTTGAGTAATGCTGCTCTATCATCAAATTTCTCAAATAATCTGAACGAACCTGACTCTTTTTCTTCTCTTATACTCTCTTCCAGAATTTCTATCTTATCATTCTTCACTCTAGCAACTGGTTCACTGTTTACAGACTTGAACGCATCCCTTCTGCTTGTATGAAGTTTTCTGACTCTAACGCCGCTGTGCACTGCAAGTTCATCGTCACTTGGCCCATCATGCATAACCACGAACACTCCTTTCGCTCTTGACTCTGCAGCAAATTTTACAGCTCCTATAAGATTGCTTGCAGAGTCAGATGACGGCCTGTCCGAAGACCTCTGCGCACCAACCAATACAACCGGCAGAGGGGGGGATTCAAGTGCAAAGGTAAGAGCAGCAGAAGTATAGTGCAATGTATCTGTCCCGTGGGTTATAACTACACCATCATACCCTGCTCTGATAGCTTCTGCAACCCTTGTAGCTATCTTGGACCAGTGCTCGCTTGTCATATTTTCGCTGTATATGTTGAAAAGAATGTCAGTAGTTATCTCAGCTATGGAGGAAAGCTCAGGCACAAGATGATAAAGCTCCTCTGAAGAAATAACTGCCCTTACGCCTCCAGTTCTGTAATCTATCCTGCTCGCTATTGTACCGCCTGTACCAAGTATAAGCACCTTTGGCAGACCAGGAGTCTGCTCTGGTTTTGGCGGTGTAGCAAAAGAAGGTTCCTTTCCCTTGCCTATCAGTTTTATTTTCTTTATTCTATCAGCTGATATACCAATATTATACCCGTTCTTCAGCTTTAGAACTAGATGCTCGGCATCTGCATACTGATATCTGGGCATAAGAACTCCTTCAATGCTTCTGGACTCTGTAACTATTACTATGTCATCTCCTATGGAACATTTTGCATTGCTAAGTATTTCCAGAAGTTTACCTCTGTACCCCTCAAGCGTCATATGGCTTTGATTGCAAAACATGGGGATAAATAACTTTCAGTGACTAACTAATGCACAATAGGCAGCAAGAACACGCCTACTAGCATAAGCATAAGGACAGCTAGCGACAAAGCAATGTACAGCCTATCCTTTGACCACACATAATCTAGGAATAACTCAAGTACCCTAACTATGGGTGTGGCTATAAGCACCATTACACCCAGAAGTATTATCGATTCTGGGTTGCCTGTTATTAGCCCATAAAACACTGAAAAGGCATTCAGCTGATTTGTTGGTATAAAGCTGTTTATACCTTCCACATAAAAGAGCAAGAGCCCTAAAACTACCAGTAGAGCTGAAGACACCACACCTACCCTTAATGTAAGGCTAATGATTCTCTCAAGTTTCAAAGAACTATTCCAACTCCTTTGAGTATCAGCTCTAGACCAAGCACCACAAGAACAATGGTGAATAATTGTCTGAGTCTTCTGCTTAACAACCTGTTGAGATATCTTGTACCTATCAAAGAACCGATAAGTACTCCTGGTATAGTAGAAGCCACAAGCAACGGGTCGATGAACCCGAGGGACCAATACAAACCGCTACTTGTTGCTGCAGTTACACCTATCATAAAATTGCTTGTTGCTGTGGTTATCTTAAAAGGCAAAGACATAACCATATCCATGGCAAGCACCTTGAAGGCCCCTGATCCTATTCCGAGCAGGCCAGACATTAGACCTGCAACAAACATACCAGCTACCCCTAGCGGATATCTCCTTCCAACATATTGCACATCCTTGTTCAGAGCTTGATCATGATACATGCCCGTTAGCTTCAGCTTATGCGTAAAGTAGTCAGGTTTTACCTCCTTGGGCAGCTCGCCCTTCATCCTCGTGAAGTTAGGGAGGGTTGAAAATATGAGTACACAACCAAAAATTATGGATATAATGTATATAAGGCCTAGCCTCTGTATTGTATAAAGCAGCAAAGAGCCAGTTATAGCGCCTGTTGTTGTGCCTATTTCGAGAGATATTCCTACAGACATGTTCGATAGTTCATCCTTCACATAGGCAGATGCCGCACCACTTGAAGTTGCTATTGTAGAGATAAGCGATGTACCTAAAGCATACTGAATAGGCGTTCTCAAGAATAGAACAAGTAGAGGAGTAAGAACAACACCTCCACCTAGGCCTGTTAAAGAGCCAAGCAACCCTGCTATAAGAGCAGAAAGAAAGACCTCCAAAGCGTCTAACGGAATAAAGTTCATGCAATCGCCAGCATAATACGGATTAAAAAGTATTTGATCTTCAGCTGTGCCCCATCTCTTCCGGGGGTCTTATGTCATGGAAAAAGATCCAGTAAAGAATGCTGTTCGCAACCAGAAAGGATGCTGAAGCATATATTGGTAGATTATCGCTCACCTCTTGCATTACATAACCTGAAATCACAGGGCTTACTGCATAAGGCACGCCCCAGCCCAAACCGCTGCTCACTCCCACAGCAGTAGACCTATGCTCTCTGTCTACCACACCCATCATGTATGACTGCCTGATAGGCATCCCAATACTGACCAGAGCACCCCTGAACACATAAACTGCTGAAGCAATAGGAAAAAATGGTATGGCTGGTAGAGAGGCAAGCATTGCAACTCCTAGAACTCTTGTTATCACTATCATCTTGACTGTTCCGAGAATACTCGCAAGCTTGGAAGCTGCAAGGTATGATATAGCTGCTATGTTGGAAGCCCATACCATTATAGAAATGGGGAATTCGCCTACCTTGTATGCTATACTAAACCATAAGGTGAGCAAGGAGAGGGGTATAAGACCCATGCCAAAACCATTCAGTATAGATGTCATCGTAAACTTGCCTATCAGCTTCGAGTTTCCTCGTGAATGTTCCTGCTTGACCCTCATCTCCTTTATCATAGCAGAAATGATTATCGAAGCCAAGCCCAAAGTCGCAATGAGAATAAAGAGTAACTTATAGATTTCAAGCTCCATACTTCTGTAAGAGCTAAGAAGACTCGGAAGCCCAGCTAGAAGTGCTCCGAAGCTGAACAAGACTGTTCCTGCAAGTGCATTAAAGCTGAAAATACTGTTTCTGTCTCTGTCGCTGACCTTGTCTGCAAGAAGTGCTTGCTGTACTGGGCCAAAAGGCCCCCCACCCGGCCCACCTCCTCCAGCACTACCTGCGCCACCTAGTAATGCTCCTGCCAGCAAGAGAAAGAAATTAGTCGTGGATGCAAAGATTATTCCTAGCAGGGCTGTAAGAAAAGAGGATAAAATCAGGAAGATTTTTCTGCTGCCTATTCTGTCTGCAAGAACGCCTGAAATTATTATCAGAAACGCGCTAAAGAATCCTGACGCTGTGATAAGGATACCAACCTGAAAAGTTTTGTAACCCAGAGCTATCAGATAAAAGCCCAGTGCTGTGTTTACAAAGCCGTAGCCAAAACTTCTTAATCCTCTCAGAGCAATAAGCATAGCTATATCTCTGCGTTGTGTCTGCATACTATCCTTGCACAGCTGGCATGTAGCAGGTAGATAAATAATAATGCACTATTTGCAGCCATAGCAAGGTAGTGGAATAGTATTTTACGAGCTTGAACATAGCTCTCTGTATTCACCTTTTAGCTATGATGCACCCCATGCCAATTCCAGCCTGGCAAATACGTAGTTAAGGTATGGAGTCTAGTATTCCAAAAGGTCAAGCTTTAATTGAACCCCTAACGAAACGCAATACTGTAAAAATGAGCCTTTGCGAGTTACGAAATACCCTAATGAAAATATCTATTCTGGTTGGCAACCACTTGAAAAAAAATTACGTTTGGTAAAGATGACTAATGCCGCTTTGTCACACAGATAAGAAACCGGTGTATCAGTTAAGTTAATTACCTCCTGCTCTGAGGCAGGCTTGGTAGCCCGGAGCCCGGTCGAGGTCGTGATCATGGTTAGAGACCGCCGAATCTAGCGGCCAAGGATCCCAGGCTCTGGATCTCCTAAAGAGTGGGCTAAGACTCACCTTGCTTGGTGAGAGGAGAACCCTGGGGACGAGGGTTCGAATCCTTCCCGGGCTACCACAAAATTGTCTTCTAGCATAATTATGACAGGTGATTCAAACAAAAAATTTTACGACCTATCTTAATCCAATTGCGTACCTATAAGACATTTAAGTCACCTTCATAGATACAAGTGTATTGACTAGGTTTGATAGCAAAGATAAGCACTAACAGCTCTTGGAATTCATATATCTTAAAACGAATTCCGTTTCTGCCATCATGCTGTTCTGTAATCTAGCTGCAGTTTTTACTTTCCAGCTGGTACAAAATTATGAGTTAGCTAGTAGACCTGCATGAGTGCAGCTATAAGCAGAATAACGATCATCATAACAAGATTGAAGGTCGAAACAACTCTACTTTTTTTCCTTAATGCATTCAGTTGCTGCACCTTTCCCTCTCTTGCAAGGCTGACAATCTTCCTTCCGAAGTAAACGTTGTGGGAATATACACCAATAAGCAAAAGAGCCACAGAGAGTACTTTTGCCAGCAAAAGTCTTCCTGGGATGGTACTGAGCAAGGCTGAATATGAAGGAAGGTACCAGCTTGCGTTGTAAATCCCTGTCAAAATCAGAACTATCAATGAAATATTGCTCACCAAGCCAAACCTCTTTGCTATCCTTCCAACAAGCATCGTTCTCTGCGATTCTTCCTTAGCGACTTCAAAAGAAGCTGGTACTACAACAAGCCACATAAAGAAAGAGCCACCTATAAATATAACAGCAGCAAAAAGGTGAATCAAAAGTATTATGGCATTTATGATTGGTGAGAACAAAGTGCTAGACCCCTATGGCTGATATGTTTGGGGACTTTAAATATGATGTTTCCTACTGCCTTCTGCATAAATACCCATAAATCAGGCATTAGGCTGCTGCGGTTAAGCTTTTGACCTAACTTCTAAGGTACTTTGATTGATAAATGTCCAGTTTCTCTTTCAACCATGGAAGAGTATCAAGTATAAAGCTCGGTCCATGGTGAGCAAAGAAGTCAAGGGGACCGGGAGCAAGATAATATGTCCCATTAGTGATAAACCTCATGTTTCTCCATCCCCTAGAATCTATTAATCTCTCGAGGTCTTCCTTATGAAAGTCAGAGTACATCTTTGCTTCGTATATGAATATATCAGGAGCAACACTGTTAAGTCTGGTAAGGTCAGGTTGCAACCATTCTGCCTGCTCATTGCCATATACATTACTTCCTCCAAGCAGATATATCGCATCAGTTATGTAGCTGTACGCACCGAATGTTACGGACCCTCCAAGGTCTATTTCCAAGTATATTTTAGGTCTGTAGTCAACCTTGCCTGGTAAAAGATGCAGTAATCTTCCAAGCAATTCTGTTGACAAGGAGCGTCCCTTCTCGTATTCTCCAATAGCTAATCCTATCTTTGTGACCATATCAAGTATACCTAGTACTGTAGTTGGTAGTTCAAGTGGGTAAACGCTGTACTTTTTCGATAGATCAAAGGCAAGCTGCCTTTGGTAGCCTGTAATTGTAAATATGATATCAGGTTCTATACTATCAAGTATGTCTTCATTTACAGTATTGTAGCTCCCGATCTTTCTTTTGCTACGTGCTTCTGGTGGTCTTGCGCAAAATGCACTTACTGCTGCTACCTTATCGCCTAATCCCATCATAAAGAGTGATTCTGTAATAGACGGATTGAGGCTGACTATCTTCTCTATCTTTTCAGGTAATGTAATCTTCTTACCCAGTACTTCGTTAAACAGCTCTCTCATCAATCATTGTCTTGCATTCCTTAAATAATAACTCTACTATATTGCTACTTTGAGAAGCTCCAGAATGATATAGGCTGGGATTAAAAGGTAGACCCATTCGTGGTGCAAGATAGCATGTTTCCTTCCGTCAAATATTGTATCTGCAACCAGGTCGAGTGCAAAGCAGAATCCTGTAATCGCTGAAACTATAGCGGCTCTATACCAGATTGAACTCCAAACTGGCTCAATTATGCCAAGAAAATCAAGTGCAGAAAGAAGTATATAGGAGCCCATAACTATCGGGTAGATTATCTTATGATGAACCCTGTGTCCCTTTACATAAAAAGGTTTGACCAATCCTTTTCTGAACATAAAAGTTCCGATTTTGTCAAAAGCTACCGTGATGAAAGTAATTACAAGTAACCCTTCTATGAAACCCTGAAACTTGCTCAGCCATGGCATACTGGGCAGATAAGTACCAAGGATGCTATAGGTATACATTTTCCCTCACCTTTTCTGTAATGCAACAATGCATGTTACAGCATACTGATAAAGCCATTTGACAGTCAACGCCCAAGAGCTTTCGTCTGCTGATTTATTTATAGATTTGCTTTTCCGTTTTTCAAATTATCGAAATTGTCTTATGACTTTATTTTTCACGCAGAAAAATTTTGATAATGAATATTTCCATTAACTTACAATTATTTCTATCTTGGCATGTTGAACAGCTAATATATATGTGAACATATCTCTGCTTGGCTACATAAGAATTTAGTTTTTTGACACCCTGTTAAATTGGTGATTAAGAAGAGGTCGGAGCGCATGAAAAGCATGATTCGGCAAGCGAGCACATAACATCATAATCAATTCATTCAACAACTCTATTCGCAACGTATAAATAGCAAATAGCATTAGGGGGTTTTTTGAGAAAAGATTGAATTCGTCAAGGAAGTTCACAAAACGCAAAGCTATCTCCACAGCAGCTATAGTAGCAATAGTTGTCGTAATAATAGTAGCCATAGTGGCGGCTGCTTACGTAGTTACACTAAAGCCAAGTCAGGTGACCGCACCACCTATTACGCTAGCTCCTACAACTTTGGTTGCATTACAAGGAACACCCATAACATTTACAGTGTCCGGTCTGTTGTCTAACGGTCAAGCTAATGTCACTTTTGGCGACGGTCATTCTGCGCAGACAAATTCTACAACCAGTTATACTTATCAATACCCCGGAAGGTATTTGGTGGCAGCATCAGAAGTTGTCAACGGCAAAGTTGTCGCATCAACTTACAATGCAACAAGACTCATTCAGATTACGCCTAGCGTTAATTCCTCTTTTGCTGAGTTGATATCTGTACCTGTAATAACCTTTAACGCAACGCGGAATCCCGGTGCACCTTTCTTCCAAGCTGGGCAGACAGTATACCTATACGGAGGCTTCCTAGAAGCCCCTACCGGTACAAATATATCTATAGTAAAGTATGTGTGGAATTTCGGCAACGGACAGACACAAACAGTACCTGCCAATTCCACAACTTTTGACCCTGTCACAAATCCAGTCAACATAAGCTATTCGGCTCCTGGGTTATATCCAGTAAGTCTCACAATCTACACTGAAAATACAAGCACGCAGCAAACCTACAGCTACACAAGCTATCAGACGATAGCTGTTGGCAACGCAACAACAACCTTCAAACTTTTCGAATATACTGGCAACATACCTAACCCGGGCGTAATAAACGTTGTAGAGAATGTGCCCGGAGGACCATATTCTTTTGATCCCCAGATAGACTACGAATCTGTAGGCTTCGAAGTCGTATCTAATATATTTGCAACTTTGCTCATATATAACGGTTCATCTACGACATCATTCATACCAATGGTTGCTGCTCAGGTACCTACTGTCCAGAACGGAGGTATCAACTCTAACTACACAGAGTATACATTCCAGATAAGACAGGGGCTTAAGTTCTCTAACGGCGATCCTATAACTGCATATGATGTCTGGTATTCCATGATAAGGGATATGCTGTTTGTTGGAGGTGCACCAGGTACTCCAGACTGGATACTAGCTCAGTATTTAGTTCCGGGAGCAACAATAGGCGTCCCTATAATGACAGCAGCCAATGACACGGCAGACTTCAATGCAATAATGAGTGCAGTAACGTATAGCAACTCCAGCCAGACAGTTACTTTCCATGTTGATAGACCTTTACCGCCCCAGCTCTTCTTCACTGCAATAGCTGACCCATTAGGCGCTGGTATACTAGATGCAGCATGGCTACAGCAGGTAGGTGCTGGGATAACCTTTACGCCAGCAGGATTTTACGCATATCAGAACCAAGGGAATGAGGGAAGCTACAACCTGAAAGTGCAAAATGATCCAGTTGCTTCTGGCCCGTACATGATACAGAGCTATGTACCTGGACAGTCTATAACATTGGTGCCTAACCCAGGTTTTCCAGGCACGCCAGGTGTACCAAGGCCTAATGATACCATAGTCATACAGTGGGTTAAGGACCCAGAAACAGCTTATAATCTGTTCGCAAGCGGACAGGCAGACATAGTCGCCGACCTGCCTACCAACTACTTCCCACTGGTAACAACCCTTGTAGGGCAAGGACAAGCTAGTCTATACCAATTCCCAACACTATCCGACTTCTTCTTCATATTTACATTGAACTTCAGTGAAAGCCTCATGCAGACAGATTTTGGAAGTCAATACCATGCACCTCCCAATTACTTTGCAAACCTTGATGTAAGAAAGGCCTTTGCCTATGCATTTAACTACACTAACTACATAGATAACATAGAAGGTAACCTCAAGTATCATGTAGACTTTGGACAGAATTATGCTGGAGTAATAATCAAAGGGCTACCATATCATGTGCCAGAGAGCCAGTTGCAGAATGTCCCAACTTATAACTTATCATATGCAAAGCAGCTGCTCGAACAATCAGGCGAGTATAATGTATCAATAAATATACCCGTAGTCATATCTAGTGGTGACACAGTTGATTATGCAGCGGCTCAGATGTGGGCAGCAGCCATGCAGCAGATAGACCCGAACATTCAGATGACTCCTGTATATGTCCCCTTCAGCACTATGATAGGCTACGAGGTACCAGGATCAAACCCAATGCCGCTCTACTACCTTGGCTGGATAGCTGATTATCCATACCCAGCTGACTTTGTTGACGCAATGTACAAGCAAGGTGGAACATATCCGGCGCCAGATGGATTCTCAGTTGAATACTTCAACGCAACAGGTCATCCGGATCAGGCACAGATGTATGCTGAGATGAATAGTTTGATAGAGCAGGCAGATTCAACTGCTAATGAAACGCTTGCAGCTCAGCTATACAAGCAAGCAGAGCAGATAGCCATAAACCTATACATGTACGTGTACACAATACAGCCTAATGCCTTCTGGATTGTCAAGCCATACATGAATGGTTATCAGGGGCAGATATCCTATGAGGAGAACCCGATGATAGGCGGCGCTGCTGACTCGCTTTACTACTGGTGGGTAAAGGGATAGCTAGAAAATCACCATGATGTTTTTATTCTATTTTTTATTCATTACACAAGGGAGCATATGCTATGAAGCTTTGGGTCTATATAGTTAGAAGGCTACTGCTCTTCATTCCAACACTTATAGGCCTTACGTTCATAGTGTTCGTTCTCAGCCATTCAGGGGGAACCAACCTTGTCCTTGCAGAGTATGTCAATCCAAGGCTGACAGGTGAAGCAAGGACTCTGCTTATACAAAAACTTACAGAAGAATTTCACCTTAACCAGCCTATATACATCCAGTACTTTTACTGGCTCTACCAAATCATGCAGGGTAACTGGGGTTATACCAATACACCTATATTCAGCGGAAGCGTTGTTACTGCAATAGAACTGTTTTTGCCAAATACTGCTATGATAGCAGCAGTAGCTTCTATACTTATATGGGTAATAGGTGTGCCGCTAGGGGTTTACTCAGCTGTCAATAGAGATTCAGCTACAGACCAAGTAGTAAGAGTTGGCTCCTTTTCTCTTTACGCAATGCCTATCTATCTTATCGCTGTAGCACTAATACTTGCTGTAGGCGTATACCTTAAGATACTCCCATTCGCTGGTGTTGTGAATCCACTTCTTGTATCAAACCTTTCTTGGTACCACAATGGTATATCATACCCAACGCATATCATTCTGATAGACGCAATACTTCATAACAACTGGCAGGTTGCATGGAATGCATTCCTTCATCTATTGCTTCCTTCATTAACTCTTGCTCTTGCTACTGTAGCTAGCATAATACGAATACTTAGAGCATCTATGCTGGAGGTTCTTGATCAAGACTATATAAGACTCGCATGGTCAAAGGGTATATCTGCTAAGCTAGTGTATAATTTGCACGCAAGGAGGAATGCCTTGCTCCCTCTCCTGACCTTATTTGGACTGACTGTTGCATTCTTGCTTGGAGGAGCAGTTGTGATAGAGACAGTATTCAGCTATCCAGGCATAGGTTACTGGACAACACAAGCTCTTCTCAACAATGACGTAGGTGGGATAATGGCGTCTACTCTTCTTTTCGGCCTGATTCTTGTCTCTGCAAATCTGATTCTTGATATAGCTTATGCTTTTGTAGACCCGAGAATAAGATACTAGGGTGATGACAGTTGCAGCAAGAAACGGCAGAAGCAGGAAGGTGGGAAAACCTGAAGCTTTCAATTTCAGTCTTCATGGCAAACAAGTCAGCTGTTGTCGGGCTCATAATAGTTCTTGTATATCTCATAGATGCACTTATCATGCAGTTTGACCCAATGCTTCTCGGTATTCATCACCCTGATGTTTTGGTCCCCAATTTCCTGAATCCTGTTCCTTTGCCCCCATCCCCACAGCATATACTAGGAACGACTTATCCAGGCATAGACCTTCTGACTAGCATACTTAAAGCGATAAGGATTGACCTTGCCTATTCATTTTTTGTGGTTGCTGTGGGGGCAAGTGTAGGAGCTGTAATAGGAATTGTTTCTGCCTGGGCTTCGGGTATGTTTGATGAGGTTATAATGAGGATTACTGATATAGTTTTCAGCATTCCTTATCTTATTCTCGCCTTGGCAGTAGGTTTTATTCTAGGCAGAAGTCTTTGGCACATGTCTATAGCATTAGCCATAACATGGTGGCCGCTCTATGCAAGGTATGCAAGAAGTCAGACGCTATCTACAAAAGAATACACATTTATTGAGGCAGCAAAAGCTGCAGGTGTAGGCAGAACAACAATAATGTTTCGTCATATACTCCCTAATGTTCTGCCTCCAATATTTATTCAGATAAGCCTTGACCTTGGATCAATAATGGTGATCTTTTCCACTTTAGCATTTATAGGCTTCATACCTAGCGCAAACATTCCAGAACTAGGATATCTTACGAGCTTGGGGCTAAACTTTGTCCAGACGGCTCCATGGGCACTTATCTTTCCTGGTTTGTTCATCACAATCTTTGCGCTAGCTGTTAACCTTCTCGGAGATGGGTTAAGAGATGTCATAGACCCAAGAAGGAGGGGCTGAAATGTCCGAGGTACTTAAGGTGAAGGAAGTCAAACAGCAATTCTATACAAGAAGGGGAATCTATAAGGCGCTGAACGGAATTGAACTGGAGCTCAGAAAGGGCGAAGTATTTGGAATTGCTGGGGAAAGCGGATCAGGAAAGAGCACTCTCGGCCTTACTATCATGGGCCTTCTTCCAAGAAATGCAAGTGTAACGTCGGGAAGTGTGCTTTTAGACGGGAAGGATGTTATAGCGCCTCTCAGAGAATATGCAACGAAGAGCAACCAAAAATTTAACTTCAGGAGGAATGAGAACGTAATAAAAAAGATGAACAGAGAACTTTCAACAATAAGAGGTAACAAAGTAGCTATGGTCTTTCAGGATCCCATGACAAGCCTAAACCCTGTTCTGCAGGTAGGGTATCAAGTTGCTGAAACAATGCTGGTTCATCAGCCTAGAACTCTAGCTATGCGCAGGCTAGCTAGAGCAAATGCAAAAAGGTCAGATCTGAATGAAGCTCTAAAGGTACTGAGAGCAACAGAATCCGATGAAAAAGCTTTGGAAGATTTCTTTCGAAACAAAGGACTTGAGGGGTTGACCGAACAGGTAATTAGTATATGGAGGAGAAAAGATCTAGCTGATGCTAAGAAAGAGAAGATGATATTATCACTTCACTCTGAGAAGCTGAGCTGGTTTGATAGGTTTGTTCTTAATGCTGTAAAGGAAAAAGGGAATCTGCCTAGCTGGTTGTCCAAGACACCAATTCTTAGCAGGTATACAAGAAGGGTACTGCTGAAAGAGGGCTACCTGAAGGCGCTTGAATTGCTTTCAACACTCGAAGTTCCTAACGCGGATAAGGTAATCAGAATGTACCCCCATGAGCTTTCTGGAGGAATGAGACAGAGGATTGTAATAGCTATAGCGCTTGCAAATAACCCAGAGTTGGTTATCATGGATGAACCAACATCTGCATTAGACGTCACAGTGCAAGCTCAGATTCTGGAGCTTGTAAGACATTTGAAGGTAAAATTCAATACATCCTTTATATTTATTTCACACGACCTTTCTGTACTTTCTGAAGTTTGTGATAGAATAGGTATAATGTACGGAGGTAGGATAGTTGAAATCGCTCCAACTAAAGAGATCTTCGATAATCCCATGCACCCATACACCAAATTCCTGATAGCTGCAATACCAACTCTTGAAGAGAAAGAAATCCAGGAGATAGGAGGAGCTGTGCCAGATATGAGGTTTCCACCTAGCGGTTGTATGTTTCACCCGAGGTGCCCTTATATTATGGAGATCTGCAGGGAAAGGGTTCCAGATATGATACAGGTCTCAAAGGATCATTATGTAGCCTGTTTTCTGTACAGCGGTGATAATAAATGATAGTAGCAGCTAGGAGACTGACAAAATACTTCCAGCTTAAAGGTACAGGAATAGTGGGCGGGGGTTTGAGTCTCAAGGCTGTAGATGACATAAGCATTGATATCAAAGAGGGGTCGATAGTAGGTGTTGTTGGTGAAAGCGGCTCAGGCAAGAGCACACTTGGAAGGCTTCTGATGGCTCTTCTCCAGCCAACTTCTGGGCAAGTGCTATTCGACATACCTGACGATGTACTAGCTGAATATGATAAATACATAGAAACAAATCAGGCAGACAAGTGTAGGAAGATAGAAGAGGAATATTCTATTTTTAGAAGTAAAGGCAAAGCAATGAAAGAAATGAGGAAGCAGATGGGGATGGTCTTCCAGGATCCCTATTCCTCCCTAGATCCTAGGATGAGGGTGGAAGATATAATAACTGAGCCTATGCTTGCTACAGGCTATCTTGATCCGGAAAAAGCAAGAAAGAGATGTCTTGAACTGCTTGACGAGGTTGGTTTGCCAAGAGATTTTGCTTTTCGCTATCCCCATGAGCTGTCAGGAGGACAAAGGCAAAGAGTAGCTCTCGCAAGAGGCATTTCAACTCTTCCAAAGTTCTTAGTTCTCGATGAGCCAACTTCAGCCCTAGATGTTTCTGTTCAGGCACAGATACTTTCACTTTTAAAGAAGATTCGTAGCAGATATAACATAAGTATGCTTTTGATCACACATAACATAGCTGTAATTGCATACATGGCGGACTTTGTCAACGTTATGTACGCTGGGAAAGTAATGGAAAGTGGTGTAAAAAGGGATGTTATTTTAAATCCTACTCATCCTTATACAATAGCCTTGATCTCAGCTGTACCAGGAAGAGCAAGAATGAGGCAGAGAATAATACTCCAAGGAGATCCTCCTAATCTAGTATTCCCGCCGTCAGGATGCAGATTCCATCCAAGATGTCCTGTTGCATTTGAGCTGTGTGGCTGGACAGCTGACGAGGTAGCTACAGACCTTGATTATCTGGTTCAAGGAAAATACTATACCACATTTCAAGGTAATACACAGGTTATTCCAAAGGATGCATTAAGCATACTGATTAAAGGAACAAATTCTATTCAGCTTTCTGAAATGATAGCCTCTGAAAGAGAAAAAATGAGAAGTCTTATGAGTATAGCGAATATCAAGGATACAGAAGAAGGTGTTCTTATTTCTCTCTCACACTTTGTCACGCCAAAGATGTACAACCTTGACAACGGAAAAAAGGTCTCCTGCTTGCTTTATTCACCTGAGGTTATGGCTACACAGAAGGGTGCGATTTCTGGTAACTAACTTGGCTTGTCTTTTCAAGCCTTGGTGTGCTTTGCCATTTGATAACAACCCCTAGGCCAGTTTTGGTATCATTCGAATAAAAAAACTAACAGCAACTTTTATCCCTTGGAGAATATGTCGCAGGATAAAATACCAGACAAGCATGAATTATATCAATATCAACTGCAGCAAAAAAGGATCCATTTAGCAGACTTTTACACTACTAGATATGCAAGTAAGGAAAGATGTTAATCATATCAAACCTACTCAAAGGAAGGCCTTGTCTGAGGCTCGTACCTTTTCTATTGTATTCCTAGTATCCAGCGGAATTAGTAAGAGTAGACGGGGATAATTCTCAGGAGCCTGACTTATTTTACCTAAAACGGGCTAAGGATCTTTTTTACTTCTTCGATCCTCTTATAATCATCATGGTTTAGCATCCTAGCTAAGAGCCTCAGCATATCAAGGTAGCGCAAAGTCATCTCCTTCAGCATAGTGTGAGCTTTTCTCATTTCCTCCTCTCCCTTGTGTGTACATATGTACCTTCTTTCTCCTCCTTGTTTCATCTCCAGCAGCAGGCCATCTTCCTTGAGCTCTTTTAGCAGGTAGTACAAAGAACCAGGACTTGGATTCCATCTACCCTCCGTATCCTTTGCCACTGACCTTGCTATCTCTACACCATTGACTGGGGAACGAGATGCATAAGCAAGGATAAGCGTTCTCAATACTCCTTGCGGGGCCCTGAATGTTCTTGGCATTGCTTAGCTTTTGATAGCAGATATTTTTAACCTTTGGATACAGCTCTGAAGATTTTTAAAGCAAACTTTTATCAGTGGCTTTACATCTGATTTAGTAGCATGGAGAAATCTGCAGGCGGCGTCATATTCTACAGAGCTGGTAGCGATAGCCCTAGGTATTTACTCATGATTAACAGAAAGGGGTACTGGGAGTTCCCAAAAGGGCATTTAGCGGATAAAGAGACAGAAGAAGATGCAGCGCTGCGTGAAGTGAACGAGGAAACAGGGCTCAAACATCTAAGGATACTCCCTGGCTTCAAGGTTACAATAAAATACACGTATAGAAAACAGGGGCAGCAAAATCCAAAGGAGGTTACTTTTTTCCTCATGGAGACTAAGCCTTCTGCTGTTCAGGTCTCGGATGAGCATCAGGGATTTCTATGGATGACCTATGAAGAAGCGATGCAAAAACTGAGCTATGATAATGCCAAAAGAGTACTTCAGGAAGCCGATGCATTTTTGAGGGGCTTGGAAGGAACCTTTAGGGCTTGAAGCTTGACGATATTGTAAAGGATATACCTCCAACCAAACTACTCTACCTTGAGAAACCATATTCAAAGACAAACGAAACCAATCTGCTAAAAGTAGTTAAGGAGAGCGGCAGCTCTTACTACTTAATTCCAGAAAAGACAATCTTTTACCCAAAGAGTGGCGGACAGCCTAACGATACAGGAATGATAATTTCTCCAAGTTTTACCTTGAACGTAAAGAAAGCTTTCAAGGTGAATGATGTAGTAGTACTGTATGGCAAGTCAAGTGGCGAGCCGAAGTTGGGAAAGGCAGAGGAAGCTATAGACTGGGATACGAGGTATCTGTATATGAGAAGACATGCAGCTGCCCATCTTTTTGATGGAGCATTAAAAGCAGCTACAGGAAAGGAGTATGAGCCAACAGTCTCTTGGCTTGGAGACGAATCTTATGTCGGGTATAAAGGTGAAATGCCAAGTAAAGATACAGTAGAAAGGGTCTACTCGATAATGCAGGATAGCATAAAAAAGGGCTTGAAGGTATCATCATACATTATCGATAATGATAGTTCGGTTCAACTAAGAGAATTCTGGCAGAATGCTTTGAAAAATGCAAGACAGATAAGGATGGTTAAGATAGAGGGTTATGATCCAATTCCATGTGGCGGAACTCATGTAGAGAAACTTTCAGAATTAAAGGGTGTCAGAATAGATAGGCTAACTACCGCTGAACAAGGGTTCAGAATCTATTTCGATGTATTATAGGCCATAGAGTTTCAAAGTTAGAAGCAAAATGACTACACCAGTAGTTGTTATTACTAATCCTAGCTTAGCAAATTCTCTGAATGAAATGCTCTCCCCATACTTCTGAGCCTGCTCAGCAACTATCAGATTACTAGCTGCTCCAAGCAATGTCAGAGCTCCAGCTAATGTGCTTGATGCTGCAAAAGCTGCCCAGTATCCAGCCTGAGAAGGAAGTATCAATTGTTTGAAGAGCGGCATAAGCAGTATGGCTAATGGAACATTGCTTATCACTTGACTAATCAGTATACTTGCAGATACTATAAAGTAGAGAAGATTATCTCCTGAAAGGTGTAATATATAGGAAGAGATCAAGTTAAAAATCCCTCCTGAATAAACTCCTTCTGTGAATACGAAGAGGCCTACAAACATCAGTAGAACACTCCAGTCCATTCTTTTTAAAAGTTCGATTCTTCTTTTCGAAGCAACAAGAAGAAAAACAGATCCAATAAAGGATGCCTCAGCTATATCTATTAGAGGACTGTATCCTAAAAGCTGGGCAAGGTTAGAGTAAATTATTGCTATAATAGATACAGCAAGCGCAGTTCTGGACCATTTCGAAAGTTCAGGGTCGTTCAGCACTGTCAGCTCAATGCTTTCTTTACCCAGTCTGAGCTTGGGCCTATAGATGTACAGGAGGAAGACTGATGTAACAAACAGCTCTATTAGTGAAAAAGGTGCAATATAAAAGAGAAAAGATACTAAAGGTTCCTTTATACCACTCTGCAATGCTATAAGCATGTTTTGTGGGTTTCCCATCGGGGTCATGGCACTTCCTATTGTGACAGCAAAGGCGAGCGCATAAAGAAGAGGTTTGGCGTCTATCCTGACTTTCCTTGCATAGCTTATCAGTATAGGGGTGCCTATAATTGCCAAAGAATCATTCATCAATACAGCTGAAGTAAGACCAAAGCCAAAGGATAGGAGCATCATTAAGCGAAAAGGTGTAACACCATGCCTAACTATCCAGCTAGACATCTTCTCCAGGTCTCCGGAAAGCTCTAATCCTTTAGAAATCATGAACATCCCGAAAAGAAATACAAGTACCTGAATATCGATGGAAGATGCTGCCTGCTTTACAGTTTCTATACCTGTTAAAAGCATAAGAATCCCTCCTATCAGGAATATTATCCACATAGGAAGCAGTGGCTTGCCCTTTCTTCTTACCCAAAGCATAGAGTAAACTGTGACAAATATAACTGCAGCTAATAGTAGCCTTGCATCATTACCTAAAGCCATAATTCCATCGCTTTTCCTATCTGTTAAAAAGGTTCTGACTTGATACATGTAACTTTGCCAGGTCAGTTAGCCTTTCGAGCCAGAGCATTATTCTATACTTTCAATATTTACGCGCAGAACCATAACAAGCTCCTCTGGCAAATATAGATGATAAATTAGAGTAAAGTTGCTGAAGTTTCAGTGCTGCAGCTAGCGATTCATCGCATGTTTAACTGTAGTGATAACTCAAATAGGCTGTTAAAAGTGATTTGAGCTAAGCTGGAGCGTTTGACGGGTCGAATTTATACACAAATACCTGAGCTATCACATTTCCTGCAACTGGTGCAGAAGAAGACTGGAAGACAAGCTCAAAAGGAGAAGCGCCAAACGGATACTTCTGCTGCATAGTATAGAGAGGAATCTGTATCATGTTAGTCTGTCCTAAGTAGCTTGGGTTGTAGCTAGGTTCTATGCTGAAGCTTCCAGTGCTTGTATCATAAAGGCCATAACCAACGTAGTTTAGAGGGAATAGTTGACCCAGAAGAGTATTATTCCAAAAATATCTGTTCGGCATGTCTGTATATGCATTGTTGAAGATGCTATCGTTCAAGCCTGCTATAGCAGCCATAGCATCATATTTGCTGTCATCCCCTCCTATTCCATTTACTCTTCCAAGAGTGTAGTATGAGGCTCCAGACTGTGTCACCTTTATCAGGGTAAGAAACACAACTACATAATTCCCGCCCAAGTCTTTCATTATATTAACTGCCTGTGTTTCGTTACTTAGGAACATCCTTGCTACTTCTGCCATGACAGCTGAATTGATAGTAGCCCCGTCTATGAATGTTGTTCTGTTACCCATAGTCTCTATCCAATAGCCATAATCCCACCACGACACTATCTTTGCGTTTTGAGGTGTATTTTCACTTATCCATGTGAGGGCTTGAAGCCAGGCAGGGACGTATACTTGGCCGGGGAGTATGGTTGCTGACGAAGTAATAGAATATCCCCTATCTACAACTCCGGGTAGCCAGACATATATTGCTGTAACAGCTATCAGAAAGATCAGAAGGATAGAAACTACGCTCTTCATAGCGACTCTTGCTTCTCTTGCTAACTTCTTTTTGCCTGCATCTTTTTCTTCATTCTCAAGCAGCTTGGATGTCCCAAAACCGGCAAGGACACCTATGGGCATAGGTAACAGCTCTGTAAGTCTCACGTATGTGGATGCAAAGTACAAAGCTGACAGTAAAGTGACAACCATGATTACTGAAGCAGCATTCTTCTTCTTAAGTGCAAAATATCCACCGAGAACAGAGAGAAAAAGTAAAACAGTATAAGTATGTAAGAACTGGACGCCACTTGTTGCTTGCTGCTCTGCAACTGTGTGTACCGCTGCCCCAGCCGCTGTCGTAATGGGGTTTATCAGAACCAAGTATTTTCCTGCTAGCCCGGGCACAAGGCCTGTGAACAAGGAAACAATTCCTATCAGAGATACGATAATTGCAAAAACCCACTTATCTATTATCTTGTTGGCATCTTTGGCATGTTTAGTTATTGCTGTCAGCAAGAGCCCTGCAGACCCTCCTGCAGCCATGGCGATGATAGTTGCATTGTATAGCCAAGAGATTCCTGGATTTGGAAATGCCATCCCTACTGAGAGATCTACAATCAGTACAGCAAAAGCGTTAAGGCATTTTGTATAATCAGTAGGGATGAGCAGTGGAATTAAAAGAAAAGACACAGCTGCAATACCATTAAAGTACATTCCACCTCCCCATACAATATTGGCATAACCAAGCATCAAGCCAGCTACCATGGCATACATAAGCGACCTTTTACTATCTACATTCTCTTCATAGGACATTATGATGAAATATATAGCTAACATACCACCAAGTATTGCAAAAGGTTCATGCCTGTACGATCCTATGCTTGTACGCGACAGCATATCTGGTATTACAGCTACAGAAAGGGCAGAAATAACGCCAACCGTTCCGTTGTGAAGTTTCGAACCGATCAGATATGCAGGAATTGCTAGCAATGCGCCAAAGAATGCTGGTTCAATGACCAAAAATTCGTAAAGTGTCATTCTTATTCCTATTGCTTTTATGAATTCATATAAGAAAGCTGAAGTAAAGTACATACCTGGGTAAGTCTGTGTTGCAATGTTCAACCCAACAGGATACCATGCCTTATAGTCAACAGTTGAAAAGAAATTAGAAATTCCAGCAAATCCTTGTGTTGATAGATCCCTTACTAAAATTGAAGTTACATAATAATGGAAGTAAGGGTCAAAGCCATCAAGATAATAGCCGAACTGGGACATCTGTATTCTGAACATAAGACCTAAAGCAAAGGCGATTGTTATTCCCAGAAAGGCTGATACTTTTTTAGGTTCTGCTGTAGGTCTTATTCTAATCAAGACAAACCGTCGTGTTCCCTAGAGCTAAAATATTAATCTATGGGAAAAACTCTCGCATTCAAATAGTTTTCTAATCTGATTCCATATTCCTTATATTCATATTATCGAGTAGTTCCGCCATTGCTTCGAGGAGCTCATGATCTGTAGCATGTATCCCTTTCAAAAACACATCAGTATTACTTTCCTCTTTTGAATGCAAGCACATAAGGTTTAGCACTTTCGTTATATAAGTATAGCGGTATAGACAGAGTAATGTATATACAGCAGTACTGCTATACCAAAAGAAAGATGCGCAAAGTCAAGACAAGCATTTCGCTGGACAAAGATGTATGGACCGAGTTCCTAGTCTACTGCCTGAGAAAGTATGGCAGTACTAGAAAGGCTAGCGAAGAGTTGCAAAAGGCTTTACAAGATTATATGAAAAAGAACCCAGTAGAATAAGGTTCATATGTGCTTTTCTAAACAGACCTGGCAAGGGCGTGTGGTCCAGTGGTCTAAGACACCGCTCTCACAGGCAGTGCCGGGAAGACAGCGGGAATCGGAGGTTCGAATCCTCCCACGCCCATTGCAGTTAAAAAGCATCCTTTACTTTCGGAATATATCTCATCTGTGAAAGATGAATTGCCATGAGATAAGCATATTTCTTAGCGAAATAAATTTGTATTGCTACTCAGAGCTCGATATTAATATCTTACATTTTGGATAAATTGTGAGAAAGATTATTATACAACATATTCTACTTTTTGCCAAATGCATCTATACAAAAGATCTAGAGGTGTAGCCAACACAGTTTTTGCAGCTGTTGTTGTAGTTCTTATAGTAATAGCAGCAGTTGGATTCGGTCTGTACATCTCTAAACTCACAACATCCACTTCTTCAAGCTCTACTACTCCTGTTGCTACGCCAAGTGATACCGTTACAGCTCTAGCCTATGAGCACTGGGCAGCTATCGGTCAAAAGAACCTCAGCGCAACATTATCTCAGTATGGCTCTAACTCTGTCCTATACTGGTATGTAAAAGGTAGCGCGCTTAATGGGACCTACACGACAGCAAGCTCAATAAGTGCTACATGGCAAGCCTTCTTCTCCCATACCACCACTGTATATTACATAGTTACTGACTACTCTTTAGTGTTTAGTGGTACTACATCTGCAAAAGTTACAGCCATTGTATGGTATCTGCTTGGAAATGGTACAGTTACTCTCAAATTGCCTTATGAACTGGACTATGCATATACAGGGGGACACTGGGTCTTAACTGGCGACTGGTGGGGACTGCCGAACAACCCGGGTACTATAACAGTAGGTGTTGTACAGCCAGGAGTGAGCTCTAGCAGTTCATCAAGCAGTAGCGGTTACGGCTATGGTTACGGTTAACGATGAATCATTCACTTTATTTTTTTATTCCAGACTCATACTAGCTTGAGTCAGGCAGCTGTTGCTTGCTTTACTATGACTTCACCATGCATCCAGTAATGATAGCTGCAGGTATAGTTGTATACGCCCGGAGTACTGAATGTATATGTATAACTAGCGCCTGGATTCATATTACCTGAGGCAAATGCGCCATTTACTGCCGTGACTGTATGCGGATAAGAGTCATTATTTGTCCATGTAACTGTATTGTTTACACCTATTACCACTGTTATTACATCGGGCGAGTATCCCGCTAGATTCGTATTTGTAGCAGCACCTGGAACAATGCTGACATGTACTATCTTGATGGACTCTGGGACAGACCTTACTGGAGTTCCCTGAATGTTCTGAGCAAGGATTGTGCCACCGTATACTGCTAAACCTCCTACGATAGCTATAACAGCTATTGCACCGATTACCTTCAGGTTAGATAAGATACTGTTTGCTTCCGTCATCCCTTCTACTGGGAAAGATCATAAATTAATCTTTTGCCATATAATAGGTGATAGAGCAAAGGATTCTAAACCGTTGTGGGATTCATAGGCTTTCATCCCTTCCCTTCCCTTTTACCTCTATTATTAGAGGTTCATCAAGGGCTTTCGGGGGCAACGGTAAAGCACCCCACATTGAACGTTTCATTGCTATGTTCCAGGCAGCAACAAGATGCCTGTCAGCTTGGAAGTAGCATCTTCTACACTTGAAGACATGCCCATTCGGCTTATTCAATTCGCCACATATCGGGCATCTTCTGGAAGTGTTCTTAGCATCAACCATTTCAGAATTAAACCCTCGCTCCATAGCTTTATAGGAAATATAAGACTGAATTTTTCTGAACGGCATGGCGTGAAGCCTCCTGTTCATCTTCCTACCATAGTCTATCTTATCCCTGATGTTTTTCAGTTTCTCCATCACAGGCTTAACATGCTCTTCCTCAATGATTTCAGCAATAACCTTTGAAGCTTTGTGAAGTATCGCATCAACTCTCTCTCTTTCCCTTCCAGAATACTTCGATAACAGCCTTTTCCTCTTTTCCCCTGAAGTTTTAGCTTGAATGCTCTTTCGCTTTCTATAGTATCTGTATCTAATGTATTTCACTTCGCTTATGTCCACCTTAATGAATCTAACTTTATCTGGCTTAACTATTGCTAAGTCTATGCTTTTTTCGTTGATATCTATTCCTATTAAGCCTAAAGGCTCCTCTTCAATGATTTCTTTTCTGAAAGAAACGTGAAGATAGTATTCATCATTTGACCTTACTAGCCTGGAGCCTTTAACACTCCAATCATAAAACTTTGCATGTTCGTGGATTTTAAACGGAACTATGATATGTCCTTTATGTGTAGCTAACTTTATGTTTCCCCAGCTAAACCAGAATAGATGTGTATCATCTAAGAGAATAGTTATTGAGCCATTTATACTTGGTGGTTTATTGTTCTTCCTGTTTCTTGAAAGCCTTCTATAAGATTTGAAGATTCCTAAAGCCTGTGTTATAGCTGTATAAACGTAATGTGATGGATAGTCTGGATATTCTGTCCTCAACTCCTTGTATATTGCTTCATGAAGTCTCTTACGGGAAGTTATGTTCAGATGCATTGCTTTCAAGCATTCTTTAACCATCTTACAATAGTTTTTGAAAAGTTCATCCAATATAGCTAGATTTTCTGCTTGTGGTTCAAGCTTAAATCTGCATGTCTCATTCAACAATAAGCTTTTTAACAACTTCCATCACATTTTCATATCTTTGGCTTCTCAAACCATAGAGCTTTCCTGCAAAGCTTGAGAGTAATGCAATCAAGTCAAGTCAAGTCCTCAACATGCTCCTGATAAGCATCTTTAGGCTCATAACCATTGATAACTTCGATCCTAACACTATGAGAGGAGAAATATCTTTTCAGATATTTAAAGACAAACCTTGTGAGCCTATCCTTAAACCTAAGGATAACTGCACCAATTTCCTTCCTTTCAACAATATCGAAAAGCTTATTCAGAGACTTTCTATTCTCGTTAAGATTGCTGGCAGCATACTCAAGAACTGCTACTACTTCATAACCTTTAGAATCAGCATAGTCCAGTAAGCTTTGTTTTTGCCTTCCTAAATCTCTCTTCTGTTTCTGATCATAGGAAGAGACTCTAGCATATATTACGACTTTACGACTTACATCAACTTCTTTTACCCCAAGAAGACGTTTTATCTCACTTTCAGTTACTCTCCTCCTACCCCCAAGCATCCTAACACACCTAATTAATTCTCGCTTATCCCAAATTTGAAGCCGTCTAACGCTAACACCAAGAATTCTACCGGCTTCCTTCATTGTATAATGCTTCTCCACACTCATTAAAATAAATATCAATGAACGTCTATAACAATCTATCTATTTGGGAGCTGCTGTCCAACCTATGGAATATGGAAAAAATACAGTCAGAAAAGTTAAGAAACGAGAACAATTTTGGACTATGGTTATGCAATGGATCAAAAAGTTAAATTCACTTTCTCAATTCGGTTTGGTGAATAGGTTAAGTTAAATGCGGGCATTTCTAGTACTCCTTGCCTTTGCAGAAAGCTAGCAACCCAAACTACGAACTTGCGATAAAAGAGATAGGAGAGAAGCTTAAGAATCATCTAGATTCATCACTGCTTCTTGACCAAAAAACTCTGAGGAATGAAAAGTTAGCTGTCTGTAAAAAGTACAATCTCACAAAGATCCCGAAGAACTCTGAAATTTTAAGTAGCCTTGACACAAGCGTTGCGGAGCGTCTAGAATATCTTTTAAGAAGAAAGTCGGTCAGAACGAGGTCTGGAATTGCTGTGATAACTGTGATAACTAAGCCTTTCAGCTGTCCTCATGGTACATGTATATACTGCCCTGGAGGAGTGAGGTTTGGCACTCCTCAAAGTTATACGCGTAACTCCCCTGCTGCTGCATTCGGTTTGGAAAGAAACTATGACCCTGCTCTCCAGGTTAGGGATTACATATCAAACCTGAAGAATAATGGTCATGATGTAAGCAAGATAGAGCTCATTGTACTTGGTGGGACTGTCCTTGCAATGCCTCAGGATTACCAGATAGATTTCATAAAAAGATGTTATGAAACACTCAACGGAAAAAGCGCAAAAGACATTGCTCAGGCTATAAAAGATAATGAAAATGCTTTGCATAGATGTGTTGGATTGACAATCGAAACAAAACCTGACTGGTGCAAAGAGTATCATATAGATATGCTCCTGTCCTACGGTGCGACTAGAGTTGAAATAGGAGTGCAATCTCTGAGGGAAGATATCCTTAGATTTGTCAACCGAGGCCACACCCTAGAGGATACAGTGCAGGCTTTCAGGATAGCGAAGGATTCTTCATTCAAGGTTGTTGCACATATGATGCCAAGGCTTCCGTTAGCAACCCCGGAAACAGACATTGATGACCTGATGAGCCTGATAGATGACCCGAAGTACAGGCCGGATATGCTTAAGATCTACCCTACCCTTGTAGTCGAGGGGACAGCTCTCTACAACCTTTACAAGATAGGCAAGTACGCACCCTACAGCGAAGAGGAGCTTATAGATATTCTATGCAGATTCAAAAGCAAAGTTCCTCCATGGCTAAGGATAATGAGGATACAGAGGGAAATTCCCAAGCAAGAGATAGTAGAGGGAACAAAAGCCGGAAATCTAAGACAGTTGATAAAGATGCGGATGATGGAAAGAGGTATTAGATGCAGATGCATAAGGTGCAGGGAAATAGGCCATAAACTTGCAAGCGGAGAGATAGATGTTATTCCAAGGGTTGAGGAGGCTAAACTGAAAAGGATTGATTACGAAGCCTCAGAAGGGAGAGAGATATTTCTGTCGTTTGAAGATACAGAAACAGATTCTCTGTTCGGATTCCTTCGTCTGAGGATCCCTTCAGGCAAAGAACATAGACCTGAGATAAAAGGTTCAGAGACTTCTCTGGTCAGAGAACTGCATATCTTTGGCCAGGTTGTACCTATCAGCAAGCAACCTGAAGCTAGAGAACAGGCACAGCATAAAGGACTTGGTAAAAGTTTGCTGGCCGAAGCCGAAAGAATATCTAGAGATGAGTTCGGGTTGAAGAAGCAACTTGTCATAGCAGCAACTGGAACGAAGGAGTACTACAGAAGACAGGGCTACAAGGATGATGGCCCATACGTATCAAAGCAATTATAGCAAAGAAAATAAGTGACTTATTATATGATTTATATGCTGGATGGGGTAAATCTAAATTATGAAGAGCGAAGAGATAAAGTCTCCGAAGAGAAGTGTAAAGATATCTCTCATATCTGTCTTTGCAGCACTGATCACAGTGTCTACAATAGCTGTGATACCGCTTCCTCCTCCACTTTATGAGATTACATGGTCTCCCCCTATTTATATGGCATTCAGCGTACTAGCAGGACCATGGCCTGCTTTCATAGCAACAGGAATTGGGTCGTTCCTTGGCGAGACATTTAACATACTGACAAGGCCGGGCGGCTCGCCCATCTATCCTTTTGGAATGCTCTGGGCCAGAGCACCAGAGGCTCTTATAGTTGGATGGGCAAGAAACAAGAGCTGGAAGATGATCTCAATAGCTATGATTATTGCTACTGTTTATGAAACAATAGCATTTCTTATACCAGACTGGGCATTCTACACCTATGGTCTTTTTGGATACGGTCAGCCTACAAGCTTGGCTGAAGGGTTCTGGTCTGCCTTTCCTGATATATTCACTCTAGTTGACTTGGCATATGTGCCCATAGCAATAGCAATAATAAAGGCAAGCGCTCCAGCTTTCAAGAGATTAGGACTTTCAATGAATTTATCTGCACGCTAATCAACCATTTCTGCCATGGAAAAGTATGGTAAGGTCTCTGGTAGTTTATTCAGAACTATACTTAGAAACCTAGGGAAGAAAAAAGCCTCTATGGTCATTCCTCCTGGCATAGGCTTAGATAATGGTGTTTTGTCTGTTGATGGTAAAAGAGTTCTGATTTACACAACCGACCCAATATCACTTATACCTCTTGTAGGAGCAGAAAAGTCAGCCTGGCTTTCTCTGCATCATCTTGCTTCTGATTTTACAACTAGCGGTATAATGCCTCAATACGCCATCATGAATTATAATCTGCCACCTTTTCTTGCAGATGATCAAATAGAGAGATTTGTGAGATCTATAAGTCAAGAATGTAAAAGACTAGGAATAGCTATTGTTGGAGGCCACACAGGTAGATATCCTGGCTGTGACCTAACCATAATAGGCTCTGCTACTCTCTTTGGGTTTGCGGATAAAGATGCGTATCTGACACCAAAGAACGCAAAGGTTGATGACGCTATACTTTTGACAAAAGGGGCCGCAATAGAGAGCACAGCAATATTTGCTAGCTCCTTCCAAAATTATGTGAAGGAAAAGCTAGGCAAGCGGCTGTGGCGGAAGGCAATAGACTATATACAGCTATGTTCTACTGTAAAAGAAGCCATTCTAGCTTCAAAGAATGGTGCAACATCCATGCATGATGCAACAGAAGGGGGAGTGATAGGAGCACTTTACGAACTTTCTGTTGCCTGTGGTAGAAGGCTGAGGGTTGACCTGCAAGGAATACATATACCTGAAGAAACAAAGCAGATATGCTCGATGTTTGGTATAGACCCGTTGCGTAGCTTGAGTGGTGGTTCACTTTTGATAACTTGTAGAGAAGATGATGCAGATAAGTTACAAGAAAAGCTTAAGCAGCAAGGGATAAAAAGCTTCAGGGTAGGCAAAGTATCAGCAGATAAGGCTAGGGGTTCAGTAATAGACAAAGATGGAAGAAAGCTTGTAGCAGTTACAGAGGACCCATACTGGTCGGCATATTCTGAAGCAATCAAAAGTGGATGGACAAAATTTTAGAAGCAAAATAAATCCAAAGGCAATCAAAGCAAAGCCATAAAAAAGGAACGTTCAGCTTTTCATAGTTGGAACTTGTAAATACTTAAATTTCTATCTTCCTAAGGCATCATATTCCAAGAAACAGGTATTTATCTTTGCTACTAGATCATAACTAGCTTCTTTTACTCTTCGTAGAGCTAAATATCTTTTCAGGCGCTAGAACAGATATACCTGTCCAATTGCCTATAGTTTCAACCAATACAATCCAGTCTGGATTCTCCAAGTCGACCTTATTGTCTATGAGTGCTGCAATTTTTTTTATAACATCATTTTTGTCTAGAGTGCTATGCCTTGATTCTACAGTTACCCTAAAGCTTTCATCCGCTTTAATCTTACTCAGCAAAGGCTTTACCATTTTAACAATCTGTTCTAGGCTTGTCTCCACTTCTGTTTCGATGGGTATGAATCTGAGTACTAGTCTCATATTCCATGGCTCATTCTTCGCAAGGGAATCAAGGTTTTCAGAAACCTGTAACGGGTCCAAGGAAGTATTTCCAAGCACTATTCCATTTACATCGGTAAGAAATGTCTTGCTTGCTTGATCACCAAGTCTAGCTAGATGCTCCTTTATCTCCCTTGCAGCTTCAGCTTCTCTACCCCTGTATGTTGTCAGAAGGAAATTAGCTCCCTTCAAACCTCAGCCCCCTCGCCAAGGCAAGGTCTATGTCATGGATACCCAGTGCACCTCTTTCAAGTAATCTGAATGTATAACCTTTCACAGACACAAGAGCAAGATCCCTTGGCAATATATCCTCTCCGTATGCTTCGACTTCCTTTTCAACCTTTACTCCTGTCAATGGTGCTCCTATTCTTCTTATCAGCATTCCTAACTTGGATAATTCTACGGGCCAGACCATTAATGATCTACCATACCTCGAAACCAAAACTCTAGCTTTGGGCCAGAGTTCATAAAGGATGGAATTGGCCATTTTCCCTAGGTCGAGAAAATGCATGCATTCATCTCTTGAGGAGAAGAAGGCAATCTGAAATTCTTCTGACCTACCTATTGTCTGCAAGGAGAATAATGATCCATTCACTCTGACAAATATTTCTTTATCAGAACGTATCATTTCTACTGCTTCGTCAAGATTGAACTCCAATCCCATCATTTTATATTTTGCATAAGGATAAATAAAAAGATGCTTTGTAGATGGCTTTCGACAAAACCTTACATTTAACACAGCGAGCGGGAAGTCCCCTTGGCAAGGGGATGGAAGCGAATAAAATATTTATATATTGTTTCCCCTATAATACAGAAGCATATAGCAGAATAGAGAAGAGTGTAATTGCGACTAACATACAAGTTCAAGCTATATCCAAACGAAGAACAAGAACAGAAATTGCTATGGATGCTTGATAAATGTAGGTTTGTTTACAATCAAATGCTTAATGATTTGAATAACCAGGAGAAAACTGACAAATACGCATTGGAACATCAACTACTCTCCTTAAAGGAAAAATATCCTAACCTAAAAGGTGTTTATTCCCAAGTCTTACAAAACGAAGTTTACAGTCTATTTTGGAATCTCAAGACATTATCCAAGCTCAAGAAAAAAAGGAAAGAAGGTTGGAAGGCTGAGATTTAAAGGTAAGTGTTGGTTCAAAAGCTTCACTTACTTATCCTCAATTTGGTTTTAAAATAGTTCAAACAGGAAAAAGGTTCAATATCCTT
>JARVJU010000039.1 GCA_029775965.1 Nitrososphaeria archaeon | reverse complement strand
ATTCCATTTGCTTTGAAGTTGCCCAATCCTTGTATATGCACTGTTTTATCCTTCGCATTTATCCAGTAGGTTATGCCATATTGCATTAGGGGAATTGAATGCAAAGATTTCTTGTACCTTATCTTTCCAGTCTTCTTTCCCTTTGCTTTCAATGTTATAAGGCTTTTGTTGTTGCTCTGCAGCCTTTTTATTATGTATTGTTTCATCTGTGATGATAGTATAGTCAACTCCCTTTCTTCGAACTTGTCTCCAACTTTCACATTTACCTTTGTGATTTTATAATCCTTGTAAGAAACAGAATCTGTTATGCCTTTTGATATTATGTAGTTTGTAAACCACTTCCCTTCAAGAAAGAGCCTTTGAAGTGCATAAGATCTTTGTTTTGAGATTTTGCTTTTATCAAGTTTTATTTCATATACTTTTGCAGTCTGATCTTTACGCTTTGCCCTTGTTTCCTTGCCTTTTTCTCGTATTCTAATGTTCTTTTCTGTTTGTAGCGTATTATACTATATTCAACATATCTATAAAAATTTTATTCGCTTCCATCCCCTTGCCAAGTCAAGGGGACTTCACGCTCGCTGAGTTAAAGTTTCAAATATGCTGTTAATGTAGCTTTTACCATGAAGCTTGGTGTTGCTCTGAGACCTACTGTTTTTACACCTAAAGAAATAGTAAAGATTGTGGCAGCTCTTGATAACAGAGCAAAGGTGTTGACAACTGTATTTATTCCAGATGTAGCTGCAGGGGCAGAGCCAATAGAGCTGAGCATTGCATCTTTGGCTGCAAGTAAAAGACTGCATGTGGGTAGTGGTGTGATAAGAATTACAGAACATGACACGGAGCAGCTTGCAAGGAGAATACTTACTGCGCAGTCTGTATCTGATGGAAGGTTCATCCTCGGTGTAGGGACAGGAGCTGTAGGTAAGGACCCTGCTACAAAGATTAACGCAATGTTTGGGAAGCTTTCAGAGTTGAAAGATAAAATTCTGCAGAGAAAATCAGCTACGATTCCTAAGGTGTATATTGCAACGTTGAGAAGAGGTATAGCTAGGATATCTGCAGGTAGATGTGATGGAATACTGATGAATTTCTGCTCTGCAGAGCATGCGGGCAGGGTGATAAGCTCTTTCAGGTCTGAGCATAAAGGAGATGCAGAATTTGCATGCTACATCAAGATATTCTACTCTCATGATGTGGAGATAGCTCAGAGAAATATGATACAGGAGTTTGCAAACTATGATTCTTTACCCCAGTACCAGAAGATGTTCATTGAAGATTGTGTACATGAAGATATACTGCATGCAAAAGAAGAGCTGGCTGCAGGAAGAGTATATGTCACTGAGTCTCTTGCTAGAATCTCTTTGTTCAACCCTTCTCCTTCATCCCTAGCTGATCTAATAGATCACTTTACAAAATCTGGGATAACATTGCCTGTCATCTACCCTTATTTTGATGAATCAGATGATCAGGAGTATAAACAGAAAATACTTCTTTTTACTCTTAAGCAACTAGATAAACCGAAAATCTTTTAAGGACAGATGAATTCTATACGCTACATGGTTGATGCTACAATTCAGATTATGGACGATACGCTGAGAGAAGGTATGCAGACACCTCATGTAATGTTCACAAAGGAAGAGAAACTTATGATAGCCAAAAGAATGTTTGATGCTGGTGTGAGAAGGTTCATGGTTTCCTATCCATCTTCACACGTAAGCGAACAACAAGTAACAAGTGAAATATTGAGAAATCTTGGCAAAGCAACTGTTTTTGCGCTGGGCAGAGCTATAAAGCAGGATATAGATATCATAGCATCTACTGGCTCTAATATAGCAATACACCTACCTTTTACAGGCAGGTATGAAGAAGCATTGGAATCATGCAGATATGCAAAGGATAGATATGCAGAAAGGCAGCTTTCCGTTGCACTTGTAGATATTGGGTCATACAGCTTAGATAATCTAGTAAAGATGGCAAAAGACTTTGAAAAGAATGGTGCAGATGTTCTGGAGCTGCCTGATACAACAGGAATCCTTAATCCTAAAAGGTGTTATGAAATAATAAAGAGAGTCAGGAAAGAGGTTTCGTGCATTATAACTGCTCACTGTCATAATGATGGGGGCCTTGCTGTTGCAAATTCGCTAGCTGCTTTTGAGGCTGGTGCTGATGTAATAGATTGCACAGCCTTGGGCCTGGGCGAAAGGAATGGTATAGCTGATATAGCTATAGTTTCTAATGCAATAGAAAGCTCTGGAATAGACTTGGGCATAAACATTGAAAAGCTGAAAGATGTTTACACCTTTTTGAACGAAATTTTATATAAAAAGACAGGGATAAATTTTATCTCTCCAAATTATCCTCTTTTCGGTGAATTTGTTTCTATCCATACAGCTGGTACGCATGCTGATAGCCAAGAAAAGTTCAGAGCTGATCGCTTTTCTGTTAATGTTTATTGTGGTAAGGCACTGATAAGAAAGATACTTGAATCAAAAGGAATAATGCTGGATGATGCAACAGTTGCAAAGATAACATCTAGAGTGAAGGACGAATGTGCAGATACAGGAAAGGCATTAGGATATGATAGAGTTGAAATAATAGCAAAAGAGGTGATGAAGTTTGGTTAGAGTAATAGAGGTGGGGCAGATAGTATCCGGTCCCTTTGCAGGACTACTTTTATCTGAACTTGGTTTTGAAGTGATAAAGGTCGAGCAGCCTAGCAGAGGGGATATTTCAAGGCACCTTACAGGATCTAGCGTAGGAAATTTCGCCTTTTTGAATATGGGAAAGAAGAGTGTAACAATAGATCTGAAAAAGGAAAGGGGAAGAGAAGTCTTTCTAAAGTTGATTAAACGTAGCGACGTGGTTATAGATAACTTGGGACCTGATACTATGCAGAAGCTTCAGCTCGGATATGATATTTTATCCTCTGTAAACCCTATGCTGATATATCTTAAGATCAAAGGATTCGGTCCAGGACCTTATGCTTGGAGGAAATCTTTGGATTATCCGGCAGAAGTGGAAAGTGGTATAGCGTATATGAATGGCCTTGAAGATAGACCTATGAGACTTGGAGCATCTGTGATAGATATGTTCGCAGCCTCTATAGGTGTTATATTTATACTGAGGTCTCTTTTAGAAAGAGATGATAGAAAATCAGGAATTTATGCTGAAGTCCCTCTTTTTGAATCAGCGGTATTTCTTATGGGACCGCATATAGCCTCAGCTCAAGTGCTCGGAAGAGAGCTCAAGCCATTAAACACAGAACCGTTCACCTGGGGAATCTACGATTTCTTCGATACTTCTGATGGCAAGAAGATATTCTTGGCTGTAACCACTGACCCTCAATGGGAAGACTTCTGCAAAGCCTTCGGTCTTGAAGAACTATATTCCTTAGAGGAGCTAAGAACAAACACAGGTAGGTATAAAAGCAGAGAATGGCTTATACCAAAGATAGCTTCTGTAATCAGAAAAATGAAGATGCAGGAGTTGATAGCAAAGCTTAACGCTAGTAATATAGCATATGGCATACTTAACAAAAGCCTAGACCTCTTAGATAACGAGCAGCTCAGGCATGATGCAAAGATGTCTCTTATCAAAAATCAAGATGGTAAGATTATATACGTGCCCAGGTTACCTGTTTACAGCATGAATGGTTCAACCCTTTATAGCCGGAAGGCAGAAGACCCACCATCATTGGGTGAAGATAATGATCAAGTGTTAAAAGAGCTCGGTTATTCGGACAAAGATGTAGAAAAATTAAAAAGAGAAGGTGTTTTATAGCTAAGTCTGTAGAGCTAGCTTCTTTTTTACGAAATTTATCAATCCTTCTGCTTGGAAGATCTCCTTCAAAGGGCCCTGAAGACCTGCAAAAGTTATAATTCTGCCATCCCTCAGGCTTAATGTTCTATTATTGATAGAGTATTCTATAAGCTCCCCATCCTTTACCACCGATGCTACATCAGCTATGCCTAACGGCAATGCTTGATTTACAGCATTTCTGAAGAATATCCTTGCAAAACTCTTTGCAAGAATCAGCCCAAATCCTAGCTCTTTAAGTATTATAACAGTCTGCTCTCTTGATGAACCACATTTAAAATTCTTTCCTACAATAAGTACATCCCCATGCTCTACCTTCTTACTGAGCCCCGGATATACACCCTCCATGCAATGCTCCTTTAGCTGCTGTATAGAATTGAGGTAGCCTCCCGGAGCTATGACATCTGTATCTATATTATCACCTACCAAGAAAACTTTGCCCTTCATAACGCCACCTCCGGGTTAACTATCCTACCCTCAACAGCAGCTGCTGCTACAAGAAAAGAGTTTGCAAGATAGACTTTACTGTCTGGATGTCCCATTCTACCCCTAAAGTTTCTGTTTGTGTTAGCTATAGCTACTTCCCCCTTACCCAGAACCCCTAGATGAAGACCTGCGCATGCACTGCATGTCGATGGAGAAATGACAGCACCTGCCTTTATTAAATCTTGGATTATACCAAGCTGCAGTGCTTCAAGATAAATTCTTCTTGTGGCGGGTACCACTATCAGCTTTACTCCTTCGTGTACAGTCCTCCCCCTCAGTATCTCCGCTGCCTGCTTTAGGTCAGTCAAAGTACCGTTAGCGCAGTTCCCTATGTAGGCCTGGTCTATCTTTACCCCTTCTACCTGTGATACATCATGCACGTTGCCAGGAGAAAAAGGCGCTGCGACTTGAGGCAATAAACTCTCCATGTGCAGCTCGATTTCTCTGCTATACTTTGCATCATAGTCTGCTGTTACTGTACTGTCAGGAAGTAATCCTATCTTTTTCTAGTATGATGTGATAATATCATCTGGTTCTATTATACCACACTTTGCCACAGCCTCTACTGTCATATTGGCAATTGCAAGCCTTTCATCAATCCCAAGTAGCTTTAACGATTCTCCGCCAAACTCCATAGACATGTAGTTTGCACCATCAACACCTATCTGCTTTATGATGGAGAGTATTATGTCCTTTCCTGTTACATATCTTCTCATTTCTCCGATCAGCTCTATCCTGATGGACTCAGGGGTCATAAACCAGTTTACCCCTAATGCCATGATGGCTGCGAGGTCCGTTGAGCCCAGACCCACTCCCATAGCTCCTACTGCTCCTGCAGTAACTGTATGGGAATCACCCCCTTCAACAAACATACCTGGCCTGATTATTCCTTCTTGAATAAGTAACGTATGCTCTATACCATCTCCTTCAAAGACCTCGATACCGTTTTCTTTTGCAAAGTTCTTCAATTCAAGTATATTGTTTGCACTATCTATGTCCTTTGGAGGAAAGATGTGATCCATAACAAATACCTTTCTTCCTTTGTACCCAATTTTAGTTAGACCAATCTTCCTGAAAGAGCTTAATGTGAGTGGCCCTAGTGCATCATGTAAATACATAAGATCAGGAGCTATCCAAGCATAGTCTCCTGCCCGAAGGTCTCTACCTGAAGCTCTGGAGAATATCTTTTCTGCTATTGTCTTGCCAGCCACAAAGAATAGGCTTGTAGAGTCTGCTAAATTTTTTTCTGAAGAAAAAGTAAGAGATCTCTTACTAACTATGTTGGATTTATTGTCCAATTCTGAGTTTACTGAAGAATGTCTAAATTATGCAAATGCTATCACTACTGTAAATATCTCTTCTCATAGTACATAAAAAATATACAGCATTATACAGGCAGGGATCCAATGACGCCATAACTTTATTTTATCTATTTAGATAGTTTTTCAACCTCTATCTTTGAAGCTCTTGGTCCAAATATACCGATGTCTATTAAAAGTATAACTGAGTAAGCGAATACTACAGAGAACATGGCTAAAGCTCCATACAATACCAAAATGGTAGGAAGAACACTAAGCCAAACAAAGTTTCCTAGTCTGCTAAGGCTATACTGTGCACCGTCTGCGAATGCCCTAACTCTTGTAGGATAAAGCTCTGCACAGTAGAGATGATAGGCGTTAGAGAATATATTGGCAAGTAAACCAAAGAGGAAGCCTGTAGCTACAAGTGCTGTTACAAAACTTGAATATCCAAATGCCAGACCATCTATGCCCATAAGCAATGCTATTGCAGCTATCTGCCACTTCCTGTCGAAAGCCTTGCTGTCTATGATAAAGATAGAAATAAGAGAACCGAAGAAATAGCCAGTATATATTATAACACTCATCTCTAGCGTTTTAGCTATAGTGAAACCCTTTTCGAAAAGGACGGTAGGAGCAAGAGAAGTGAAGCCATAGTACACACCTGTCTGGAAGAACTCAAAGATCCATAGCATAACAGTCCTTTTTCTGTACTCTTTTTCGAAGAGTGTCCTGAACGGAATCCTTTGTGACTTTACTACCTCAAGCTGGACAGGTTCAGGAAGTTGACCCTTCTCTTTCTGTGCTATAGTTTCCATCTTCTGCATGATTTTTTCTGCTTCTTCAATCCTCCCTTTTACCTCTAACCACCTAGGAGACTCCGGTATCAGAAATCTGAAAGGTATTATGGTAAGTATTCCAAGTCCACCTATTATGAACAGCCATTGCCAACCCATCAGAGGAGCTTTGATTCCTGTCAAAGCATAGGCAAGACCTGCTAGAACTAGTGGTGCTGTCCATGACATCGTGTACCCTATAGAGAGGGCCCTTCCTCGTATCCTTGCTGGGAAAAATTCTGTAGTCATTATATCCAGCACTATAAGAGCCTCAGGTCCGTACCCCAAGCCGGATATAAAGCGAAGAGCACCGTAAACATACACATTTGGGGCAAAGGGTGTCAGCAGGTAAGCTATACTCATAACGAACATGTTCATCAATAGTGCTGTCCGTCTCCCCATCGCATCTCCTATTATGTTGAAGACAAGAACCCCGACGAACGCTCCGAGAAAAGATATGGCAACTGTGTAGAAGACTGACGTTGGTATACTTACATGATAAAAACTTGCTGCAGGGACAGACACGAACCCACCAGCAAAGAGGTCATAGAGGTCAAAAAATTCTCCCAGAGCAAGTAGAATGAGTAGCTTTGTATGAAAGCTTGTCCAAGGTAATCTTTCTAACCTGCCTGCAATGGTATACCCTTGTTGTTGAGACATATATTATATAATCATTACAAAGTTATATATATAGTTTTCTACAAGGCAGTTATTTATTTATTTCTTTTTAGCAACATTCAATATATATTGCAATTCTTAAATCATTTATCTCAGAAGAATAAACAGTATGACGCTCACTGAATTAAAAGCAAGGTGCTAGCGTATAACAAAAAATATCCGAAACTTCAGTTGAATAGATCTGGCAGAAAATATTTTTTCATGAAGTCTTACTCTTACTTCAAGCATGTGAACAAAAGTAGCAAAATTATTGCGCAGAGATTTTATTAAGGTGTGCGCATTAGCATACAATCTCGGCATGTGTGTGGCGTATTCGCCGCGTGATGCAAGGTGAGCGGGGAAGAACATAGAGTCACAAAGCTAGAGACTGGTATAGATATATTAAAGTTAGAAACAGCCTTGGCGCACAGCACACAGTTTGCCAAATTTACTGTAAAAACGCCAGAAGGAATCGCAAACTTTAAAAAGAGAGTGATAGAAAGAGTTTCCAGCTGGGTCTTCTTCGAGAAGATTCACGTTACATAATGCGCGAGTTTGTTGTTTATATCTTTTTTCTGATTATTCTGGTGCTGAAATTCACTTTTTATCTTTTGTAGTATTTTTGTGCCTCTTCTTGATCTTTTTCTTTCTTCTTTATCATATTGAGATCTTGAAAATGCTTTGTAAAGCCTCTTTACCCTTTCAGGCATTGGTATAGCGTATTGCACCTTTATTCCATTCGAGAATGTGATCTGGTTCTTTATGCCTAAGTCAATCCCTATCGCCCTGCCATTATGCACTTTTTTCTCTTTTGGCACGTATACAACTACATGCAAGAAATAATCGCCATTTCTCTCTATAAAGTTTGCAGTAGCAAACTCTCCATTCCATGGTATTTGATCTATTCCATTTGCTTTGAAATCGCCCAATCCTTGTATATGCACTGTTTTATCCTTCGCATTTATCCAGTAGGTTATGCCATATTGCATTAGGGGAATTGAATGCAAAGCTTTCTTGTACCTTATCTTTCCAGTCT
>JARVJU010000038.1 GCA_029775965.1 Nitrososphaeria archaeon | reverse complement strand
AATAAGCAAGGAAAGAGTTTTTCTGCCTATGCTTGCATCAACGTAATCTGATAAGGTCGACATTAACCACGGATAAAAAGATGCAGATTTAAGATTTGCTACCCTATTAGTTTACTGACATGCTATTACCATTGAAAGGTGGGCGTTCCTGATTCATATGTACAAAGATCATGGCTAGTACTCCTGTATGTTGTATCTCTTCACTACCACACATTTATTTGCTTTTGTTGACCCTCTCTGCTCTCCTTCTTGTCTTACCAAAGTTTAGCTCTGTCAATCTCTTCTAATCACATGGAATACATGATTGTCGCATAGTCATATGAAAATTCGAACTGAAATCATTTGATTACAAACTTAAGATTTGAAGGATTACTTTTGGAAAAAGACTTAAAGATGGTGCATAGTGAGTCTTCGCATATTGATTCCGAAAAGTTTCCAGTATCATTCCGCAAAAAATCTGAATGAGGCAATAAATCTTCTTAAAAGATATGATGATGCAAAGATACTTGCTGGTGGCCAGAGTCTTATCCCAATGATGAAGTTGAGAATTCTATCCCCAGCACATTTAATAGACATAGGTAAAATAGAAGATCTATCATACATAAGGAAGAAGGACAATGGGTTAATGCTTGTAGGCCCATTGACTACGCATTCAGAGATAGAATACTCTGACCTCCTAAAAAAGGAAGTTCCAATTATGCCAGAAACTGCATCCCAGATAGCAGATCAGCAGGTAAGGAACCTAGGAACGATAGGTGGATCTGTAGCTCACGCTGACCCGGCTGCGGACTGGCCTGCCACTCTCTTGGCTCTGGATGCATCCTTTAAAATAACAGGCACTGGCGAAAGAGTTGTATCTGCAAAACAGTTCTTCAAAGGGCCGTTTGAAACGGATATTAGAGAAGGCGAAATTCTTACCGAGATACAGATTCCTTTACAAAATGGCAGAATCGGCCAGACATACATAAAGTTCGAAAGGAGAGCAGGAGATTTTGCGACAGTGGGGGTTGCAGCTTATGTGGAGATTAACAGAGATGGAGAAATAAAAAGCGCAAGAATAGCTTTATCAGCTGTTGCTCCTGCTGCTTATAGAGTAATTAAGGCTGAAGAAATTCTTGTTGGCAAAAGGCCCTCGTTAGAACTGGTAGAAAAGGCAGCGTCCTTTGCAGCAGAGCAAGCAGAACCTACTTCAGACCTCAGGGGTTCAGTTGAATACAAAAAAGATATGGCAAGGGTCTTTACTAAGAGGGCCCTTAAATCAGCTCTGGAAAAGGCTGGAGTGGTGTTGAGGTAATCTGCATTGGAGAGAGCCAAGTATAAGGTAAGCATAGAAGTTAACGGAGAGAAACATGAGGATGAAGTGGAGCCTAGACTTCTACTCGTTCATTATATAAGAGATGTGCTCGGACTAACTGGCACACATGTAGGCTGTGATACTACGAACTGTGGTGCTTGCACAGTGCTTATGAACATCAAAGGGGAATGGAAAGCGATAAAGTCATGTACAATGTTTGCTGTACAGGCAGATGGTAGAAAGATAATAACAATAGAAGGAGTTTCAAAGCAGGGGGTGATGCATCCTCTTCAGCAAGCTTTCTGGGAAAACCATGCCTTGCAGTGCGGTTACTGCACCCCAGGTATGGTAATGGCATCGATGGCCCTACTGAACAGGAACAGAAACCCTGACGAAGAAGAGGTGAGAAAGGGACTATCTGGGAATCTCTGCAGATGCACAGGCTACCAGAACATAGTCAAGGCAGTTCTTGTTGCTGCTGAGGAGATTCAAAGAAGCGGAGAGAAGGTAATAGAATAGAAAAGGTTAGTGATTATTTTGCATTTTGAGGATAAATTTGAAATAAACGCCTCACTCGATAAAGTTTGGTCATTCATCACTGACCCGCGTGAGTTTGTTAAAGTAATACCTGACCTCCAAAGACAGGAGATAATTGATGAAAGAAGATTCTCAATAGAGTTCAAGATGGGACTAGGCATGATAAAAGGGACTGTCAAAATGAACATGGAGTTTAAAGAGTTGAGACCAAAGGCTTACATCAAACTTGTTGGTAAAGGCTCTGGGCTTCAGAGTACAGCTGACCTTAGCATAATGTTGAATCTCTCCACGTCGGATGGGAAGACGCTTGTCAACTGGTCTGCAGACCTGAACGTGGCAGGGACAGTTATGAGTGTTGGATCAAGGTTTATAGAACCGACTACAAAGTCCAAGGTTATCGAGATAGTACAGGGTATAAAAAGGGAAGTAGAAAAGGCTGGTTAAAGCTAGCCCTGAGTTTGATTCCCGGATAAGACTATAACTTCGCCGCCCATCCATGGATGCACGGTACAGTAGTATTCATAGGTACCTGGCTTGGTAAAGGTGTAGGTGAAAGTCTGGCCTGGTGCAAATAGACCAGAGTCAAATATACCGTTCACAGAAGTAACCGTGTGCTGTTGTGTATCGTGGTTGACCCAGGTAACTGTATTATTCACTCCTATAACGACAGTGATTATGCTTGGCGAATAATAATTGTTTGATATTATATGGCTATTATTCCAGTTGGGGGGAGGATTGTATGCTCCTAGAGGAATTATGACAGTTACACCTTGAAGACCACTTTTAACTATTACAGTCCCGTGCATCCATGGATGGTATGTGCATGTGTAATTGTAAACACCTGGCGTAGTAAAGGTATAGCTGAATGTGGCTCCGGGATTCATATTTCCTGAGTCAAAAACCTTGCTTACAGAGGTTACGGTATGAGCAAAGTTATCGTTGTTAGTCCAGATGACAGTATTGTTTATCCCTATAACTACAGTGATAACATCAGGCGAGTATCCTGGGTTAGATTCGTTGCTTGCTGCACCTAGCACTATGGATACATGCACAGGTATTATTGTAGAGTTTGTGGAATTGTTAGGTTTAACTGTTGCAAGAGGGAAACTTATCGGGAGTACTACTGCAAGCACAGCAAAAGACGCTATGAATATAGCTATTAAGAGCAACCCTATAAGAAGGAATGGATTTGGAGAAGAGTAAGACTGTATTCTCATTGCAACCACCTAATGACCTATGGAAATTATCAACCCCACTATAAGGGATATTATGAATGTAAGAGGGATTATAACAAAGATTCTCAAGCTTGCTGGCTCATATTTAAGATGCATAAAGAATGTTGCTATACTAGCTACTTGACTCCATGCCAAAGCGAATATAAGCGAATTTATGAGCATTGGATCAGCATGCCAGTAGTTTATTGATAGGAAGGATTCTATCACAGTAGCTATTATAACATATGCCCAGACAGCAAAGGGCGTATATCTACCCATCTTCTCACTCATTTTTCTACACCAAGTAAAAGAGCGGAAACACAAAGACCCAAACTATATCTACGAATGACCAGTAGAGTCCGAACAATTCTACCACTCGATAGTTATCCTTTGTTATCTTTCCAGCAAAGGCTCTTCTTATTATGTAAAGCATTATCAGCAATCCAGCAAACACATGAGCTCCGTGGAGGCCTACAGTGAGATAATAAGTACTTCCAGCCAAGCTTGAGCTAGGAGTGAACGGCGCAGATAAAGCAGGGCCAAGGTAGGAAGTTAGAAAGAGAAGGTCAGACCACTCAAATGCTTTAATTATGAGAAAAGTGCTTCCGAGAGCAAAGGTTATTCCTATCCATAGCAAGATCCCTTTCTTGCTACCTTGCTTTGCAGCCCTTAGAGCCAACATTGCTGTTAGACTGCTACTAAGCAATACTACAGTGTTTATTGTGCCTACTGTTATACTATGCACCGTACCAGGAGCAGGCCATGCTGATCCTGCGAAGATCTTCACATAAATATCACTGCTCAAGATCGAGCCAAAGACCATTATCTCTGATGCAAGAAAAGTCCAGACACCAACCTTGATCTTTGTTATGTTTGCAGGCCATTTTTCCCCAGGCTCATCTTCAGGTATCTTGAATTTCCCTCTCAGGTCATCGGTTGCCCATCCTATCACTCCCCATGCAACAGTAGCAAGACCAAGGAGCAAGAATGGAAGACCAACTCCTATCTGAGTTAAAGAAAGGCCTATCAAAGAAATTGCTGCTCCTAGAGCTATAGTTAGAGGTCTGCTGCTCCAATGGTGTTCTTCTGCAATAGTTTCTTGCACAGTAAGCTGTGTGCTGTTAGGCTTGGGCAGACTGCCTATAGGACCAAGGTTCAATGGTTTCCATTCAGGAGTTACTGCTCCCCAAGGGTTGGCGACAGAGGGGATTCTTCCATAAATCGCTACAATTAAATTAATCAAGAAGAGGACTTGGGCGAAAGCAAATACTACGCCTCCTACGCTAGCTATAAAATTAAGAGCTCCCCAACCCGAGCTTACACTGTATGTGAATATACGCCTTGGCATTTCATAAAGGAAGAACATTGGGAAGTACAAAATGTTGAAGCTTATGAAGGAAATTATAAAGTGAAGTTTCCCTAGCTTTTCATTGTACATATGTCCTGTCATCTTTGGAAGCCAGTAATACGTAGCTGCATAGAGCCCAAATATGGTTGCTCCAGCCATCACATAATGGAAATGTGCGACAACAAAGTAAGTACCTCTAAGAAGAGTATCAACTACAAATGAGCCAAGCATTACTCCAGTTATACCTCCTATGATAAAGACTATTATGGAGCCAAGTGCAAAGAGCATAGGTGTCTGAAGCCTGATTCTCCCTCTGGTTAAACTATGTATAGTTGAAAGTATCATAACATCGAAGGGTATAGATATAGCAAAGGTCGTTATTGTAAAGGATTCCTTTTCGATGTTTGGTATTCCTGTAACAAACATGTGATGCCCCCACACAAATATGCTGAGCGGGACGACCATGAAACCCGTAGCTATGAGAATTGCTGTCTTTGCAGATAGAGGCCTGCCTGTAAACACGGGGAGTATTTCAAATATAGCACCAAAAGCTGGGAGTATAACAACATAAACCTCTGGGTGGCCAAAGAACCAGAACAGATTATCCCAAAGCAGAGGGCCACCTGCATTAGCAGTAAGGTAAAGCGTTCCCATAAGTCTTTCAGAAAGCAAGATTATAAGTCCTGCAAGAACTGATGGGAAAGCCACAAGCATAAGAATCTGAGTAAAAAGTGTGAACCAAGTAAACATCGGTAGCTTTGACCACGTGAGTCCTGGCGCTCTTTTATGAAGTATTGTGGTTATGAAATTGACACTACCTACTGTAATGGATACGCAAAGTAAAGCGAATCCTGCAAAAGTCAAGGTGACGCCTGGACCGGGGCTAAATTGATCTGTGGACAACGGAGCATAAACAGTCCATCCTCCGCCGAATTGCCCCCCAGGAAGGAAGAAGGCAAGAAGTACGAGGAGACCAGAAATAAGATAAAGCCAGTAGCTTAAAGCATTCAGTCTTGGAAATGCTAAATCATCTGTTCCTATCTGAAGAGGGACTATATAATTAGCAAATGCAACACCAAGAGGCGACAGAAACCAGAGAATCATTACAAGACCATGAATACTTACTGTGGCGTTGTAGGCATCAGCTTGCAGAAATGCGTTTCCCGGTACAGCTAGCTGCACACGCATCAGCACAGCAAGAAGGCCACCTATAAAGGCAAAGTACAACGATGTTACAAAATACAGTATACCTATATCCTTATGATAGGTAGTGAAGAGCCATCTTTTGACCCAAGATGATGTGACTGGTTTATGCTCAACTATCTCCAAATTTTATCCTCCTCCTGGAAGGCTTGAATACCATTGGTTGTATGACGAAGGATTGACAACATAGAGAGTACCTACCATAAGAGCATGTCCAACACCACAGAGCTCATAGCAACGTATAGTATACTCACCAGGAGTCGCTACGGTAAACCAAGCAGTATTGATTCTGCCTGGTATAGCATCAATCTTCAGGTCTAGCCCCACTATACCAAAGGAGTGGAAGACATCGGCAGAAGTGACATAAAGGACAACTTCTGAGCCAGCAGGCACAGTAAGGTTATTCACTTGCCAATGGCCATCCGGATACGTAAAATTCCAGTAGAACTGATGGCCTGTAACTTGAATGTATATGGTGTTGTTTGATTGTGGAGGATGAAAAACGACAGCAGCTGCGTTTATGGTTAAGACTATAAGCGTTACGAGGATTACTGCAGTAAAAAGTCCAGAGAGCAGAGCATATCTAACTCCACCATGTTCAGTATTGCCTTTCTGGTAATATTCTTCAAGAGTGCTTGTATCATCCCCTTTGGCTCTATGCTTTATTATATTGAAGACAAGGTACCCGATAACAACAGCTCCGACTATCGCACCAAGCTCAGCAAAGATAGTGAATAAGTCACCAGTAGCTGTCTGAGGCTCCGTAAGTAGAGGGACTGATGCCATCAGCAGTTTTGGAATTCAGACGGGATATAAGTTTTTTGTGGAAGATGTTCTACATATATTTATTCTAAAGTCTTCTCAAGGTGTCTCCGCAAAGCTCTCCTGATATCGATATCAAGCGTTGAAACTGGCATGTTCAATTCTTTTGCTAGCTGATTTATTGAGACTTTCTTTGGTACGTCAAAATAGCCTCTCTGGAAGGCTACATTCAATATATGATGCGATTTTGGAGATGGTCTTCTCCCCCTCCTCTGAACTATCCCTACCTTGCTTGCAGAGAACTGGGACCTAACTATACCCTCAGTAATGGGTATATCTTTTGTTGATTCTAATTCTAAGCCTACCTGTAGCTGGCCTTTCTTGATAACTTCGTCTGTTAAATGCGCTTTTTTGGACACAGCAAGTTCAACAAGAGACGGCATAGGACAGGCAAAAGAAGGGTCTACCGCAATTCTTGCTAGGATAAGAGGTGGTTTGTCTAGCTTGACGACTCTTTCCAACTTTATTTCAGAGTACCCAGAGAGCTGAGCTATAGCATCGTCTAGATCTCTTATACTATTAGCTGATATCTGAACTTCCTCTGTCATTCTACCATTAGATATAGTTCGTGATAATATCTTAAGTTCAACATTCCTATTTGTTGTAAACCTGCATGCCCAGCATCGATCATAGGGGAATACGTAGGTAACGTGCAATGTTTTCTCTCCGTTGAACTGTTATGAGATTATATGTATTAGTCTTTCTTAATATTCGAACATTCAGACAATGTATTTTGGCTCCTGACCTTTGACATAGAGACATACATTTCGTACAGATTCCTTTATCGCTCTAAGATATAACTCGCTTGATGAACCAGCCATGTCCTGTGTCAAGACTACAGGAGCTCCTTCTTTTGCAGCAAGTAGTAATGGGCTAGAGCTATGCAGCTGCTCCACAAGATCTACACCAGCCCCTGCTATCTGCCCTTCAAGGATAGCTTTTGCGAGCGCCTGCTGATCTAGCATAGTTTGTCTTGAAACATCAACAATTATCGATGTTGGTTTCATAACCTTTAGCTCTTCTTCTCCTACCTTTTTGCTTAAATGTGCATTATAATGAAGACTAATTACATCACTCTGAAAGAAAACATCTTCAACATTCTTTGATTCTGCAAACTTACCTTCGCCATTTGTATGATAAATGACTTGCATCCCCAGGCTTCGCACTCTTTTGCCTAGCTCTTTCGTAATATGCAAGGGTCCTATTATCCCCCATGTCTTATGGTATAGCTCCGATGACAAATTTTCTACTTCAGATTTTACTGACCTGCCCTCTATAGCATTCAAATGAGCAAAGATTATTCTCTTTAGAAGGACAAATGCTAAAGCCATTGTATGTTCGGCTATGGGGATAGAGTCTACAAAAGGCAGGTACGAAACCTTGACCCCTCGACTCTTTAGTGTGTTTATATCTACATTATCAAAGTATGCGGCAGGTTGTTGAAAGAAAAGTAGATTTTTCATCATGTTTACTATAGGCTCGGAAAAAATAAACTTCTGTGCTACATCACCAACAACTATATCTGATTCGACTAGATCATCCTTAATAGCATCTAGCTCATTTGGATTTAATACCTTAACATTCAGTTCCAAACCGTGCGCATATTTGTCAAATAACTTCCTCGGGATGCTTGACTCTATGTGTGAGAGAATGGAAACTTTATGCATTGCAGTAGACCTTTTTAACCTGATATTTAACTTTGGTAATTACCATGCACATATAGATTGAGATTGCCTTGACTAACATCTGTTCATATACGTATATTTTGTATAAGCAGGTTGCAGTCTCGACACGCATGAGTTAGTGTTGCACATACCCTACCTTTATAATGCTAAATTCTTTTATGTTTAAGGAGTTATTTTTACTCCTTGCCTTTTGTAAAGCCATGAACATTACACATATTTCCCCGCATCCAATTTTATACTACTGATGCAGCCACATCTAGACAATATTTTTGACGAATGTTCAAGCCACAAAATCTCGATTATAGCATGACTAAAATTTTAACTTTAGTCGTTTTCTGAATCCTTAGAATGACAAGTTCTGTTAGCTAATCTTTGATGCACGTCTGTGGCTATTAGCTTGTCAGAGTACAGTTGATTAACGGTTAAGCTGTCAAGCTGAATATTTAGTCTTCATAGAGCTTTTTAGATTGTTAGACACCTTTTGGTGCATGTTAAATTATGGTATTGTGACGTCCTCCACCGGTTTTAACCTATGGCTCCCCGCTTCAGCGCTCGGGCTTACCAAACACCTTAGGGATGGCAGAGGTCCTCGCTCTGCGGGTGACAAGCCCCCGTCCT
>JARVJU010000037.1 GCA_029775965.1 Nitrososphaeria archaeon | reverse complement strand
CTATTTTAAAACCAAATTGAGGATAAGTAAGTGAAGCTTTTGAACCAACACTTACCTTTAAATCTCAGCCTTCCAACCTTCTTTCCTTTTTTCTTGAGCTTGGATAATGTCTTGAGATTCCAAAATAGAGTATAAACTTCGTTTTGTAAGACTTGGGAATAAACACCTTTTAGGTTAGGATATTTTTCCTTTAAGGAGAGTAGCTGATGTTCCAATGCGTATTTGTCAGTTTTCTCCTGGTTATTCAAATCGTTAAGCATTTGATTGTAAACAAACCTACATTTATCAAGCATCCATAATAATTTCTGTTCTTGTTCTTCGTTTGGATAAATCCTGAACTTGTAGGTTAATCGCAATTGCACTCTTCTCTATTCTGCTATATGTTTCTGTATTATAGGGGAAACAATATATAAATCTTATATTCGCTTCCATCCCCTTGCCAAGTCAAGGGGACTTCTCGCTCGCTGTGTTAAAGATGAGCTGGTATTCCAGCCTGTAAATATATATCCGTTGCCAGGAGAGGCTACCAAATTTGCAGTAGAATTTGCATCATACCATAAATTACCCGAGGGAGATACATTGCCCCCTTCTGTTGATCGAATCAGTACTTGGTACTGTTTCACGAATGATATTGTGTAAGATGTAACGCCTGGTAATACTATATAGCCTGAGCTGTTCGATGGTAAATATCTTGTACCGTTTGCACTTTGTTCAGAATAAAGGGTCATTACTTTAGAAAGATACCAGGAGTAATTTCCTGCAGTAAGGTTACTGAAATATATGATATCTGATGTAGAGGTATTGCTAATTCCATTTAGCACTACAGCCCAGGAGTAGTTCTTCGGCAGACCAACAGCTGTAAAGCTGACAGTATAGCTCTTACCATTAACCTGCAATAAGAATGGATATGATTCTGTAATATTTTCAGAGATAACCCAGGCTGTTATCGAATGATTGCCAGCTGGTGTTGAATCAGAAGTGTAAAAGGTTAGAATTGAACTGCAGGGGATCATGCAAGAGCTTGGAGTCAGCGATGTTGTTGTGCCTTGAGGCAAGCCTGTTATGTATATGGCTGCGCTGCTAGAAACACCTGAGGTTAGAGTTAATGTTATGTTTACACTAGTATTTGAGCCACTGGTTACAACAGCTGTCTGTGATGACAGAGAAACAGTAAAGCGAAAGGGGGGAGGTAGCAAAGGCGGTAAAGGCGGAACCGGATCAGAAGCAGATACAGATGTAGATGATTGTGCAATTTGCTGTGGGTCTGATAGAGATGAACTGTAATTACCAGAGAAAGACATACTACCAGAAAAGGGATAAGTCTGAATGGAGCCATAATAGCTATAGCTACATGTTCCGTTATAGCTTAGCATTGCAGAGTAAGATGATGATGAATAATTGCCTATGAAGTTTGACTGACCGTTGCATGATTCACCGCCATAGCTAAAGATGAATTTGCTATACCCTTGAAAGGTATTGCTGGTAAATGAACCATTTCCTTTTGCAGACCCAATAACAGAATAGTATCCTGAAGTGCCGGAAGCGTTAAGATCAGCCTCGTATGTATCTATGCTTGTTTGTATACCTGTGTAGTTGGCTTTAAAGAATACCCCAGACGACAAGGCCGTCAACTGGCCTGAGTAATTATGCCAATCGGATGCAGAATGCACATAAGAAACTGACGGGAAGAGTAGTGGCAGATTCATACCTATAGCTATGATACATAAGGTCAGAGCTAGAAGATTCTTTATCCGCAGCTTTAAGTCACATTCCTGATGCAGTAAGGCTTACTTTTTAGTATATCGGTCAGTAATATATTGAACGAGGTATTACATGAATAGTTGATAACCAAAAGAAGTTTAAAAAGCCTGTCTTATTACTTCATGCAGCATTCCTAAAGACCTCATAGCTTGCCTAGCTGTTTCCATTATAGATAATTCAAACGCTTCTTTGCTACTGATTCGGACTTCATTGATGTATCTTCGGAAATACCAAGCGATTATGATAGGTTCTGCAAAAGGCTGTAATGAAATAGCTAAAAAAAATCATGTTTTTTCTACTCCATAAGGGGGAGTATTCAGGGTATTTCTTCCCTATGATTACGATGAAATCCGCAGAAAGCCAAGGACATTCAGTCCTTGGATGAATGCGGACAGAACATTTGTATGTAGGCGTATATGCAATATAATAAATGTCTAATCGTTTGCTTTATAGCAATAAAGCACGATTATGACAACTCCCTCTTGTCTGCGCCGAGCCACGAACTACATCGCAAGAGTATTAGTGGCGTAGAAGCGCAGAAACAAATGGAAGAAAAAGCGTGTCCAAACACGTTGACCATGCTGACGCAAACACTGGATTCAACATAGCGTTGCGTCCTCCTTTAATGGAGAGCATAGGTCAATTGCACGCAGACAGGGATGTGTGCAAGGGGAGCACTGATACCCCCAAAGGCGCAACTCTATGAATCCTAGAGACGCCAGAACCCCACATGCTTCAGCGGTGGGAGTATGTCAGTGAGCTAGGCTACCTACTTCTTCGATACCAGCACTCCTGAGATGATCAAACCCATAGAACAGTATCGGTTTGTTCTCTATAGGAAACATGTGTTTGTTGCCTGTAGGTCAGAGGTTTCAAACATGTACCATGACCCGTAGCAGGGAGCAAACCCTTCAATTCTCGATCACCTGCTAGAAAGGCTGAATCTGTTCCTCATCCTGATCACCTGCATTAACGAGCATCAACATCTTTGCCCAAGGTTATTTGCTTCTACTTGCTAAAGGATAGGTGTAGTAAGGAGTAGGGATTATTGCAGTTATAGAGCAAATATGTAAATATTGTAATCTTCGCAGAAATGAACTAATGAAACTTAGATGTTAAATACTCTTATTATGCCGGATGAGTTTTGCCATAGTTCCATTTTAAAAGTTCCGCCAGGACACCTTTTTTCCCCCAGTTTTTGTTCCAGTTTTTAATGATTCCAGTTACTTTTATTGTTGCTATTGGCTTTGTCTTATCGAAATTTTTCTCCAAAAATTTCTCAAGCTTTCCACGCCAAGTTATCACACCATGCTCATATGAAATGCATTCTCCTTCTTTTATGCTAACAAGGAGCATCTTCCTGTCAAGACATCTACTCTGTATTCGTTCTCCATCTCGTAATATTAAGTCATTTTCGATCTCCCCATCGAGATGGATTATAAGCGTATTCGTGAACTCTATGCTGTCATTTCCGAAGAAAACGCCACATTCCATTACTGATCCATCACTCATCTTGACTTTTACCGAGTTCGACGGAACTGTAGAATCGGCGGTAAGAAATAATTCCCTTGAATGCTCGCCACAGATCTGACTTGTAGTACGGGCTGCCTGTTGAATAATTTCGTTGTAATGATTGTACTGTGACCCATTGACTACAGGAATGATCTGCTCCAAGTTAATATCATTACTGCTGCCTTTTCTATAGATCAGGAATTCTTCACATGTCTCCCTTAGCATAGTTTCAATGGGATAATAAGTATCTCCCATCCCTGCTGCAATATCGATCATGTTTGGATCTCTTTTTGCATCTTTCTCTCTAACAACAAAAATAGCGTATTTATCCTTCTTGTCATCCTGTAATATCACGAAATGGCCTCCACCATACCTTATTTTTCCTTCGAATTCTTCAGTCGTTGATTCTTTCATCAGTTTGGCTTCTTCTATCTTTCTTTTGAATTCATCAAATTTATAATATGCCTTCCCTTTGAAATCACTGTAATACTCTTTCTCGGTTGTTTCGATAGCTTCTCCCATTTCCATTTGCTCGAGCTTGCCCCTGTTTACTGTAACCTTAAGACCCTTGTAAACGACTATTCTTTCTAGCATTTTTTAGTCACTGTTATACTTCTTTTGAGTAACTCGCGTACTTCAATGTTGTTTGGATTATTCGTTGCGTCCAGAGCATCCCATCTGTCCAAAAATTCATTATATTTATCGCGGGGCCCAATTTCAAAAAGGTAAGCTCCTGTTTCTTGCAGAATCTCTGGTTCATACAGGTATTTTAAGAACGAGATTTTTGTTGCTGGACCGCCAAGACCACAGAACCACAAGAACTGATATTCCTGTTTATCTTGCTCGATGGAAAATTTTATAGCTAGTGCCTCGTTCTTATGCGTAGGACCTGAGTGAACATCATTATCTCCGAATTCGACTTCCACCCTTCTCTCTGCGCTAAGCAATACACAATTTTTATTTTCACGATGTCTGTTCTTGTCAAATTCGTTTTCTTTGATTCCAACAAATGTCTTTCCTCCTTCCCACCTAAATTTATTGATATAATACAATAAGGCTAGATTGTGCTCAATACCTCCTATACCTATAACCTGCAATCCATCCGACTTGTTGCTTCCTATCCAATCTCTTTTTGGTATGCTTATCCAGCGCCTAACCGGAATGGTTATTGTCTTATCTTTGTGGTTCTGATTCCACTTGAGTATTTTTTGTAGCATCCTGTTGAATATCTTCTGTATTCCTCCAGTGATTTCCGTTTCTCTCGCCTTTCCTTTTATTATTTCTGTTTTTATTACTCCAACCGGAATATTTGAATGATCTTTGCTCTGTTCCTCTTCATTAGCTGATATCGATGCTATTTCAGGAGATGTTACCAATTTGAGAAACTCAAGCACTGCTGACCCGATCGCATTGTTGTCTGAGCTATCCTCCTTTTTGTCCACAACAGCGGAGAAATTTTTGTCTAAGTAGAAAGAAAATTTAAGATTATTTTTTTCTGACCTCTTCTTAGCTTCCTCTTCATATAGCCTGTATATGAATCTGCTGGCAAAGGTTATTCCAAACACCTGCCAGCTTGTCTCATGGTGTGGATCGTTCTTCGTAGATGTGCCTAGTAGCTTTCTAACATTGTCTATAATGTCTTCAGCATATTTCTTGAACTCTTTTTTGTAAGCTTCCTTTGCAGTTTTCCATGTATCTTCGTCCAAAAATTGGAGTGTCAGACTGTATAGAAAAAATCTATCAAAGTATGGCCAGTTTGAATGGATCATAGAGACACCTGAGTGGGTTTTAAGCTCAGCCATGAGCGCGCATTGAGCATCACTTAAAGCGGAAACCTCCGGCCTCCATAATTCAAATACATCCAGTGGAAACTCTTCAGTTAGTGGTTCGAATTGTCCTGCTATCCAGTGACTAGCTAAGTAATCCAGGACTTTGCTGAATATAACTTCTATAGCTATTGTTCCTGCACCGACTATAATAATAGTTTTGACATAGTTTGCTGCTGGGCCAGTAAATTGAAGGATGTACAGAATAATAAATGCAGCAAGCACAGAGACTAGTATTTCAAGTGATCTTCTATGCCTCGAAATCCAACGTGTTTCGTTTATTAATTCTTTTATCTCTTTATCCCTGCTTACTGACCTAAGGATGGGTTCTACTTCTCCCTTTTCTAGACTTTGTCCTGTAAGCAGTATGTATTTTGAGCTTCTGTCTTCAGTAGAAGACAAAGACATGAATGCATGTCTTGTCCCAAATTTAAACCTTAACTTAACTTATCCTCTTTTATATTCACTTGGAGCTGCAAAATAAGTTTCTTGAATCTTCTGCATCTTAATCTCTCTTAGATGTTGTAAGATTATACATTGAGCAATCTGCATCTGATATGAAGTTGAGATCGAATGAATAATTGAAGCATCAGGAATGCAATTACCACTTATTGTTATGGATGCAAGGAAAGCCCACCATCAACAGGGATTACAGCTCCTGTTATGTAACTTGACTCCTGACTGACCAAAAAAAGAGCTGCATTTGCAACATCCATTGCCTCCCCTATCCTTTTCAAAGGTACACGCTCAATCATGCTCTTCTTCTTTTCTGGTATGGCAAGCACCTCTTGGTTCATAGGTGTATCTATTATCCCAGGGGCAATGCAGTTTACTCTTATATGATAGGGCGCAAGCTCAAGTGCTGTCTCCTTTGTAAGCATGATAAGGCCTGACTTTGATGCATCATAATGGATCTTCATGATTCGTGGAATATAGCCATGGATTGATGATATGTTTACAATGCTTCCCTCAACAGCTCTATCTACCATTTCTCTGGCAACCATCTGCGAGCAAAGAAATGCACCTGTTAAATTTACATCAATAACCTTTCTCCATTCATCCTCTTTCAAATCCAGGAATCTTCTCACTGTTTGAATACCTGCATTGTTTACAAGTATGTCAACCCTGCCGTATCTATCTATTGCTTCTTTAACCATTCTTATAACATCATCCTTTTTGCTGACATCAGCCTTTACTGCAACTGCACCTGATTCAATTTCTTTTGACAATGCAAGCACTCCATCATAATTTATGTCTGCAGCTACTACTTTGGCCCCTTCTGATGCAAATACCCTTGCTATCTCTCTACCAATTCCACTAGCTGCACCTGTGACTATTGCTACCTTATCTGCAAGCTTCATCATTATTTTAGACCTGATATTTCATTATTGTCTTTGTCAACCAATTTAATACTTTCTATATTCAGGCCATTCAAGTTCAGGTATGGTTTAACAAGCTCCAGTTCAGTTCCTATGTTTTCAAGGATTTCTTTTTTTAAGAGACCTTTGTGATAAGATGATAGATCCCAGCTTTTGGGATCTAACTTCTTTATTAACCAGTCTTTAGTTTTGTCATCTACCGTTACTGATCCTTCATCAAGAATTTCCTTTATTCTTTGCTCAAATATTTCCTTTATTCTTTGCTCAAATCTGTAAACATCAGATTCTGGAGTGCCATTTAAATCATCTCCAATATTTTTATCCAATTTAAAAATAATATTGTATTTAGAATTATTATCCTCAATTTTTACCTCCTCTATTAACAGGTCCTTAATCCATGCATTCACCGCATCTCCAATATTTTTATCCAATTCAAAAATAATATTGTATTTAGAATTATTATCCTCAATTTTTACCTCCTCTATTAACAGGTCCTTAATCCATGCATCCAGCGCATCTTCTTTCATTTTGGCATCTGACTTGGTAAACATCACGCCTCTTAACTTCTGGACGTAAACTTCAAAAGATACGTCTCTGTATTTCCATGCATCAATAGCATCAGCCAGTTGTAAAATGGATGCTAAAAAGATGTAATGACGTATTTTCAATTTCTGATCTGTTCCCTGTTTAGATTTTACAAATAGTCTTAGGACTTCATCAAGAGAAATGATATTTTTGACAAAGGTTTTATTAGATGTAGAATTTTTCCTCCTATTCCTGTATTTTCCATCAAATACCATATCTTTTGGATGATACATTGCTATTGCTAGTACAAGTTTTGAAAATTCCGTTAAATGTTCATCCTTAAATACTTGTTTTATTTTTTTATTAAGTTCTTTTATTTCTTCATTAGGTTCTTTTATTGTTTCGTTAAGTTCTTTTATATCATTTTTACTTTTGTCATTAAAAAGTTTAACTTTGTTTTCCAAATCTTTAATATTACCGTTAGTAAAAATATACTTGTAAGGAGAGCTATCTTCGGACTTCTGCCAGTGGTCTAATATTGTCAAATAAACATCAATAAGATACCGGGGGTCTTTTCTTGCTATGTCGGAACCCTGATGAATTATCGGATCATATTGCCCCAGGTCATGAATCATCGCTGCGAGCGTTATAAGTAATACATCTAATTCGGTAAAATTTGTTCTGTCGATCTGCATTATTTGATATGAGAACCACACCACATTTCTTATATGTGTTGAAAAGTGCTCTGTATAATATGGCAGACTTGAGAAATATTCAAAAGACATACCTTCCAAAATTCTTGCAAACTTATCTACTATTTGTTTTACCTCTTTAGGTTCATTGCTTAGCATCATTAATATCTGCTGATACCATTTTGTGTTACTATTCCATGTAGCTATTTTATAAGCTAAAACCGGAGCATAGTGATATTGATATATTTGTCCAAAGGAGACTACTTCACTATCAATCTCCTGCATTAGGGTCACACTATCTACCAAATATTGCTGGCTGGCATCGTATTTGAATTCTATATTGCTTGATGAGTTATCTTTTAATTTATTATAGCAGGAATCTAAAGTCCCTCGCAAGGGAGGGGATAATGCAGGACACTTATAGTGCGCTAATATTTTGCTATAATTGGCAGCTAATTTATCGTCGTTTACAGAGACAGAGTATATTGAACAATCAAAAGGTTTTGCTTCTATAAGTTTTTTAAGATTATCCAGATCGACCAAAAATATTTCTCTATGCAAGAATTTGCCTGTATCCTCATCTGTATCAAAGTCAAGGATCCTTAGATCTTCTGGGCTTTTTATACTTTTATATTTATCAAAAGAAATTTTAATCATCCCTATTAGATCGATGGCTCCATAGGCTGAATCTATTACCACTTTACCCACGATTTTTTCATCAGAATCATCTTCGTTATTATTGCCTATATTTTTACTGGACTTATTGTTTTGATTATTAATATTTTTCTTTATTTCATCTTTTAACTCTTTCTTTAATATAATTTCGTCTTCACCAAGAGCCTCTACGTTTCCTTCAATCTCTACTTCCTCTATATCATCATCTGCCCTATTACATATCAACTCTTTTAATTTCTTATATTTTTCAGGATATGGATATTCAGCCTGTTGCATATTCGAATAATTACCTAAATATTTATGATTCCTTAAATATTCTTCAAATTTGTCTTTGCTAAGCTGCATAGTGGTATCAAAACTTAATTTAACGTTAAAATGATTTTTAAGATTTCTATCAAATATTATTACTTCCTCAAGAAACTCTCTGCCTATCAACAAATTTGGATTCAACAATTCCTCCCAAGTTTCTGATAGTCCAGAAGCAGTCGTCAAATGTTCGCCATGCACTGACGCTTCTTTTTGCTTCCTTATCATCAAAACATACTTCTTCTCCTGTATTTGTAATACAGGTATCGCGCCACCCGCGGAATATCTAATCATTCCGAGAGCAAGATTACCATTAAGATCTTTCAGGAATTTCTTGATATCAATTTCCTGTGGGTTATTAACGCTCAGGTAATCTTTACTTTTATACTCTTGGTTTGCTGTATCTTCAGTACGTATGTATTTGCCCTCAAACAATTCCCTCCCTTCTAAACCGTTTGTATAATATTGCCCCAGGTCAGAATAACTTATTGTTGCAACGATATTATTGATATTATTTTTATCCCGTTCCAAATTACAATTAGCCAAAATTATCAGTATATTTTGTTTATTTTTTGGCACGGGTAGAATTAATCGCAAACCACTGTTGCTATTTTGATCGCTGAACGACTTAAAAACTTCTTTGAAATGTTCGATTTCATCCATTTTTGATTCTGTCCCTGTTACAAATTTCAGACCCTTGTATAAGAATTTTATCCACCCGTGCTGTACTGCACGGATCAGACCTATGAAGCCGAGCTCGCAGTGAATATTGCTGACGATGAGGATATACATGGTGTGACATCCTTGGCGTTCATGCATATGCAGGCACTAGCCTACTCTTCCTCGGATGAATGTTGTGTTCTTGGAACGCTTCATACGGAGAGCCTTGGATATGTCATCGAAGAAAGGCTTGTACTGGGTCTTCTCCTCAAGACGTGAAGAGGCTTCAACACTCATCTTATCAAATTCTCAACATGGGCCGGAGCTCCAAGTAAATCTTTTGAAACTAGCTGTGTTGCATAGATCGATGACACAGTATGATACTGAATAGAGTAGCTGGAGTGTCATGTTTTAATGTGACACTCCCACTCCTAAAGGATGTGGGCTTCTTTGCGGCTCTTCCTGTGATCAAATCGCAGAATATAAGCTAGGGCTCTAAGTAAATCTCTTGAAATTAGGGTGCTATACTGCCACGATAATGCCTCCGTAGGTCTCCTTCCCAGTCCCCGATGCCGCCTTAGATGGTTGCACCAGAACATGAAGACATTGATGAAGGACTGAAGATTATCCAGTTTCCTTGATAGAGGGTTGTTGTAGAATCGATTGGTCCTCTCATGGAGGGTCCGAAAGAACCTCTCTATAGCATTCCTCTCATTAAATGTTATGTGGAGCCACTTCAGCCTATACCTGTTCAGAAACTATGGATAGCATAGCCTTCTATCTACAAGCATCAAAGGCTTCCCAATGCATGTCTGCAAGATACTCTTGAGGAGGAGTATTATGTTGATAGAGGAGCTGTAGTATGAGGCGTAGACATAGAGGAGAGGAGTTCCCTTGTATCTGTATCAATAGCTACCCAGACGAAGACCTTTCTCACATGGATCTTCAGTTTAGTCCTCTTCTATTGCTACAAGCTTCCTCTCCCTTTTTGAGATGCTGCAGATGATAGCCTTCAGAGCATGCATACATATATGCATAGACATATAGCTGGCATCTATTCTATCATCCCAGTCTGGTATGTCATAGCCCTGTAGGAGAATAAAGCAGGGTAGAGCATAGCATGTAACTATCTTGCTCTAGAGCTGTCTTTTATTCCTCCTGAAGATTCTTGCACCCTAGCTAGCTTTCAGAAGAGCGTTATATGTGTTAATGATATGATATACGATGCCTTCTGAGGGCCGTTCAACCCATGCCAGAAGAAGGGTAGACAATCAGCTCAAGAAGTGCTTATCGTGACAGTATCGCTATTTGGGGGCTGATAATAATTCCGGTTCTTATTCGTAGAAAAATGGCCCGCAACAAGCAGTTGAAAGCGCAATGGCTGGTCACGTCTTTCTTTGCTATGTTTGGCGCTAGACAGTTCTAAAAAGACCCTAGATATGACTCTTTATCAAGTAACAATTTCCAAGCTGGCACCACAGGGATTGAACCTCTGCCTTCCTCTTCCGCAGTGATAATGCAGCCTTTTACCTTTTTACTCATCTGCAGACTTTGAAACTTTCTCAGCTGCCTTTCTTCGAATTTATCGCCAACCTTTACATTTACCTTTCTAACTTTATAATCTGTATAAGAAACAGAATTCGATATGCCTTTTGCTATTATATGGTTTGTAAACCACTTTGCCTCAAGAAAGATCCTTTGAAGTATGCCTAATCTTTGCTTTGAGATTTT
>JARVJU010000036.1:2130-11730 GCA_029775965.1 Nitrososphaeria archaeon | reverse complement strand
TGAAACTTTAACTAGGCACACTTCTTCGCCATTTATGTTCACCAGATTAGGCTCTGATTCCTTTAGCGCTGATATGTCAAAAGAAGCTAGATATTTTGTGGTGTACAAGACAGGACTGTCCGTTTAGTTCACCTTGAACAACTCGGCAGCATTCTTGCCGATTACCCTTTCTTTATCTGATTCTGATACGTTCATGTTTTGAACCCATCTAACCATATCCAAAGAGCCTTCTATATGCGGATAATCCGTCTGTATCAGCAGTCTTTCTGCCATACCAAGATCTCTGATAAGAAGCTCGGCTTCTACCTCTTTTACATCATCAAGTGTGAACCAGAAATGCCTTTTCAGATACTCGCTAGGAGGAGTGGATATTCTTGGTTGATCAGCATACCTTAAAAACGTTGAAGTGGTCCTTGCCCTCTTCGTCCAGTTGAGAGCATGATCAAGCCTATGAGCAAGAAATGGGGCCCATGATACGCCTGACTCTAGAATGACAAACTTCAGGCCTGGGAACTCTTTGAATACACCCTTCAATATCAGACCTGTAATCATAGCCATGGCTTCTACAGTAAGGCCAACAAGGACGCTCGTCTGGCCTGTGTATTCCCATCTGTCTGCCAAAGGAAGGTATGGGTTTGGCCTTGGAAAACCTGCGTAGCCATTGGAGTGGAGAACTATAGGAATTCCTAATTCCTCTACAACTTCGAAGAACGGCCACCATTCATCTGCCTCGATATTCTTTCCTGCCCAGTTACCATAGGTCCTAACCGCCTTTAGGTCCAGATCGTTTACAGCTCTCTTCAGCTCCTTGATTGCAGCTTCAGGATTCTGGGGAGGTACCTCCGCACAACCTATGTAGTTTGAGGATTCCTTCTGAATCTTTGATACAGCATCATTATAAAGTTCGCACAGCTTCACATTAGTATTAAATGGAACGTACGGGCATCCACCATATCCCTGCTCACATAAAAGAAGCTGAAAATCGATCTCTGCATCTTTAAGTATCGAGCTTCTCAGTGTAAAATCATAATCGCCTTGAAAGACAGGCCTTACTCCTCCAGTTGGGAGCGTAAGTGCCATCTCTTCTCCCTGTCTGACCACTTTGTAGTATCCACCCAAACCTCCTATTGACTCTAATGTGGAAAGCATCCCTTTCGGGATGCAGTGTGAGTCACAGTCTACCGCCAACATGGTGCGCATCTGGATTTTTGCGGCCTATATTAACCGTAGTGTGTAGTAGAAAATTACATACACATATTGTATTTATTACTTGAAACAATTCAGTACAGGCCTGCCTACGCTCCAAACCTGATGCAATAAATAGTATATAGTCTGAGCCGTGTGAACGTCCCGAAAGACAAAATAGTAATTGTAAAGTGGATTCAAGCTATCGTCAAAGCGTGGACAAAGACAGGCCACCTTACCATCGCATACCAGAGCCTTGAATTTTATCCCGGGCACATGTCTAACCTCTGCAAATTCATTCAGCTTTATCAAGTAATCCCTATTTTCATCTGAGAGTTCTGTAGCTATTCTTATCGTTATGCCCCTAGACTGCATCCTCTTTAAAAGTGAATGAAAGTTGAACATATGACCTCTCTTTATTCCTCTTGCCGTTGTTGCCATCAGAAGATCGCTCTTGCTGGATGCCACTATTTTTTTAACCTCATTTAAGTATGCCTCCCAGTTGTTCAGATACTTGTAATATGGTTCATCCTGACCAGAGGGGCTCTGGTTAGGAGCATACGTAGTAACAAGGGCATTTAACCTTTTGACCGTCTTCTGAGACATTTTTCTTAGCTCTCTAAGCCTATTCTCTTGTCTCCTCATAAGTGACTCTAAGGCAAGGTCAGGCTGTATACAGGAATAGAGCTTAGGGACATGAAGACTGACCTGTATCATACCCAGTGCGCAGAGCTGTTCCAGCTTTTTGTAGGCATCAGTCCTGTGCAGGTCTAGCTTTTTTGCAATATCTCTAGCAGATAAGGGGCCGTTCGTCAGTAGAAGAAGATATACCTTTGAGAGAGTTGGTTGAAGACCATGAACCTTCAGATCCTCTAGAAGGCCAACAGGATATTCTAAAAGGCTGCTTCCTGCATCGCCTGATTCATACAGATCTTTTATCTGATGTTTCCCTCCTTTGCAAGGGGGGAAAGCATTATAAATGTAAGATATAACCTTTTCTCTGTGATCCTTGCTCTCATACTTCCTATCAATTTCTCATTATTCGAGTAGACAGCTTAAAATCGATTAGGTTACAAGGCATATGTAATGGTGGAGCAGGAGTCAAACCTCGTTATAGCATTCCAGGGGGAGCTTGGCGCTTTTAGCAATCTAGCTGCGATAAAATTCTTTGGCAGAAAAGCTAGACTTCTCCCACTGCCTACCCTTCGAGATGTGTTCGAGTCTTTGCTCAATGATGCTTCATTTGCAGTAGTCCCTATCGAAAATACAAGAAGTGGCGACATTGGAGAAACAATAGACCTTCTACATGAATTCGACTGTAAGATAATCGGGGAAACGATCTTGCCTATTAGACAATGCCTTATAATTCACAGGGACAGCAATCTGAACGATATAAGAAAGGTTACTTCACATCCACAGGCACTTGCACAGTGCACAAAGTTTCTTGGTTCATACGGTAAGAACTGGCAGAAGATACCTGCCTACGATACTGCAGGAGCGGTAAAGATAATAGCTGAAGAAAAGCTTCTTGATACAGCTGCAATAGCAAGTGAACTTGCTTGCGAGATTTATGGCATGAAGCTTGTAATGAAAGGAATAGAAGATGACTACAGCAACATGACAAGGTTTATAATTATAGCTGGAGGCGATAAAACAACAGAAGATACAAAGTCTGCTTCAAGACGCAAAACATCAATGATATTTCTGACAGCACATAAACCAGGGTCTCTCGTTTCTGCCTTAAGATGCTTTTCTGATAGAGATATCAACCTGCTAAAGATAGTTTCTAGGCCTATAAGTGGAAGGCACTGGGAGTACTCCTTCTATGTGGAATTTGAGGGAAGTATCGATGACAAGAGCAGCAAAGAAGCACTGAAAGAACTAAAGGGCAGAACCTCAAGCATCAAATTACTTGGTTCATACTCACATGATAAATCAGAGATCTGAAGATAGCTTTGCAAAAAACAATCATCATTTTCTTCGAGCTCGTAATGCAGATAAATGAGCACAAGCTCTAGCTATTTGATGAGAGCTCATTACATTTCCGTCAGCTATCGGCGCTATCCCTTTATCACGCAGAACAATAAAACCTCTTTATACCAAAGATCATCATCTTGCTAACGGGCAGTCTTATACCATCATCCTCTTCTCCTATTAGAATTGGGCCACCTATCATGTATTCTGACACAATGGCATCAGAAGAGGTTCTGCTGGGTTGACTTATTAGTAGCTTCAATTCTTCTGAATAATATTCGGAAAAAATTTGATAAAAAGACCAAGCGATAAAGGAATCTATATTTCGGATTCTGACTTTAATGTTTTTGTAAGGGCCTACAGTTAAGTGCTGTACAGCTACAATAAAAATTGTAAAACAAAGTATGACTTATCAGCAAATCTATTTCTTTGTGAATCAATCTCAATTCCACTTCATTTAGAAAATGGTATGGAAGAAATACTGCAATCAACTAAAAAATTTTTACAACAGGCTTAGAAAAAGTAAAACTTATTAATGCTTACCACCGGAGTTGCTCTTCCGTGCAGAATAAAAGCGAAGACGATAGCAATGTAGCATCAAGTTCTCTGGTTAAAGATATTACAACTTTGCCAAAAACTCTTGACAGGGTTTCGGCGGTAGAGTTTTACGAAAAGACCGGACAGGTTGAATTAAAAATAGAATTTCCACAAGAAGGTTATCTTTGGAATAAGGATTTCCATCCTATTCCAAAGACATTAAGAAACTGGGGTGCATGGACGTATTTCTCTATGTGGATAGGCATGACGTGGCTCGTTACTGTTTGGGCTATAGGTGGCCTTGGTATTGAATTCGGGCTGAATTGGTCACAGTCACTCATTCTAATGTTCCTAGGAAACCTTATAGTGCTGATACCTTTGATCCTTCAAGCCCATGGTGGGGCACGATACGGTTTAGCAGAGTCTCAGCTGACAAGGAGCAGGTGGGGTGTTTACGGGGCTCAGATACCTTCGTGGCTAAGGGCTATTATTTCAATGGGGTGGTGGGGAATTGTAACCTACATAATAACCGAAGCCGCAACAGCCATTTACGTACTATCGGCAGGTAAGCTTGATGCGCTTCAAGGAGCTACGCCACTATCTCTTGCATCATCTTTTCCAAGCGTCTTCTGGCCTACATTTATCATTCTCATTCTTGTTCAGCTTCTCCTATTTTATACTTCGCCACCTGAGAAGGGCCAACCTGTGTTAAAATGGCTAGCTAGGCTCGCGGCTCCATTTATCATAGTAGGTTTTCTCATCTTATTCTTCTCGACTATGACAAAAGCTGGGTGGAATGTCAACCCTGTCCTTACAGTGCCCGCTAAGGCAACAGGATTTGATTCGGTGCTCGCAATAGTTGGGTTCACCAATGCAATGATAGCATGGTGGGCTACTGCTGCCTTCAGCATGCCTGATGTGACAAGGTTTTCAACTTCTCAGAAGGCACAGGTCTATGGGCAGATACCCATGCCTCTGCTCTTTACTATGGTTGGTGCGATGGGACTTTTCTCTCTAGGCGCATCTATGTCTCTAGGGTTGAATGGTTCAGCTGGAATAACAGACCCTGTAATACTTGCAGCATATGTACTTCCTCAAGGGCTAAATTATTTTGTGCTTATTCTTATCATGCTAGCAATGTTCATAGTCAACATCTACGGCAATGCAATACCTGCGGGGTATGACATAGCAAACAGCTACTCAAAGCACCTTTCTTGGTTCAGAGGCATGGTGATAGGAGTGCTAATATCTGCAGCACTGGGTGCATGGAGCTTCTATTCCCATGGAGCATACACTTTCATATACAACTGGCTTCTAGCTTATGGTACACTTCTCGGTGCAGTGCAAGGAATAATAATATTCGACTATGTTGTTATAAGGAGGTTTAAGTTTGAGCTGACAGATATATTCCTTACTTATGGCAGATTCAGATACTTAGGAGGCTTTAATCCTGCAGCAATAATATCATTTCTGATAGGGATTGGAATCACATACCTTTCCTACTGGGGGGTGGTTATAAATCAGATTACAGAGCTTATATACGCTAACTCCTACCTATCTGCATTCTTTATATCGGGCATCGTCTATCTAATACTTATGGTAGGATGGGTGATCCCTAGATACCAGCCCTTCCTTAAAGGAAGCCTGAGAAAGGGATATTATAGCGACGAAGTGGAAAAGATATTCGGAGTAAAGGAAAAGAGCCGATCAATGCAGGAATAGAAATGAAATAGACCGGATTTGCCAAAAGTAGCTGCCGTGCAACCAAGGACATACAGATTCTCTGAAGAGCATAAGAACCTTGCCAAGGCTCTGGAATTTGTGAAGCTTGCCAGCAAAAAAGATGCAATGCTTGTCAGCTTCCCAGAAGGCTATCCAGGTCCATATTCAGGTCCATACAACTACTCATGCTTTAAAGAGATGTCGAATGCTGCGAAAGAGCATGGAGTATACATAGCTTACGGATGTGTTGAAAGAGCCAAAAAGGGGAGTTACTACATAGTTCATAATCTAATTGATGATAGAGGTGAGCTGGTACACAAGTACAGAAGAGTGCAGCTTACACCAAAACCTGTCAATGACGTGCTGCTAAACAGAAAGAAAGCTGTACAGGGGGATAACCTTGATGTGGTGAAGACAAAGTTAGGGAGAATAGGAATAATAATATGCTCTGAAATATACAGCACTGAATTATCAAGAATCCTGACACTGAAAGGCGCAGATATAATACTCGCCCCTGTAGGTGGTATGATATATGAGCTGTATGAAACATGGAAGACTATAGCCTGGGCTAGAGCTATAGAGAACTTGGTGTACACAATCATAAACCAGAATCTTTACGGAATGGAGGATGGTGTAGCGCAGATCTGCAGTCCTGAGGCCAAATTGGCGGAGCTTAGGAGTGAAGGGATTTTGTGTGCAGATATAGATTTAGATAGGCTAAATTGGTTAAGAGAGAATGACGAAACATTAGAGTTACCAAAGAAGTATAAAGTCATCCCTGGGCTAATAAGATGGAGAAGGGCTACTCTTTATGATTTAATATGTGGAAAATAAAAGGTACATGATGCTAGCTATAAAAAACGCAAGGCTTCCATCAGCTGATGGCATATTTAACATACACATTGAAGATGGTTTCGTGAAGAGAATCAGCAGATCGGATATCACGGCTGACTATACTATTGATGCAAAGGGAGGATTGGTAACAGAATCCTTTGCAGTGGCTCACCTGCATCTGGACAAGGTAAATACATTACAGCTGCTGGATGACAAAACAGTAACTGCTTACAGGGATGATCCTAGGGATGCTATAAAAATGGCATCAAAAGTAAAGAAGTACTATAATGAGGATGATATAGTTAAAAGGGTAAAACCTTTCTTAGATCAGAGTATAAAGTTTGGTGTAACTCACATAAGAGCATTCCTGGATGTGGATACAATGGCCAAGTTAACAGCTGTAAAAGCTATGAAGAAGTTGAAGGGTGAATACGAAGGAAGAATAGAGCTCCAACTTGTCGCTTTTCCACAGGAAGGGTTGCTTGATGATCCTCAGCTTGTCGATTATCTTTATAGTGCTGTGGAAAATGGTGCTGATGTAGTTGGAGGTATACCTTGGCTGGAATCCACAGTAGAAATGCAAAGGAAGCATATCACTACTGTGTTTGAGATAGCGAAGAGATACAATAAAGATGTAGCAATGCTTGTTGATGATGCCCCTGATCCATCGCTAAGGACCTTAGAGATGCTAGCTGAAGAGACAATAAAGAATAGATGGAAGGGTAGAGTTCAGGCATGCCATGCAAGAGCTTCTGCTCTTTATCCTAGTGATGCGTTAGAAAAGACATTAAAGATATGCAAAGAGGCAATGATAGGCATTGCAGGAAACCCGCATACTGGAGGTGAAGTACACGCACCTCTAAAAGTATTTTCTGAGTATGGAATAACTGTAGCTTTGGGGCAAGATGATTGCCAAGATGCCTACTATCCTTATGGAAGGTGCAAGATGACGGAGGTTGCATTTCTTGCCTCTCATATACTCAGAATGATGACTCATCAAGAGATGATGAAACTGTTGCAATGGATTACCATAAATCCAGCTTCAATGATGGGTGTCGGATATCATGCACTTAAACAAGGAGCTGCAGCAGACTTACTTCTATTTAGAGAAAAAAGTTGGTATGAAGTTCTAATTCATCAATCTGATCCCATGCTTGTTTTGCATAACGGTGATACACTGTATGAATCTCTACAAGCCTAGCTTCATTATATTCATCAAATTCTTGCAAAATATCAAATCTTCAAGCTCTTTATCTTCTAACGCTCTTATTGTGGAAATCGACCTCTCGTAGCACATTCTACCTCTTTCTGGCCCAAACGGATAATCTGTCCCGTAGATCACCTTATCCCTCCCTATATTACGAATCAAGAGCCTGATTGATTCTGTATTAAATACAGCAGAATCATAGTACACCTTTCTTATGTCATGCTCAGAACCTGAGGCTGGGGGTTTACCTGACCCTCTCATATCTTTCAGAAGCATGTCAACTCTTCCCACGAAGAACGGTACCATGCCTCCTCCATGAGCAGCTATTATATTCAGGTTTGGGAATTTTCTTAACTTTCCAGAAAATATAAGATGTGCCAGGCAAAGCGTGGTATCAAATGGCCATCCATATACAAGTGGTATGTTGTAATCCTCTCCGAGCCTCTGCTTCCTGAAGAATTATGTCATAATCTGCAGAATCGTAAAAATGGCCTAAAGTGTTTGATGGCATTACAAATCCGTGCAGACCGAGCTCTTCTGATGCCCTCTTCATTTCTTGCACCGCAAGCTCGGGTGAGTTGAATGGTATCGTGGCGAGAGCAGCAAAATATCCATTATACTTCTGCACAAGATCTGACAATGCATCGTTTATTACCTTGCACAAAGAATAAGCCTCGTAAGGGTCCTCTATCCTGTCAACACCGGGAGGATTTACACTCAGAACCTGCATGTCAATGTCGTACCTCTTCATATCTTCAATATGCTTTTCTGGATCAACAAATGGAGAGTCAGGTACAAAGTATGTCAGCATAGTTTTAGTAGATGAATCCATTATAGCCATCCTACCATAGGCGTCTGGCCCAGATACTCTGAGCTGTCCTTCATTATGCATCATATGATTTATAAACTCGCGAGGAAAGATATGGGATTGTATATCTATCTTCATTGGCCATGTATCAGATGAGGTCCTTTTAAATAATACTAAATGGATGTGGTAAAAGACTGGAAGTTAAGCATCAACTAAGCAGAAAGCTCATTGGTTGATAAATGATAACCTGCCCCAATTAGAGAACTGTGATACTGCTACTTTATAATATCAGAAGCTTTAAGGTTCTGAATTTACTGTAAAACTGTTGTCAATTTCTGACTTATCTGCCAAGAATGTTGAGCTATGATAAATTGCCCTCTCTCTTACTACTGTAGCATGCTCGGCGTTAAGCTTTGTCTATACTTCTGATGATTTAAGATGAATTAAGATTACATATGAAACAAAAGTGCCAGCAAAACTAAAAGGACGGCATCACTTCCTTCGCAAATAGCTCTATCGATTCTAGGACGTCTGACAAGTTGCCTCCTATAAAATCAAACCAGAGAGTTGTAACCCCTTGCCTTGCATAGTTATCAATCAGGTCAATGATTCTGTCCGCTGTCCCGACAAAGTTGGAGCCTATGATAAAATCAGGGGATGATACGTCGAACTGCTTCAAAGTCGAATTTTTCAGTGAAACAAGATGATGGTACATCGGCGATGCTAGAAACTTCTTCTTTGCAGTCTGTTCTGAATTGTCTATCGACAGCGCTGCTTCCATCGCAACATCGACCTCTGCTATTGACCTCTTATATCTGACAAGTATATCTTTAAGGTTGTTTATGTAACTACCTATGACGCTAGCAGGCATTGCGGCAGGTAGCCAGCCTTTTGCAAATCTTGCCACTCTTTCAAGATGCTCTGCTGAATTTCCTCCTACATATATTGGAACAGGCTTTTGTATAGGCTTCGGGTTGATTTCTATATCTTTGAATCTGACATATTTGCCTTGATATGTTGCTACGTCACTGTTGAAAAGAATGTTCAGAGCCTCTAAACCTTCGGTCAGAATAGATCCACGATGCCCGCTTCCGCAGATTGATTCGAACTCCTCTCTGTATGCTCCTATTCCAACACCAAGCAAAAGCCTTCCGCCAGAAAGATTGTCAAGAGTAGATGCCTGCTTGGCAAGTATTACTGGGTTACGTAGAGGAAGCGGAATAACTCCGGTGCCCAGCTTTATCTTTTTGGTGATAGCAGCTAGGTATGATAATGATGTGAGGACCTCATAGTAATTTGGTTTTGGTCTTATATCCTTCAAATAAGCTTGGGT
>JARVJU010000036.1:0-2120 GCA_029775965.1 Nitrososphaeria archaeon | reverse complement strand
AAATTGAACTCCTCCGCAGCTTTTGTTATAGAAACAAGTGATTCCGGTGTGCAAAAGCCAGGAGGGTACATAAGGCCATCTCTTGCTGTTGGAATTGCAGCTCCAAATCTCATCTTCTGCATCTTGCTAAACACTTCCTGAAAAGTGTTCTATCTCCCTTGGTAATTTAGAAAGCAGTTCGTATCCTTCTTTTCTAACTATAATGCAATCCTCTACTATCAGACCTGTAAAACCGAGCTGATAGAATGGCGTCTCTACATTGATCACCATTCCTTCTTCCAGTATATCATTACTGTTCATAGTTATTGCAGGACTGTCATAAACCGACAGTCCTATACCATGACCCACGTGATGCCTTTCATAGTATGGTATACCATTCTTTCTGACTGAGGATACCGCTGTGCTAAATATATGGCTAGCTTTTACGCCTGCTCTGACATCTTGCAAAGCGTCCTCTAGCCCTTTTAGAAGGGCTTGGTAATACCTTGAAATTTTTTCATTTGGCTTAGAAAAGGTGTAAGTTCTTCCCAAATCTGAGCAGTAACCCTGCAGCATACACCCTATATCATACCTGACAGGCTCTCCCTTCATTATGATATGATCAGTACCTGGCGCATTAGGGAAGGATGCAAGTGGTGAAGATGCAACAACTGTAAAAATAGGCCTTGCACCTGCCTGCACCTCTGTGGATTCTATCCTTTTTATTATCTCTGCAGTTGTCCCACCTTGTATTAGAGGTGTAGAATCTTCTATCGCTTTCTCAGTCAATTCTACCACATCTCTTAATTTTTTTATCTCCTGCTCTGTTTTGACAGACCTTATATACCTAAAGATGTCAGATGCAGGTACAAACTTTGTCGAAGGCATTGACCTCTTTAAATTATCAAGAATGCCTTGATGAATCGCTTTTTCGTCTACGCCTATAGTGGTACCTCTTAACCCGCACTCCTGTAAAGCTTCCACCAAAGCCTGTTCAACTGTATCGCTACTCTTTCTGAGCAAAAGAGAAGTCAGTACCTTTTCCTTTTCGTTTGTGTCCTGCTCTGAGATTACTATCGGAAATGTCCCATAAAGGTGTACATTATTAACCCTAAGGTCGGATAAGGAAACCACGTCTGCTTCGGAATATGGGGCGACCAGCCTATCGTTCTTCGCATTGCCTGTATAGATACCGAATGTCTGAACAAGAGGATCTACCTGCTTCAAGAATGACCTGAACCCAGTCACGTACTGAACATTTTCTATGGAGCAGGCTAAAAGACAGTCTACAGAATACCTTTCCATCGCCTCCTTCGCTCTTCTGTCGTTCATATCAGCAGCCAATCAGAGGTACCCCCAAGAAGACCATCCACCATCAACTATAACAGTCTCACCCGTCATGTACGAAGAATCCTTTGAAGCTATGAAGGCAACCACCCTTGCAATCTCTTCTGGAGTACCCATTCTCTTAATAGGAGAGCGAAGCAGAATTGATTCCTCAGAGTAGAAGCCTTTTGCCATTCTCTCCTTTACACCCTCCGTCTTTACCCAGCCAGGTGCTACACAGTTTACTGTGACACCTCTACCTGCCAGCTCTATAGCCATAGCTCTGGTCATCATGATAAGAGCCGCCTTCGTTGTACAGTATGCCACTCTATCGGGAAATGGCGTTATTCCAGCAACTGAAGCTATGTTAATTATTCTACCATAACCATTTCTGACCATATTTGTTGCGGCCAGTTTTGAGCAGTAGAAAGCTGAATTTAGATTAACCTTGATCGTCTTATCCCAGTCATCATCTCTAAAATCAAGAGCAGGATTCACTATAGTTATACCTGCATTATTTACTAGAACGTCTATCTTGCCGTATGCATCTACAGCTTTTGTTATGAGTTGAGCACATACTTCACGATCCCCTATGTCTCCTGCTACATATTCTATCTCAACTCCTTGCCTTTGTAGCTCATGCTTCATATTATCACAATTCTCTTGATGCAGGGAATTTATTACGAGGGCAGAGCCGAGTCTTGCAAGTTCATATGCTATAGCCCTACCTATTCCTCTCGACGCAGCAGTTATAACACTTACTTGGCCTTCTAGGCTACTCACTTGGATCACCTATTCTGCGTATGAGTTCCAGA
>JARVJU010000035.1 GCA_029775965.1 Nitrososphaeria archaeon | reverse complement strand
CAGGGCAAGAACTAACAGTATGGTGAATCCTCTCTTGCTTACAGATCCCTCCCTAAATGAAATCTGATGCATCTTAAATCTTTCTTCCTTTGTAAGGCATTTACCCTTTTGTATTATTTATTGATTGGCATTTAAACTATTCACACTTAATTGTAAGCGGGCCCGGTGGGATTTGAACCCATGACCCCCGCCTTAGAGGGGCGGTGCTCTGTCCATACTGAGCTACGGGCCCGATTGAACAATAAACCCCAGCTCGACCTGCGAAAGAGCGTTTAAAAACCCTATCTTTGCTTGTAGAATATTCGCGCAAATACCCTTATGTATAACTGCATGCAACCTGAAAGGTGGCAATGGCTAGAACCAATGTGGCTGTTGATGAGGCATTAGCCTACAGCTTATCTGACGAAGCTGGTAGGCAAAACAAAACCCTTTATGCATTCACAAACGAACTGCTCAGTACATCTCTAAGAATAATTCGAGAAGGCGGTATATCGAACGAGATTTATGCCTCTTGGAGATTCGTAAGAATGCTTAGGGAGATAGATTCTGTACCTGTACCCGGGGACCTACTGGAGAAGATTGTAAAGAGGCTGTATGAAACTGAAAAGGATTGGTTGCTCAAAGCGTGGCTCGAAGAGGGTGTTAAGCTCGGAACTTATCTCCAGCTGTACCAGCCAAAGTTTGAAGAATTAGCTGACTTGGCTAGAGAGGTTAAGGCACTTCTACCAGTTAAGAAGGTAGAAATTGTGAAGGAGGAAGAACAGGAAGAGTTAGCTACCTTTTCAATCAAGGCTGTTGGGGCAGGATTGTCGCCAGAATCGACTGCATGTGCAGAGCAGTTCGTTCATGGGATACTTTCTGCTTATTCGATGAAAATACAAAGCAGCAAGATATCGGAAGGAATAATAGAGATAAGAGCTTCTCAATCTAAATCAAAAACTTTTATGTAAAAAATGGAATATTCCAAAATAGGGAATAAAATTGCCTAGATTATTTGGCACCAATGGTATAAGAGGGATACCTGGCAAAGATCTTCAGCCAGAGCTTATAGTCAAAATTGGTCATGCTGTTTCTGCAAGACTTGGAAAGAAGATAGCTATTGGAAGGGATGGTAGAATATCCAGCCCGATGATATCCGAGTTGCTTTCAGCTTCGCTGCTGGAATCTGGCTCAGACGTATATGATACAGGTATGCTTCCCACTCCTGCATTACAATTCTATACTGGTAGGAAGAAATTTGATGGTTCTGTTATGGTTACAGCATCACATAACCCACCTGAATTTAACGGTATAAAGGTCGTAGGCTCTACTGGTGTGGAGGTATCCAGACAGGTAGAAAAAGAAATTGAAGCATTAGTATTTGCTGAGGCAAAGTTAGAAAAAAATAATTTAGCTACAGGAGAACTGATAAGTGTTTCTGATGCAATAGATGTTTATCTAAATGGTATAACTTCGCACGTAGATATAGAAAAGATAAAAGCTAAAAAATTCAAAGTTGTAATTGATGCTGGAAATGGCATGCAGGCCTTGGCTGCCCCCAAGCTGATGGAAGAGCTTGGTTGCACTGCTATCTGTATTAATTGCGAAGTTGATGGCAATTTTCCTGCCAGAGGGTCAGAACCCATACCAGAGAAATTGACAGAATTAGCTAAAGAGGTCAGAGGTTTGCATGCTGACTTTGGTGTTGCTTTTGATGGGGATGGTGATAGAGCTGTATTCTGTGATGAGAAAGGCACAATTCAAACTGGTGATAAATCTGGAGCTCTGCTTGCTTACTATGTTTTATCAGCTAAGGATAAAGTAGTTACTACAATTGCTACTTCCAATTTAATAGACTGGGTGGCTGAGAAGAAGAATGCCAAGTTGATAAGAACCAAAGTGGGTAGCGTAGATGTAACTGATATGATGATAAATACAAAAGCAAAAGCAGGGTTTGAGGAGAATGGTGGTTTCTTCTTTGCTCCTCATCAACCTGTAAGGGATGGAGCAATGACTTTGGCTCTCATGCTCAATGCACTTGCAGAATGGAAGATGAAATTTTCTGAAGTAATGGCAGAGTTGCCTGTCTTTTACCAGAGAAAGGGAAAACTAAGCTGCCCTGAAGAATTGAAAGACCAAATACTAAGTAGAATTTTGAATGTTGCAGATGGCAACACTGATACAACAGATGGTGTAAAAATATCTTATCCTGATGATTCATGGGTACTCGTTAGACTGAGTGGAACAGAGCCAATAATAAGAATATTTGCTGAATCATCCCTAGAAGCTAGGGCAGAAGAATTATATAAAAAATATATCACAATTGTGAATGATTTTATAAACAAAAAAGAAGAATAAAAATTACTGAAGTCCTAACTCAGGGAACTTAGCTTTAGTAACACCCAGTTCTTCTTGAAGTGTTCTTATTCTCTTAGCATACTCCATCATCTTTGTCTTGTCATTCTGAACTTTAGCTATCTTGTAAGCTTTCCATGCCTTTTTGAGTGCTCCCCATGTTTGACCTTTTGTGTATGGCATATTTTATTTTACCCCTCTTCCAACTCATACGAAAGATGAGAATAAAAGTCTTTCGCGTGTGTACATCTATCTCATTTTATTTATGAACAAAAAAGCTGATGAAGCATCATTGATGTGCATTAGAAAGGTGTATCCAGCCTTTCTTTTCTATTCTCGAGCCATCCATGAACGATACCCCTTCTCCCTTTTCTACATACCCAACTTTATATATCTTTGAGTTAAGGCTCCTTGCTATCTGTTCTACTTGGGAAAACGTTTGAGCATGCAGTGTAAAAATTCCAGAGTATTCTTCTCCTCCGAAGAAAATAGAGTTTTTGATGATTCTCTTATCAATTCCTGAATTTATTAACTCTGTATCGGTAGGCAGGTCAGAGACTGTAATAGCAACACCACTTTGTTGTGCTATTTCGTACAATGTTATTGCTAAACCATCACTTGAGTCCATAGAAGCGTTGACCAACCCTGACTTGGCAATCTTTCTTGTAAGTTCAAACGGTGGGTTGGGGTTCAGCACACTATCAACACATTTCTTTCTTATGCGTAGTGGCAGGGGAAAACCCTCCAGCAGGTGTTTAAGACCCAGAGCAGTATAGCCAAACGGGCCTGTCGATATTACTATATCGCCCGGTTTTGCTCCAGCACGTGTTATATTTGTATTTGTGCCACTCTGCCCATATACTATACAATCTATAGTAAGGCTTTTTGATTCATTAACATCACCAGCTATGAGTTTTAGAGAAAATTCGTCAGAAGCCTGCTTTAAACCCTGTACTATTTCCTCAACCTGTTTTCTGTTCGATATGCTCCTTGGAAGAGCCAGAGATACCATAAAACCCTCAGCTTTGGCGCCTTTAACTGCAAAGTCTGACAGACATGAAATAATAGCCTTTCTTGCGGCCTGTTTTAGTGTCATTTTGGATGGCATGTCGCTATCCGCAACAAACATATCGACTTTCAACATTAGACTATGCCTATTAACAGCTATTGTTGCTACATCATCATACAGGCCCCTATCCTTAACAGAAGCACCAAACACTCTTCTTATAGTGTCTATTATCTCTAATTCATTCATGATGAGACGCCTATTGATGCTATCTCATGTTTAATATTATCAAGAATCATCTCAGCTTGCTCCTTGCTATCAGATTCTGCGGATAATCTAAGCACGTCTTCCGTCCTTGATGGTCTGATCAAGCACCATCCATTCCTCAGTACTATCTTCACACCATCTACAGTTATTGCATCGGGATACTTCTTTTTGAGATTCTTAAGAACCATGAAGGCTGTATTTCTATCGAATTGAATCTTCGTTCTTATGGTGTAGTGCTGCGCGAAAAGCTCCTTTGCAGGTAATTTTTTCTGATTAAAATTCTTTAGTATGTGAGCTGCAGCCAGAAGCCCGTCTCTGCAAAAGCTAAATGACGGATCTATTACCCCCGCGCTACTGCCCTCTCCCCCGAGCACACAATCGTTTTTCAACATAGTATCTACTACGTTTGCTTCCCCAACTGGTGATATGTATACATGCAGTTTCCTTTCTCTTGCTATTTGCATGACAGCCTCTGAAGTATCAACAGAAATGGCTACTCTGCTATAAGGGGGGACGTTTTGTAAGGCTGCAGCCAGTGTAAAATCGGGGGGAAGCTTATCCCCTTCTGAATCAACCACTTGCAGTCTATCTCCGTCACAGTCAAATGCAAAGCCTATATTACACTTGGTTTTTTTTACTATATTGGAAAGATTTTGTAGAGAGTCTTGTGTGGGATCTATCACTCTTGAAAATATACCTGGGCTACCGTTTATGAGTATTACTTTTGCCCCCAATTCATTAAACATTGCTGGTGCATTATACACCACACTTCCTCCACCTGCATCTAAAGCAAGAACCAAATCACGTGCTGAGTCCTTCCCTATAAAATCAACTATGTCTGAATAATATTCAGATGAATCCCCTTTTTTTAGTTCACCTGCATTGGAATATGTGCATTCAGTTTCAATGATCTTCTGCAGCTTATCTTCGGTAGGTCCTCTTGCATCTACTATAAACTTGATACCATTCCACTCTTTTGGGTTGTGTGATGCTGTGATCATTATTCCTCCTTTAATACCATGCTTTTTTGTATATCTGAATACCTCTGGTGTTGTAGTTATACCCAGATCTATAACCGAAGAGCCAGAATAAAGCAGACCAGATATTGCCGCTTTTTTCAGCAAGACTGATGATTGCCTCGTATCCATCCCCACTGCAACCTCTCTACCATCCAAATATCTTCCAAACTTACAGCTTGTCAGAAAGACATAATGTATGTCTAGCGAATCAGGGTATATGCCTCTAATTCCTGATATGGACTCTAACGGATGCTTTAGCATATATCTACCTAGCAGTAAGAGCTTTAAGGTTTTAAAGCATGCTATCTTTGGCAGAATTCGAGGGCTAAAAGAGCAAGAGAGACGGAACCGTACTTCAAGACATCTTCATCAACTGAAAACTGAGAACTGTGATTAGGATATATGCATCCTTTTTTAGGATTGAGTGTTCCTAAGAAATAGAAAGTACCAGGAGCGCGTTGCAAAAATCGTGAAAAATCTTCACCTCCAAGTATAGGGTTGCACTCTTTAACCTCTGTGCCTGGTATTCTTTTAAGCAATCTGAATACTTTTTCTGTAACCTCCGGATCATTAATAGTTACTGGATAAGCATCCTCCATGAAGTCTATTTCACTCGATGCACCATAGGTCTTACATATGCCTTCTACAATCTTTCTAACATGTGACTTGGCAGTCGCTCTTATGTCTTCGTCCAGCGTTCTAATAGTTCCTTCCATGATCGCCTCATCAGGAATTATATTGTCCTTACTGCCAGAGTGTATACTGCAAACAGAGATGACAAAGGGCTGAGTCTGATCTATCATCCTACTGGTTATGCCATGTAAACCCATGATAATGTGTGCTGATATGAAAATTGGGTCTACAGTCTTATCTGGCTGTGAACCATGACCGCCTTTACCTATTACTCTTATCTTGAATGCATCTGGTGCAGCCATAAGAGCTCCTTGTCTTAGAGCAAAAGTACCCGATGGATGATCTCCGCTAATATGAAGCCCAAAGACATAATCTACCTTTGGATTCTCCATGACTCCATCTTCTATCATGGGTTTTGCTCCTCCCTTGCCCCCATGCTCCTCAGCCGGTTGGAACAGAAATTTTATTGTACCTTCTAGCTCATTTTTATGTTCAGTAAGCAACATTGCAGCACCGAGCAACATTGCTACATGAGTATCATGACCACATGCATGCATTACGCCGGAAACTTTGGACCTGAACTCAAAGTCTGTCTTTTCTTGTATGGGTAGTGCATCCATGTCTGCTCTCAGAGCTACAACCTTTCCTTTCTTGTCCCCTTCTAGTATGCCGACGACGCCTGTACCCCCGACTCCTTCCTTAACCTTAATGCCTAGCTCCCTCAGTTTTTTGGCTACAAGCTTTGCTGTATTGAACTCTTTGTATGATAGTTCTGGATTCTCGTGAATGTATCTCCTTATCTTTATAATTTCATCTTCATATTTCAGAATATCCTTTAACAAAACCTTCGGGTCTACCATAGAACGTGCTAAGAAAAACAAGTTATTTAACCAAAGCGTGAATCATAATATCTCCAATGACAGCTTGTCCTGCCTTGTGATATTGATCCCTGAAAAATTGGTATTGTTAATTAACCCAGACATAGATAACTCTCAATGTTATGATAGGTTCGTTAATAACAGAGAATCTAACCAAGGTATATTCAGACCATTCCGGTAAAAAAGCTCTGGATACAATAAACATAACTATTCCTATCAAAGGAATTTTCGCGCTTATAGGGAGAAATGGAGCGGGTAAAACTACACTTGTCAGGATTCTGGCTACTCAATTAATGCCGACAAGTGGTTTTGCTTCAGTGGATGGATTAGACATTGTAAAGGATGCAAAATACTTGAGGAATAGAATAGCTTGTGTTCCACAGGAGGCTAGACCTATTGCTTGGATGACCCCAAAGCAGACAATCCTATCATATCTTATGTGGCGAGGGTACGGCTATGGTGAAGCAAAGGTTAGAGCACAAGAAGCACTTGCAAGGGTTGGGATAGATCAGGTTCAGGATAAGCTAAACCGCACACTATCTGGAGGGACCAAGCGTAAAGTTCTTGTGGCTACTGCGTTAGCATCTGAAGCAGATATAATATTCCTTGATGAACCTACAACGGGGCTTGACCCCGTTTCAAGAAGGGATTTGTGGAATTATCTGTTGGCGCTTGGTAAAGAACGTTTTACCATATTGACAACTCACTATCTTGAAGAAGCAGAGCAACTTGCTACTTTAATAGGGATCTTGGATAGGGGAAAGCTGATAGGGATAGGGAGTCTTGAAGAACTGAGGAAGATGGTTAGATATCAGTATAGTATACGAATGCAAGGAGATTCAGATGTATTATCATCGGCTGTAGGAGAGATAGCAAGGGGAAGAGATGGTTCTGTACAGTTGTTGACTACAGAAGATGAGGCAATAAGATTGTCGCATAAATTGCTAGAACTTGGTTCTAGATTTTCCATGTCACCTGTTACTCTTGATGATGTATTTTTTCATGTAGTCAACAAAGAGGAGATGTTACAAACAATATGACATCAAGATGGATAAATCAGGTGATGGCTGGAATCTTAGTTAACTCTGTATATGAAATGAAAAATTACCCTATAGTACTTCTTAACACCGTTTTGTCTCCCCTCTCATTTTTAATTCTGATTGTGTTTGTGAGCAGAGGATCTCTGTTAGGCGTTGCAATATTAGGTGGTTTTATAATGAGCATGTTTTCTAACGGTATAGCTTTACAAAGTGACCTTTCACATCTAAAAAATGACTTTAAGCTACAGGATATGGTGGTGAGCAGTCCTGCGCCGGCTGTTTTGTATGTAACAGGCATGGCATTATCGGAACTTATCTACTCTTCTCCGGCTCTTCTTGTTTTAGCAGTTCTTGGGGGGCTTTTTGTGCATCTTGGCGTCTTAAGATTATTGGTCTTTCTTTCTGTTCTGATAATAATGTTTATCATATCTATAACTATCGGATTTACTCTTGCAACCATTTCAAGTGATATAGTACAGAGTTTTGCTTTTTCAAGATTAATATCAACTCTGTTTTCAACATTGCCACCAGTTTATTATCCTATAACATACATACCAGAACCATATCGTATAATAGCTTATTTATCTCCTACAACCTATGCGGCGCAACTAGCACAGAGCGTAGCAGGATATCTAACAATCACCAACTTAACTGCCGAATTAGATTGGAGCATTCTAATTACTGTCACCGTCGTACTCCTGATTATAGCTACTCGAAAAGTAAGATGGAGAGAAGTTTAGTTAGCCTCTAGGATGATAAAAACAGACTGTAATGGCAACTATGTGTGTGGTGTAGAAATGTTCTAATAGCTTACATGCAAAAGTAATGGTTTGAAATGACAGTTACTCTGTTTACGACTAACTACGTTCCTGGATATAAGATAGATAAAGTATTGGGTCTTGTTTATGGTATAACTGTCAGGTCAAGAGGTCTTGGAGGCAACATTCTTGCTGGCCTAAGAACTCTCGCGGGTGGAGAAATAGTAGAATATACAGAAATGGCGCATCAGGCTAGACAGCAAGCGTTGGATAGACTCGCGAAGCAGGCTGAATCGCTGGGTGCTAATGCAGTAATCAGTGTTATGTTTGATTCTACAGAAATAGGAAATACCATGGACGAGATCATTGCATTTGGGACTGCAGTTATAATATCTCCAACAGGAGATCAGAGACAGTTGGTTCAACTAGCCTGATTATATGTCTGTAAGCAAAAATGTTTGTTATTACTTAGATCCGCTACGTGTTTTAAGAAGCTTCACACTACAAGTTGCTTAAATCTGATGGCATCATGTCTCATTGATATATTATTGAATAACACATATGAGTCGTAAGCTTTGACTTTGTCCCTAAGTGTAAGAAGCTCTTCTTCGGTATACTCATGAGTATAGTTTGTAAATCCATCTGATCCATGCAATCTATGGTATTGAATTTTTTGAGGAGGAATTTCCATCTTCAGTGGATCTGTCACCAAGATTGCTCCATACTTATTGAAAATGTTCATGACTTCTTGCAGTTTACTGAGCCACGAGTTATGTCTAAATTCTATAGAGACCTTCAACTCTGAGTTGTTATCCTCAAGAAACTGCGAAATTCTAGCTATATTAACTGCATTATACTCAAAAACCGGTGGTAATTGCACAACTATTATTTTTGCTCGCAGGACTTCCGCTATCATAACGCTTTGTGACCAAGACTCTTTTACAAACTTACTTGGTCTAAGCAACCCCACATCATCTTCCATTCCTTCCATAATCTGTCTCCTTGATCTTCTCCAAGTCGGGGAACTTGCAGGATGAGTAACCCCTTGAAAAGCCTTCATTGTAAATTCGAAATCTTCTGGGACAGTTTCTCTCCACCTCTCAGCAGTTTCAATTTTGGGTAGGTTGTAGAATGAGCTCTGGATTTCAATCAAATTAAAGGTCTTGCTATATTTCATAAGACTTAGCCCAGCAGTACCACAACAGCCAACCTTTATCATTCCCTATAGTTGAGTATTAACTCGACATAAACTTGATTACATAAATATTTACATCTTCATAACCTTAAATAATTTCTTTCATGTTGAAATATGACTCCACAGGGGCATTTGAAAAAGATAGTAGGTTCTGTATAACAGTATAAGCTATGAACTTAATGGTTTATGCCTTCTACTTAATGCCAAGTTTTGCTGCGTACCTTACTATGAAGAACACAACTACAGCTACTATTAAGAAATTTAGAATATTAGCGACAAAATCACCAATTGCAAAGTGCATACCATTACCTATGGCTATATTTACTGTGGCTGTCTCCCAATTACCTCCAGGTGTCAGGGCACCTGGTATAGGCATTATAATATCAAAGACCAAAGCCGAAACGACCTTCCCTATAAAAGTCCCCATAATGAAGCCTACGGCCAAAGAAAGCACTCCTCCCTTTCCCAGAAATGCTTTAAATTCATTCCAAAGTCCCTTGGGGGCAGGAGGGGGAGACGGTTTTGCTAATGATTCGCTTATCTTTTTTAACTCTTGTAATATAGCTCCCAGCTTTTCATCTTCCATGTTATAGCTTAACAAGCTAGATGAATATAACACTATTGTCTTCATATAAGTGTATTACAACAAGCATGGGGTAACAAAGAACTTTAAGGACATTATGATCTTTTATGACAGTTACATTCACACTCTTCCACTCCTTTTGCTACTTCTGCCTTTTGTTCTCTGTGGTGATTCATGATTATACAGTAAGTACACAGTTTCACAGGTATCTTATGATTACCCTGTTATATTAATTAGTTATCAAACTATCAGATCTTTTTTGCCTTTATTACTTTTATCCTGCAGCCAGCCTCAAAAGTCAGTTATATCTTCATTTCTAAGCAAAGCAGCAAGTATGAACTTCATTTTTTGAAGTGAATATTTACATCCTCCTTTACCAGATAAAGAAGCACTTCCTTAGCGATTATAGGTAAATATTCAATCGCTTGGGCATAATTTCCTGATGTTTCTACTTAATTTGTAATGATGCTATTAGAGATTGCTGAAGTAATATAATATACGTGTTCATAATCATAAGATCAAAATTCATATCGGTGAAAATACCTGCTGTGTTATTATTTATCAATGCTCCCTATCCCATGGAGGAATCTCTTGAGTGTTTCTTCTGGGGCTAAACGTATTTCTTCTTTATGTGGTCAGTCTATCTGTGCTTATATATATCCGATGGATGAGTAATCTTGTAAAAATTGGCATATTTTTATCCGCGGCTGCATCAACCGGTTTGTAATCCTGCCAAGGAATTTCTCCTCATTAAAAAAGATGGCACGAGTGTTGAACATCAAAGATCACCATTACGTCATTCTTAGCTACGGATTGTTTTTAACTTATGTTCGTGCTAAAGTTACCTTGGATTGTTTATTTAACGTTTCATTAAAGAAGAATGGGAATGCCTTGGCTCCAGTAATATTAATATTCCCAGCTATGCTATCCCTTCTTCTATGTTTAAGATTAAGAAGCCAATAGCATTCTTTTTTGGTGGCCTTGCATTAGGCTTGGCTTTTGGTTTTATGAGATATTTTAATCATTGGGTATACTTTCCAATATTTCCCAATATATTGGATAGCTCCGTTATGATAGCTATAGGCATCTACTTATTTGTTGAGAGTCTTAAAAGTCCATCTGTGCAAAAGGACAATATCACTTGAGTGATAAAATTGTGAGGGTACTCTTTGATAATACTGGAGTGACGTTTTTCTGCCATGAGAATAAATCTGTAAGCAACGCAAAGTATAACTCTATCTTATGCGTCTTTGCAATATGTGAAAGACCTACCTGAATATATCCACCAAGTACCAAATACCGGATTCTCGAATGTCTATTTACTTGAGGTTGATCCTCAGTCGCTGATTTTAATCGATAGTGGAACCGCTTCTGCCGGGTCAAAGATATTGTCGTATCTTGGTAGTATAGGCAAAGATATCAGTTCAATCAGATATGTAATTCTCACACATGCAGATGCCGACCATTCAGGAAGTGCTGCACATATAAAGAGATTATCTGGAGCAAAGATAGCAATCCATGTCGATGATGCACCAAGGATAGCTGGAGAGAAGAAACTCAAAGAGATGACAGGATTAACTGGAAGACTTTTGGGACTTTTTCTTGGTTTTATGAAGATAGAAAAAATTCAACCAGATATAAAATTGAACAATGGTGATACTATAGGACCTTTAAGTATCATCCATACCCCCGGTCATACTGACGGAAGTATTTGCCTTTACAAATCAAATGATATACTTTTTTCGGGTGACACGATTATCGTAGATAATCATGGTTTCCCTCGATTACCATCAAGTTACCTTAATAAAGATACAAATCAACTGAAAAAATCAGTAGAAAAGATTTCGAGTTTAGAGTTTTCTACTCTACTGCCAGGGCATGGGAAGCCTATATTTAGTAATGCTTCTGCATTACTTAGAGAATATGTATCTAATGGTTTCAGAAGATAATTCATCAAATTTTTCAGTTTTGGTATTATCGTGTAGCATGGCTTAGTTATGCTCAATGGTTGTACATCAGGAAAGAGATATGTAATGATATCCTTATCTGTATGGTCTTTTTGCCTTCAGCTCCGAGGCGCTTGGCATCTCTCTAAGTCAACTACCCATGAATGAAGTTCATGGGCTTGCTCCTTCCCAGGACTGGTTTATGCACAGCCTCGCATCAGCAATAATGGATGCCTCTTGGGGGCAACTGCGCCGACTAACTGCTTGCAAGGCAGAAAGGCGCGGAGGACGAGTTATACTCGTC
>JARVJU010000034.1 GCA_029775965.1 Nitrososphaeria archaeon | reverse complement strand
AGCAGAGAATCAAGCTTGCTGAAGCTTATGAGAGGCTCTTAAACCAAAGAAATGATTTTCTTCACAAAATAAGATTCTATGTAAACAATTACGACGTAATATGTATTGAAGAACTGAACATAAAAGGTATGGTTAGAAATCATAACTTAGCTCCAAAAATACTGGATGCTTCTTGGGGAGAATTCTTTCAACTGCTCGAATACAAGGCTGAAAGCGCTGGTGTTCGGGTGGTGAAGGTGAATCCGAGAGGCACATCTGAAGGGCTAAGCTATGAAAATCCCATAAGGGATTGGATTTCAGCCAATAGGATAAAAACTAGGGCTGAGGCAGCCCTGATTCGCCTGCTGAGATGGAACCCATACTGGTAGAAATACCAGCAAGCTCTGTCGTTGAAGCAGGAAGCCCCTTGCGATAGCGAGGGGTAGTTCACTTTCAGGATACGCAGTAGAAAGGTTACTTGAATTTATAATGGTAGTCAAGACAAAAACAGTATCCATGGAAAGCAGCAAACTACCTGTCCGATTGACTGTAACGGATAATAATGAATCGTTCATCTTTTGGTTTACATCAAGATTCGAGTTAGAATCCATGATATATTATTCAAAAATACTTTTCGGAATGATACAATACCTCAGCTTTCCGCAGGTCGGGAATATATGTATCTGATTTCTAAGCGATGGTTGCGAATACAGGGACACAACTAGCTTACAACGTTGCAGGGACACTCACTGCATAGTATGGCATTTGCAGCTATTTAGCTGACCACAATATCCCTCCCACCTACCTGTACCAACCTTAAACGCTCCTAGACCAGTGAAGAACATATTTATCGTAGGCAAGAATAAGTTATTTTACTTATCAAAGCTAAAAGTGCTGTCGAGGGGTCTGTGCAACTAACACTAGAATCGTGCCAATCTATCAGTTATTTCCTTGTCAGAATGCTTGATGAGCGTCCCCATTGATGATACGACAATAGTCGATTACGTTTGACATATTCGATATATATTGGAAAATATAAATTTTTACTTGGCAATGTCTTTAAAGATTGGTAGAATTGCACCCGCTTTTTGTCTTATTCTCTTTTTAATACTATCCTTTTTCTTTGCCGAGTCTACTTCCTATGCCTTCGCTTCCAGCATTTCCCCCCAAATGGGCTTCCACTATTAAAGTGAGGTAGGATCTGAGATAGGGCAAGAGCAACTTTGGACACCTGTGATTTTGTTAAACTCTCCATATCAAGGCTACGCAACAGGCAGCTCGTCTACTACCACTCAGTCTAGCATAGAAATAGTTTCTGGTTCATTAACATTAACAAGCACAACAAGTTCGGAAAAAAGTAGTGAGATAAATGAATCCGATGGCTCTGCTGGAGGATCATTTGAACTCGATACATGGACATTTTATTCGACTAAAACTGTAGCTGTTTACGGAGATGGTCCCAACGAGGGGTGTACTCAGCCATATGTTGCAGAGATTACAGCAACCTCCACACCGAGTTATAATGCTCAACTGTTACCTCAAGGAAGCGAGACAGACTTCAACGAACCTACCTCAGTAAGCTTTAGTGGATTTTCGTCAGTAGTTTTTCATAACGGCTGGAATGCGTCTATGGGTGCTTCTAGTTATATAGCTGATTGTAATCAGGCATTTAGCTATGGACTTCAGACTACCAATGTTATATCCGCAGGTGTCACTTTGAGCTTTGGAAGTGATACGGTTACAGGGACGCTGACCGAAACCGTCTCATCGACACAAGCCTTCACTTACTACTTTCCTGCGAATGGTTATTGGTATATACAATTCTCAGTTCTTCCAGTTGGCCTGCGCTAGCCTTTTATTAAGCTCGAATGGATGTTAGGAAGGAGGTGAAGGGACAGATGGTAAGCACAACATCACAGAAAAATAAGCTATTAAAGCTGTCACTCCTAGGCTATGCTGTTATCTTCATTGTTTTGCTATCTATGTTTGCCACGAACTCTATTTCTCTGAACTTTTTGGCCCCCAAACATCCTAAACCAACCAGTATTACAATATTACAATTTTATAATCCACAGATACCTGATTGTTTGCTGCCAGTTTATTCACAGCGATCTGCAGCGCCATCATGTACGGGGATTTCGGATATGGACGGCTTCGACCTGAATGCTACTTACCAGATAACTGGATTTGTCAACTCTACAAATGGGATTAGTGTTTTCATCATCCCTGACCAGACTGAGGGTATATTTTGGTCTTCTCTGTATTCAGGATCACCTGGGTACTATACCTACTACTCTGGTCAAGTGAAATCAGTTCAAATAGATATAGTACTTCCTGCAGGTGACTATTGGATCATATTTGTCAATCTTGGTAAGCAAGATTCAAACTATTCCGCACCGAATAATATAATCGCTACTCTAGTATCTAACTGACTTAAGAGAATGAATTCCGTAGTGCCCACAAGTGGGACAAGGAATATAGTCAACTACCAACCTCTAAAGAGGTTGGTTTGCACCTGAAGGAGACAAAATATATCCAAGAAAATCCTTCTATGTGCAGGCTGGTTGACAGCAGCTCTGCGGATATTCAGGGCAGCGATGCTATCAGCATGTCCAAAGAAAGCATATACTTTTTAGCATAAGCTATAACCATGACGATTGTCTTTATCTATATATACACATTTTGTGCATGTGCGACTTGTATTTTTTAGTTCTACGTATATAACAGGCACACCAGCAATCTTTGGACATCTCTTTCTTAGTCCGTTGACTTAATTTCCATTCCAAACATGTCCATCAAAATCTGTAGCAATATTTTTGATTCCTGCATCTATCCTAAGAAAGGCTCAGATTCATCAACTTCTTTTGTTATTGCAAGATAGAATGCTTTATATCTGAAGACAAGATAAGTTTTGCTTGCCCTCTGATTTCATCTTTTCTAGCTTTCTGAGATTTGCCTATCTTGATAGGCAATTTCCGCCTGCTATGCAATGTAAGTATGCTTACTTTCTGCTTCAATCCCTTTCCACCCAAGTGTACGTTGATCATAAACAATCGCTCCATACAAGTTGAATGTAGCTTTAGTTGCTTATCTTATAAGCGTCTGCAACTTCGCTTATCGCTCTCACTGCCATCTGAGCAGAGAGCTTAGATTAAATATGTCTCTGACTTGCCTCTGCGTGATGCGATGGAGTTGCCATTTGTTTAATGTTTTTGTGTTGAAGGCTATTTCTGATATATGGTTGTATGCATTGTTAAATGCTCCCATAGTCTCTTTAAGAATGATGAATTATGTTTCTTTTGGCGAAAGCTTAACAAAGAGCGTCTGCTTCATACCTGTATCTATATAGATATGAAGATTCCATATTCAACCTCTATATTCTAATTCCTGCCATGGCTAAAGCGAGTCTCCTTTGAAATGATCTATGATAAAAACTAGTTGAAGATAACGGTGTAGACCTTATCCATACGCCGGTAGATAGAAAGAAATCACATATATTGCGAACATTCTTTCGACCACAGAAACTGTGTTCTCATTTATAGGTGTTTACCACGCAGCTTATATCCCTGAGCGGACATCACCATGCTTTCTGGTCGTTGTCCTAATATTACTAGCAAGTGGACTTTTGCAAGAGTGAGGAGAGAAGCAAGTTCAGAAAGACCAAATTGTAAGAGTTGCACTAAAAGGCTTTCCTGCTTCGATTTTTGCATGATTAATAGGAGAATTGCTGGCGATAGGTGATAAAATCCTTATCCTGCTTCAAATGATCTCATCTAGGACACAAAAATTGCCTCGGGGACCGCTTAGCAAAAGTAGCAAGAGTCTCAGATTTCGTGGGTTCATAAGCCATGTAGCAATTCTAGGTATACTCCTGTACCTAGTTATCATAATTGCCATATCCTCTGTGGAGCTCTAGGCTAAAGTCGAAAAGCCATTCTGGCTAAGGTTGCGTCTTGGACTGATTTCTCGGGCTCCTGTACCCGTATTATTGACAGGATCCATTTGAAAGATCCTATGAATACACTGTTAGAGAAGAGTTTCATACCTAAACACATCAAATTAATCTGTACAAATTTTTGCTGAAGATAACACGTAATTGCAGTTGCGATCCGAATACTTTACTTTTATATATTTATTCGTACCATACATTAAACTGAATGAACTTTAAAAATACGCATAAAAAAAGAAGAAGGATAACTTGGGTTGCCTTATCAAGAAGCGGATATAGCAATATTGTAAAATGGAATGATATTAACATTTTCTCATGTAAGCACAAGATGATCTTGTCTCATAAAGTGATAAGCTGCAAAGAACAAAAGGAGATCTTCAATTGAACTCTGGGAATGATGCATACATACACATTTCGAATTCTTATGGGAAGAATCATTTTCTAGTGGACAAGCCTTTGCAACTTATTCTTAGATACTTTACTGGTAGAGTGCCAGACCTATCCTCTTTGGGTTCTTATGCCGGTAAGGAACTCTATGAAGTTGCTGATTATGTAGATAAGGTGGCGAACCCAAAACTGATCATGTGGAGCATAAACGGAGAAAGGGTTGATGAGGTATGGCTCGCTCCTTCAGAGCGTCTTGTTCTTGATACACTATTTAAGAAATTTAAGGTGAACAGACCACAATATAGAGATGGAACTTGGTTTGACCATTATGCCTCGATTTATCTAATTTCTGATCCCGGCATAGCCTGCATACTGACAGTGACAAATCAGACAGCTTATGCACTTTACAAATACGGGAATGAAGCTCAAAAGAAACTGATTGATGGTATGATCGGTGAGTTAGATACAATCACGCAAGGTGCTACTTGGTTCACAGAATTGCAGGGAGGTAGCGACCTTGGAGCTAATACTGTGCAAGCAACCAAAGAAGGATATTTTTGGCGATTGAACGGGGACACGAAATACTTTGCCAGTAATGCTGGTCTAGCTGATTATGCGCTTGTGACAGCGAGACCAAAGGGAGCACCTTCAGGAGCCAAGGGACTGGGATTATTTCTAGTTCCAAAGTACGATTCCTCTGGTAAAAGGAATTTCATAGTCCGGAGACTTAAGGAAAAGAGTGCGACTGTAAGTGTCCCCACAGGCGAAGTCGAATTCCATAATTCTGAAGCTCAGTTAATAGGAGAACTAAAAGAAGGGATCTATTACACAATGGAAGACCTCATGGTGTCCCGTCTGGCCAACTCGTTTGGAGCACTCGGGATAGCTAGGAAGTCTTACCTAGAAGCTTATTATTACGCGCAAAAGAGAATGGCTTTTGGCAAATTGCTGATCGAACATCCTTTAGTGCAGAGGGACCTGCTTGATATGGAAGTCTACCTTGAGGGGTCGCTGGCTCTAGCTTTCAAGTCTGTTGACCAGTTCCAAAAATCTTGGATGCAAACTCCACCATATAATGATGCTTACCACTATGCAAGGTTGCTTACTCATATCGCCAAGAATGCAACTGCAGAAGTGGCTTCACATCTTTCAAAGATGGCGATGGAGCTGCATGGAGGAGTAGGATTCTTGGAAGAGTATCCTGTAGAGAGGCTGCACAGAGAGGCATTGATTACGCCTATTTGGGAGGGGACAAGTAACATTCAAGCATTAGATATGCTTGAAGTAATTGCAAAGAAAAAAGCTCATCTGATGCTACTTGAAGATATGAGAAGATTGAGAGACGGTATATCTCATGGGAGAGATACTGCAGACATGGCATTGAACAAAATGGAGGATGCGCTAAGCTACTTTTCCTCTGATGAGCCTGAGGCGCAGTTTTATTCAAAGGACGTTCTTACTATACTGGGCAATGGGATAGCAACCATAATGTTACTTGAAATCGGGACAAAGCTTGGAATTGAAAGATTCCTAGAGCTTGGCAGGCTCTACGCTATACATTTTCTTGATGGCAAACCATATCCGGCAGATGCAATGAGTGAAGCAAAGAGTCTATTCGAGATAGATAAGATTGCGCAGGTGGTGACCAATGCATAAAGGCCTTCTTGTGTCTGACTTTCTCCGTCGTGCAGTCGAACTCTCACCAGAAGTCGAAATCATTTATGGTGACAAAAAACAGACGTATAAAGAAACATATAAAAGGGTGCTACGTCTTTCAAATGGTCTTCTTTCTATAGGTATCAAAAAAGGAAACGTGATTGGAGTAGCAGACTGGAATACAATAAAGTTTGTTGAACTTCTTTACGCTGCTTCTGCTATTGGGGCTGTTGTATATCCTGTAAACATCAGATTACCTCCAGAACAAGCAGTTCAGACTATCAGATTTGCCGGGGTCCAGTGGCTCTTTCTTTCCAAAGATTTCATCTTACTTTCGAAGCAGTTTGACACGAAGGAAAATATTGTAGCTCTGGATAATAGCGATGCAAAATGGAGTTATGAGGATATTATAACGAATGCTTCCTCCAGCGAACCAGAAATAAAGGTGAGTGGAGAAGATCCATACTCAATTCTGTTCACCTCAGGAACAACCGGCCAGCCTAAAGCTGTCATGTACACAAACGAGAAGGTAGTCCAAGGTGCTCTGAGCATCGTCTACCAGCTTGGGCTGTATGATACTCCTGCAAAGCTCAGTAGCAAGGATATAATCATGCCGTTGATTCCTTTTTACCATATTTGGTCATGGGGAAGTGTCTTCCATGCTCCATACCTAGGGGCGAAATATGTGCTCAGTGGTCGTTTTGATCCTCAGAGCGCAGTAGATATTATGATCAGAGAGAAGGTTACATGGATAAACGCAGTTCCAACAATGATGCAGATGCTTCTTGCACAAAAGGAATCGAGCTCTCTGAGAGGAATGAAAGCTCTTGTAGGTGGAATGGCAATTCCCTATAATATGGCAAAAGCAATGTCTGATTCTGGAATAAAGTTTTCAACAATTTATGGCGGAACTGATATGCTAGCAACGTCGATTTCAATCATACCTAAAGGTTTTGAGAATCCAGAGAGCATTGATTATCTGCGGGCTACAACCCATCCAGTTCCTTTCGTAGAAGTTAAAGTAGTTAAGTTTGACGGACAGGAAGCTGGCAATAACGAAATGGGGGAGTTGCATATCAGGTCACCATGGTTGCCTGGAGGATATTACAAAGATACGGAGAAGACACAATTATCATATTATGGAGAGGGTTGGTTCAAGACTGGCGATCTTGCACTTCTCACAGTAGATGGGGGAATCAAAATCGTAGACAGGGTCAAGGATGTAATAAAGAGCGGGGGTGAATGGATTCCAAGCAGCATCCTAGAATCAATAATCTCTGAAGTTCCTAATACGGAACTTGTAGCTGTATTAGGTTTTTCTGACGAGAAATGGGGCGAAAGACCGGTTGCAGTACTGAAGGCAAAGCCAGGCAAGAATATACTGCAACAAGATGTGTTAAATCACCTGAAGAAGGCAGTAGAGGATGGTAGAATTAACAAATGGTGGATTCCAGACCGGATAATTTTCGTTGATGAAATGCCACTGACAAGCACAGGTAAAGTAAACAAACTTCTGCTTAGAGAGAAAATACAGTCAAAAGGACCAAGTTAAAAAATGACATATTGATTAGCTTGTACTCCTAGCTTATTAAGTCTGCCCAGCTTTCCGCAAAAGGCAGTCAGGTTAGGTACCGCATTAACCTCGACGTATCGAAGCCTACATATCTCAAAAGAATATTACATTTTTATGATAATATTATTCATAGGGAAATAGGCTGAAAGAAGAGTATACAGCGGCAAGCCTAATTTGTAGGTCTTTGCTCATATCTTACGTGTAACCTAGACTTTTACAGTTGCAACTGAGAAACTGAGCCAAGCTTTGTAATGACAACTTAAAATTAACGGATTTTTAAATTCCATTCTTAATTTGCCCTTAAACGCAAGCAGATATCAGAAGAAAAATATTATTCAAAGCTTGAAATCATATGATGACCTTTCTCAAGAATTTAGTATACGTATACGTCATAATATAATAATAAAATATAATAATATGATAATCTGACATACTTGTCATGCAGAAAAAAGTGGCGATAGTTCTCGATGATGGTTTTCACGACTTGGAACTCTGGATACCGTACTATAGGCTGAAAGAGGAGAAGATTGAATTTGATATTTTGGCGTGGCAAAACAGAGCTTATAAGGGTGAGTTCGGAATAGATTCTGTATTACCAACTAGGTTACTTTCTGAGCCACTTGAAGATTATTGTCTGGCATTTTTCCCTGGAGCCAGGTCGCCTGAGAACTTGTTGAAAAATTCCGAGTCTGCAAAAATAGTAAGGAGAATGTATGATCGCGGCACCCACTTAGCAACGATATGTCATTCGCCTCTTTTACTTGGCGAGGCTGGGCTACTTAAAGGTAAAAGTGTAACGGGGCACTTTTCAATCAGACAAGCCATTGAAAAATTCGGAGCTAACTATGTCGACGCACCAGTTGTAAAGTCGTCTGATAATATATTCACAGGCAGGACACACCTAGATATGGCACAATTTATGCCTAATTTGATGAAGGAGATCCTGTCTCTATGAATGAGGAAAGCGTTACCAAGAGGCTTGGCCTGAAGACACTGCTTTTTCCAATGCTTGTCCTTGTTGCTATTGCCCTAGGATTAACGCTTGGATTCAGCTTCAAGGAAGAAAGTTCAGGAATAGCTACTTATGGTATTCCTGTTGGTTTATTCTTCATGATATATCCTGCGATGACCAAGGTCCGACTGGAGGACATGGCGAAGAGCCTTAAGAGTATGAGATCAGTTGGGTTGATGGTTATGCTCAACTATGCAATTGCACCTTTTCTTGTTGCGGGGATAGGATATCTCTTTATAGGTAGTATATTCTCACGCATAGGTCTTTTACCCCAAGCAATTTCCTCCCAAGTTTTGGTGGGTGTAATACTGCTCGGAGTTGCCCCCTGTATCGCAATGGTAATGGTATGGACCGACCTAGCGCATGGCAACCTTCCACTAGCTGTCTCTTTTGTCGCGTGGAACTCAATCATACAGATAATTACTACCCCGCTACTTGTCTACGTTCTCACAAGGACCTCTGTTATTATAAATCCGTTATTAATTCTTGAGAGTGTTCTCTTTTACCTTCTTCTGCCACTACTTACTGGAATGATTACTAGGAAGTTGATACAGAAAAAACGATACTTCTCCAGAGTTCTCAACACACTGAGCTCTGTGCAGACGATAGCACTGCTCTTTACAATTCTAGTGATATTCTGGGGAGAAGGATACGGGATAATAGATACTCCATCTCTTGTCTGGATGATAGCTGTGGTAATGCTAACCTTCTATTTTATCCTATTCCATTTAGGTTACCTTTTTTCAAGAAAGCTTGGGTACAACTATGCAGATTCCACTGCGATAGGCTTCACTGTCTCTGCGCGTGATTTTGAAGTGAGCATTGCAATAGCTCTTGCTGCTTTTTCAGCTTATCCCTATGTTGCTGTAACTACAGCAATTGGTCCACTGCTGGAAATACCACTGATGCTTCTACTCGTATGGATTCAGCTCGGCAGAAAGGAAAGGATACACATTGGGGAGCAATATCGAACGATGTGATCTGCAATGAAGTTTGAAGCTTGTGAAGTGAAGAAGATTGAAAGGGTTGATATAGATGACTACAGCAAGATATCAAGAATTCTTGGTGTGCTGGGAAACAAAGCTAGGATAGCTATACTGGCAATTATGATGCGGTATGGGGAAGTTTGTGCATGTGAATTACAGCCAGCTCTTGGATTACCACAGCCAACTATCACAGCGCATCTTCACAAGATGCATTATGTTGACCTCGTTAAGGTTAAGGAAGTATGGAAATACAGTTATTACTATATCAACGAGAAGTATCTACCCTTGGTACGGAATATCTTAAAGACAGAATATAGCCAACCACCCACTTCCAAACGGCGGCTTGAAGTGGTTTGAAGCTGTCTTTCACACCTTTCATCGTTAGAAAACGCCGTTGACTGGTGCATTTCCGAAGGTAATCTGACCTTTAGGATAGTTAGATGGGTCGATCATTTCTCTGTTGAAGCTTGTTGCATGATATCTATCTGCTTCATATCCATACCTAACACCTTGCTATACTTCACTTGCTACAGATTTGCAGTCAACAATTTTGTCAAAAGAAAGTTGACAAAGTAATTTGATGTTACATCAGGCCAGACTTAATGTAATAATAGTTCAGATTTTGAACTGTTCGTGTATTTTATAAAGATAGCTGGTAGCATGTTGTGTATGCTTCATGTCAAACAATTGGACATAGTTCTTGGAAAGACAACAATTCTCAAAGACGTAAACCTGACCGTAAACGGTGAAAAAGTTGTACTGGTAGGACCGAACGGTTCAGGCAAATCAACACTTTTCAGAGCGATACTTGGTCTTGTTCCTATCTCTTCGGGATCAATTAGTATCTTTGGAAAGGATGTGCGCTATGCAAAAGGCCTGCTTGGAGTTTCAACAAACATAGATGAGGTTTACAGAATTGCTAACCTTAATGTTAAAGACATAATAGAAATCTATTGCGAGCTTAAAGAAGTTGGAAATAATAAATCTCTCAATATGATAAAAGAATTCGAACTTGAGGATACTTTAGGCAAGAGAATTTACAAGCTGAGTACAGGACAGGCAAAGATGGTCTGCAACATATTGGCTTTAAACCAGAAGGCGGAGATCTTATTACTCGATGAGCCATTCGATAATGTCGACCAGAGCAGGAGAAGAAGGTTCATGGACCTTTTGCAAAACGGTAATTTTGAAATTCTTATGAGCACTCATGAATTCGAACTCCTGAAGAATTTGAAGGATTGGAAGTTATGCTTTATGCTTGAAGGAAAGCTGTGGGGAAAGTTCGAGGTTTCCCAGCTCGACAGGCTCTACGTTACTAAAGGAAAAGTTGAAGGTGCTCTGAAAGTTATGGACACAAGCTTGGGCTATTTTTCAATCACGTTGGATAAAGGGGATGTTCAAGTCAGAAGTGCAACAAATCTTTCTTCTCTACTGGAGGCTGCTGCTGAATGATCTTCAAGTATTTCCTGAAGTCGATTCTATCGAACAGAAGCCTCTGGGGCTGGGGAGTCATATTCATGCTCTTCTGGCTTATGCTTGGTGTGTTTGTTTTCTCATCATCAGTTCCAGTCACCGCTGCGCTTTCATACGTTTCAAGCTACTATGGAATTATCTCTCTTTTTTCTTTTTCAACGATTGCAATATCCATATCATACACACTTTATTATGGCAGCTCTTCGCTCGCTTATTCCTTCAGGTACACTAAACTGACCGCGTCAACATATTTCTTATCTTTACTTGGAGCTTCATCTATAATGGCAATTGTAATGAGCACAATAATGCTTGCAGCCACTTCTGGTTTGTCCAGCTGGAAATTCGGAGCTAATCTTTTTCCGTATCAGCCTTTAGCCGCTCTAGCTATTTCAGCCATCGCAGGCGCATTCATGATGGTTCTTGCCATGGGTCTGGTGCTGATAGTTATCAATTATGCAGGTTTGAAGAATATAACTTTCATCGGTTTCGTACCCCTTGTTCTCTCCTACGTATTCGGCTTTGGACAGCTATATACAAAGATACCTGAAGCTCTTGAGTATGTATCTCCATTCACAGCAATAAGCTCTTTGCTTTACGCTTCTTATGGAGGTTTCAAAATCCCAAAGGTCTTCATAGACCCATCTCAAGGTACTCTTAATCCATGGCTGCTTCTTGTCTCTCTTATTGTATGGCTTCTTGTTCTTTCAGCCATAGATACGCAACTATTAAGAAGAATAAGAGCAAGAGCAATCGAGGAAGCCAGGCAGGTATAGATGAGCGACGAAGTTGAGGCATTGAGAATTGTTGCAGAAAGGGCACTAAAATTTCAACAATACATTCTTCGAAGGGCTTGGGGCCTTTACTATGCAGTGTGGTCTCTGGCATTTATTCTCTGGGTTTTTCTTCCTTATTCTCTATCGATCTATTATCCTGCTGCAGGCGCCTTTCCTTACTTGGTTGCATATACCACTCCAGCAATAATTGGTATGGCAGCCACAACCTGGATATTTAAAAGGGCAAAAGCCACCATAGAGCTAAAAAAGGTAGCTGGCAGAATTGAAAATAAGAAGAGGCCATTTTATAGACGTAATTACATTTATTTTCTTCTTTTCTTAGCTATATTATCTTCAGCAATAATTTTTCCTCGACATATTTTTTACTTAATCTACATTGCCTTTCTTATATTAGTCGATTTTGAGATCTACTGGTCTCTCAAAGATTCATTTCAGAAAATCCCTGCAGAAGGATACCTGGCAGTATTAACTTTAGCTTTGAGTATATCCCTAACAGCTATAGCTTTTATATTGCTTGAATCCTTCGTTCTTCTTTTTCTGGGCTGGATTCCGTCGATAGCTGGCTGGCTCTTCTGCTCTCTCTATTCTCTATACCACGCACCGGAGTCGATGGTTGAATGAATGATGTAAACGTGAGGGAAGGGTCTAGGGATGAAGAGCTTAAGCTTCTTGGTGAAAAGATCAACGAACCTGCTTTGAGGTCTTCAATAAGAATTCTGATACTTATCTCCTTAGCTTTAAATAATCGTCTGACATTTACAGACCTGCTCGAGTTAACAGGGGTTGGAAAAGGGAGCCTCAGCAACCATTTAGATAAGCTCGAAGCAGCCGGTTTGGTAGAAAGTAAAATTGTAAGGACTTTTGGGGGATACAGAATGATAGTAAGTATAACAACAAAGGGGAAAGAAGCATACATGAGCTTGATAGGGATACTTAACCAGCTTTCCAAAAGGTAGTTTTTGAAGCTAAAAATTACTTATAAATCTGCAACTATGGCACAGGATTTAGAAGTTCTATGTGGAATCAAGTTCTGTAAACAATGGAAAGCAGGTGATGCAGGCAGGTCAGTAGTCAAACCCCTAACATAAGAGCTAATTTTCTTGACTTGAAGGGCGAAAGAGCTGAGCTATTGCCTTGGAAGCATGTATGGGTTAATGAAGATGAGAAATTGAGGCAGGTATTTAGCCAGATAGCTTGAGACGTTGCAATGCATCAGCTCTGGAGGATCTATGAAAAGCCATAGTAAAAGCAATGTATCCTCTAAGGCCTGTCGAAGAAAGTAATCTTGAGAGGCTCAGAATTTATACTGCTGGGCCTCGCAGAAACTAATGGCCGGGATAACATGAAGGCTGAGCTGGGACTGGAATGAGTAATCAATTCCCCTGCGCATCTTATCTGGAGAGGCACACTCGAGAATAAATGGAGAGCCTTGAACCTGTTGGCGTACGTTTGTCCTTGAGGCTGGAAGTGTCCTGTATATCCCTAGTCTTTATTCTTCCTTCTACATT
>JARVJU010000033.1 GCA_029775965.1 Nitrososphaeria archaeon | reverse complement strand
CATACTTGGTGCTTTTTTACCTGTCTTACTTCCTTCAACCAGTCCTGCCTACTTCTAGGCCCAGGATACATCCGAATTTTATTGTACTCCATTTATCTAATCTCGCAAGAAGACCCCGTCCGCAAGGGCGGGGTAGTTCACTTACTGAATGACACTCTACAGAAAGATAGAAAAATGTTAAAAGAGGCTCGGCTTTTTCAATACTGTGGAAAGGATCAAAATCTTTCTCGTAATGCTGATAACTGCTTCTATTGGACTAGGCATATCAATAGTTGCAATATCTGTTGCAAGCCAAAAAACTCAAGATGTTTTATCCATAATCCTAGAGCTTATTAGTGGCCAAGCACCATCAGATACCCCTTTTTTCGTCCCACTTTCATTCATGCTATTTTTCAGCACAACACTTGCAAGTACAATTGGTGCAATCTACTTTTTGGTCTTACCCGAGATAAAGAACAAGCAAGTGTCAGATGCAGGGAGCATCCAAGAAATTGTAGCAGTAATGAAGTTCTTGCTGCCGGATGAGAAGCAGGTAGTAGAATTACTGATGAAGCATGAAGGTGCTTGCCTGCAGAAGGATATTTCTAAGGAATCCGGGTTCTCAAGGCTAAAGACTCACAGAATAATCGTAAGGCTTGCTGAGAGAGGAATTGTTCTGACTGAGAGGTATGGAAATACAAACATAGTGAAGCTAGTTACCATTAATGAAACTAAAAAATAATACAGTGCAATTTAATTTAAGTGGGTCTGAATGAAACTGCCATCGCTCCGCCTATTATTCCAAGGACTGCTCCTATTACAAACCCACCCATTCCGAAGAAGCTCAGTATCGAGAAGATAATGATTAGTATACCCCAAGTCGTATAGTCTGTTAGTTTCTTTCTGAGCATTAGCGCAGAGATAAGGACAACTATTCCTGATATAAGACCTAAAATGGCCATGAACCCAAACATAAAGTATGGTCTTCCTATGTACGAATACATTATCATATGGCCATAATAAGTGGAAGTAATAGGGGCATAGAATACAAAGAACATTGAACCTATTACAGTTATTGCACTGCTAACTACCATCAGTATACCCGCTACGAGCGATAGAGTGTGCGCAACTCTCGGAAACTCGTTTATGGTCGACATATAGGTCACTGTATTCTACTTCTAGTGCAGATAATATAATGTTTGTGTTAAACACATATGAAACTTTTTAGTTGATACAGTTTGCAACGTTGTTTTCATTATATTGATCTTTTGCGTAGCTGTTCATAAGTTATCTATTATGGTAGAAACATTCTTTTCTCTATTGCAATGGGCAGAATATTAACTTTGGGTTCTGCATCTCTCCAATGTGTTCTCCTTGCAAAAGACCTCGAAACAACAAAGAGCTTTTATCCAGTATGTTGGCAAGCATAAAGAGCCTACGTAACATATTCTGCTTTGGTAAAAATGCTTTGGTCTGACGACAATATAGTCATTACAGACTCTTACTCTCCAGCATTCCCAGAAACTTTGTAAGGAATTCATCAGCAATGGCACTTTCTTCTGTTCTGTGAATTACTTTAACATCTACCACAACGCCTACTTTCACCTGCACACCTTTTACCCAAAGATAAGTATTATCAGCAAACGGAAGCCTAGACACGCAAGTGTAAAGCTCAGATGATGCAAGTAATTCTTCCTCATACTCTAGCCTATAAGATAGAAGTGTTTCTCTGACTATAGAAATAAGCTTTGATAATTCTATTCCATCCAGCTGCCGAACCGCCCCAACATGGTCTCTGCCAATAAATGCTGCTTCAGTCTTAAAAGCAAGGCTGTCCTTCTCGACTGCCACGCAGGTCACTTTGCCAGCTCTTCATGCAAAGACTCTGTTGTAAGTAGGGAACCTTTCCATACCAAGAATGCAAGCTCGCTGAAAGGATAGTATACCAGAAAGAATACAAAGCTAGATATATACATAATATAGAAGCCATATGAGAAATTCATATAACCTGTCAGCGACAATATATAAGATAAAAATCCGCTTAGGCCTATTAGAAGAAAAGTCAGTTGCAAAAGCCACGTGTGAATATCTGTAGAATTCCTTATGTTTTTTCGCGAAAGTCTTCTGAACAGTAGCATAGTAGCGCCTGAGAAGACTAGCAGCTGTGACAAAGCTATAAGCAGGTTTACAGGGTTAAAAAATGATAAGTGCCCGAAGATAGTATTAAACAGGTATCCGATCACAGAAAAGATCAACAAACCAGTAAAGCCCCACATCAACACACCCCTACCATACATATGGAAATTCTCTTCACACCATGCTCCTGCCCGCCTTAGGAAGAATATATCCCGCAAAGAAACGTTAAGGAGTATTCTAACCCTTTTTGAAAACCTGTCCTTAGTAAATGTAGAAGTCAAGATAGAAAAGGGTGTGAATTCTACACCCCAGCTACGAATTCTCATAAAGAGCAAGATTACTGAAAAGATGGTAAGAGCTAGTATCAATATAGCTATGCTATTGAGGCTAAGAAAAATTGATGGATCTACAATAGCATACATCATCTATATCCCTTCTTTGATTTGAACGCTATGCTCATAGCTATCATAACCCCCTGAGGGTCTACACCCTTTGGGCATACAGAGCTGCATAATCCGCATCCAGAACAAAAATACACAGTATCCTTCAACTTCTCAACTTCTGCACTATAGCCCATCTTTACAATATGAATAAGATATCTTGGGTTAAATTCAGGATGAGCATGTGCAACAGGACATATAGCGGTGCAGTTTCCGCACTGCCAGCATTTTTCTATATTTTTGCCTCTTGGCATGGATTTAACCTTTTTGAGCATAGAATTATCAAAATCTTCTATGGTTCTTGGTAGTACTAGCGTTCCCCAATGACCTGATACATCAATACCTCCTATCTCTAGCTTTTCCGGCTCTATAATCCTTGAATCATCCACGTACTTTCTCTCAACTATATGCTTTCCTTTTTCTTCATCTGACATGCAATAACCCCCTATACTATTATCTTTGTTCTGGAAACTAGCTTTGCAGCCTGCATCGCAGCGGCAGAGCCTTCAGCTATACTTTCCTCAACTGACATAGGCGCAACGCATGTGCCAGCAAGAAAGATACCCTCTTTTCCTGAATCAAAATGTATGTTTGGTATCTTCGGAGCTAGGAAACCGAATTCATTAACCTTCAGCTTCAAAGCTGAGGCTACCTGCTTTGTCCCTTCTCCAGGCTCTATCCCTACAGCAAGAACAACCATATCGAAAAGAACTTCGAAAGGTCCTCTTACCAGAGTATCCTCTCCCTTTACAAGTAGCTTTTCACCTGTATAGAAGACTTCTCCTACTCTGCCTCTTATGTAATTGATTCCATATTTCTCCATGCTATCCCAGTATAGCTTCTCCCACAGACCGATGGTTCTTATATCCATGTATATCATGTATATCTGTACATCATTCAATAGCTGCTTAAGCTCAATTGCCTGCTTTATGCTTACACCGCAGCAGACAGTGCAGCACCATGGGTTTGTGGATCTATCTCTTGAGCCAACGCAGAATATGAATGCAACCCTTTTTGGTATCTTACCATCATGACCTACTACCTTACCTTCGCTTATCATAACTTCGAGTTCGTTTATCCCTATAACATTCGGTGCCTTTCCATAGCTGTACCTAGGATCTACTGTTGCGTCAAAATGTTCGAAACCAGTTGCAACTATTATCGCAGCTACCTTCCTATCCTGCACTTCGCCGTTTATCTTTCTTATCTTTACACTAAAGTCTCCAGCGCTTCCACCGTACCCTTCTACAACTGCTTCTTCAATAACCTCTATGTTAGATGAGTTTTTGCAGAATTTTATCATAGGTCCTAGGACTTCTTCAGTTGGTGTAAAATCAGGTGCCAGAGAATGATACTTCCATCTTATTGGTGCACCGCCAAGCTCTTTTCTCCTTTCGACTAGAACCACAGGAATATTCAGCTCGGCAAGGTCTGTTGCAGCCCTTAAACCTGCTGGGCCTGCCCCTATAACAAGCACGGGAAGACTGCTCATCTGGTTCACCCAGCTATCTTGATATCATGCATCCCTTCTGACCTGGGGCTAAGAGTTCTTTCTGGAGAACGTATAAAGGAAGGTTTTCCTCCTTTCTTTATCATTTCTAGATACTCTTTATACTCACCCTGTGCCTTCTGCCAGTCTATACCCATCTTTTCCAAAAAGGGTTTCCAGTCTGCAAGATGCCATTGCAGCTGGCAGACCTTGAAGGGATGTGCTCCCATTGCAAGGGCTGAGAGTTGACTGTCAGAGATCACAGGTATTGTTTCCTTATAACCATGGGCAAGGGCAACTATCTGACTTTTATCTAATGTTGTGACACAGCCTGTGTCATGGGTAACAAGAACATCAGCACCGGTTTCTTTTACCACAGGCCTGATCTTTCTGAAGTAGGCAAAAGACCTCGCTATCTCCCTTTCTGTTAGTATGTGTCTGAATCCAAATCCGCAGCAATCATACCAAGTACTGTAATCCACAAGCTTTGCACCCAATGCAAGTATTATGCTTGATGTTGGAGCAGGTCTTGTACCCCCAAGAATATTTTCATCATAAGTATAGTCTTCAGCCATAAGCTTATACGTGTGGCATGCTGGATGAACAGCTGCCTTCACATCTGAAAGGTCCAGTTTCTTTCTTTCTGCAATTCTCTGCCTCATAACATGAAGCCACTCGCTGTAATGAACGAGCTCTTCGGGAATAACTATATCCCTTCCTATCTTGTTCAAAATTGACCTGACCCTGCGCCTTATATCCTCATTCATCACAACAAGATACCTGCATTCTTTATAATCTCCATAACTTGTTCCGCAGTGGATCAGAGGATATGCATTCTTCTCCCATGCAACGTGCATGTTTCTCAAAAATACTGCTGAGAGAGCTACGGAATTTGATGCACCAGAACCATAATAGTTCCAGGCTGTACATGATGTCTGATTTGTGTCATCAACGAATGGTATGCCCAGTTCGGCCATAATCCAATAAAGGGCTGATATGTAGCCTGGTATATGCCCGCATTGACCGCAGGACTTATGTTGCCAGAGCTCAACTGTGGGTATCTTCTTTTCTCTACCGCTTAGAGTTCTTACACCGACAGGTTTGTACTCTTCTTCCACATGATGAATTATTATTTCTCCTTTCTTTTCCAGCTCACGCATCTTATCAAGCATTTTTAGATAATCCTCTGTTGTACCCATTGCAAGCTTTGCCTTTCTTTCTGAAGCCAATCTCTCAAAGAGCTTTGTATCCTCTTTGCTCAGTTGAATTTCTTCATCCTTACCGAGCTGAACTGCATTGCCTTCTATCATTCCACACCAGCCTCCTTAGCAGTATCCCTTACCATATCAGTTACATCCTTGAGCGTCTTCTCTACAGAGTCGAAAACACCAGCTTCTTTCTCTATAAACATAAGCTCCTTCATTGTTCCCTCATCAACCTTCCAAGATTTGTCCATCACTCCAGCCATAGTCTCTACAGGTACCCCCGCTCTCTCAGCCCTTATGTTCTTAGCAAGCTCTGCCTTGTGAGGTCCCCAATCCTTGAATAATGCTATTGTAATATGCATATCAGGTGTAATCTGTGTGCCAGTAGTCATGACTTTGTAAAGTATCTTGCTGTAAGGCTCGAGTGCCTTTTTCGCTGAATTTAGCCCATGCCTCACAGCTATCTCCTTAAGAATAGCAACCAAACCTCCAGGGTTGTTGTGAGCTGGGCAGACCTCCCAACACGAGTAGCATTGAAAACACGCCCAAATATATTGGTCCATCATCTGGTAAAGTAACTCTGGCTCATCTTTTGCATGCATAACCTTTTGAACAACTATCCTAGGCTCAAAATCTACCAGCCTAAAAGGAGGGCACTTGGAGGTGCAGTTTCCGCAATTTATACATGCATGATAAAATTCCTCAAACCTCACATCATTATACAACTCTTCAACTACTTGCCTGGCTATACCTCCTTCAGCCTTTCTTGCATTTTCAGCCTCCCACTGAAGGCCAGGCAAACCTCCATAATGCCATCCATCTTCATTCAGCTTGTGCAGCATTCTGCTTACCTTTTTCGAGTGACTCAAACATCTATCACCATATACAATATTGATGATTTACAATCAAATAATGAAATAAATTCAACAGTTTGCCAGCTTAAAGAAATGCAATCCATTAGAACATCCTAATATTCGAAGGGATTATAAATATCTTTCTGTTAAGGGTCTTCTGCCATGGAACAGAAGAAGAGGTTTCTCTTCGTTGTCAGCACTGGGGCGTCAGAGCCGAAGAAGGCATTTACTCCTTTCTACTATGCAGCAGCAAGCGCATCAATGGGTTACGAGACATACATGTTCTTTTTGGCTGAGGGGCCATCACTTCTCAAGAAAGGAGTTGCTGAGAACCTGAGAACCACCGAAGGAGGAGAGCCGTTGAAAAAGGTCATAGACCTAGCACTGAAGAATGGGGCTAAGTTGCTCTGTTGCAGCACCTCAGCAAAGGTGATATGGAATATGCACGAAGGTGACTTACCTGAAGGTGTAGATTTTGCAGGTGCAGTCACACTCATAGAAATGGCTTCAGACCCTCAGACCTCTGTGTTATATTTCTAGGAAGGTGGTCAGCATATCTCAAAATGAATTCAGGGGCTGCAGGTTTCCAGACGGATTCCTTTACGATGTTGAATACCATGTCTGGGTTAAATTGGAGTCAGACATAGCTCTGATAGGAGCAACTGACCCAGGCCAGGCATATGCTGGAGAGATAATATACATCAAGGTAAAGGATGTCGGGACAAGCTTGGAGAGGGGTGCCATAGCAGCAACTGTTGAAAGTGCAAAGTATATGGGTCCAATGAGGGCTCCGCTGAGTGGTATAGTGATAGAGGTCAACCCTTTGGTGAAAAACCAGCCATCAGCCATAAATTCTGATCCCTATTCAACTTGGGTTCTGAAGATAAGGCCAACAAAAGCAGATGAAGAAATGAAAAACTTGCTTCGGGCCAAGGATGCAGCTGAAAGGTACAAATCCATCATAGAGGAATGGGGGATAGAATGCGGAAAGAGTTAAATTAAATTAAGTTAAGTTAAGTTAAATTAAGTTAAGTTAAATTAAATTAAGTGCTCCAAGATGCTCGATAACCTGATTAAGGCATATGGTGATGGAAAAATAAAGGTAAAAGTATCCAAGACGCACAACGCTCAGGAAAATCTAGAAGAAGAATCCAGACTCTTTCTATCCGTCGAGGCTAAGACTATAAGTAATGCACTATTCTTCTGGATGAACGATGAATGCTTGGTAAGAGGTCAGGTGAAAAGCCAGAAGTACGGTTGGTATGATGAGCAACTAGCGCAGGAGCTTGGAATTCCTGTCTACCAGAGGACGACAGGGGGAGGAGTGGTATATCACGATAGAGGTAATCTAAATTGGAGTATAATATTTAGCACATCAGGCAAGGTACTCCCTCCAGAAAAGATATTTTCAAATGGGTCACGTTTTGTAATTAAAGCGTTAAAGAATCTGGGATTTCAAGCTGCCTTTGTAGCTCCCAACAGGATAGAAATTGACGGTAAGAAAATCTCCGGTATGGCTGCCAGGTCAGGCATTAGTTCTCTTCTTGTACACGGCACTTTACTTATAGATTCGAACCTAGAAAGACTGAATATGCTATGTAAACCTCCGGTGGGCTATCCTCCTGTAGCAAACCTCTCAGAATGGAGGGATGATATATCAGTGGATAAAATAATCGAAAACATAATAGGGGTTTTCCAGGAAGAGGGATTCATAGTACAGCCTAGCTGAGATACTACAAAAAAATCATAAGTTGATACTCAGATAAAAAGAGTGACTGCATCAGGGTCTCTAGCTAGTTGCAGAAAAGTAGAGGCACCTATTACATCATCGCATACACCTGTTGCAAGGTCTTTTTCAGTCATACCAAACAAGTTCATTGTTGGAGAACATGCATGTATCCTTACACCAGCTTGCTTAGCTGCCATCAACATATCCAGCAAACTGGGCATCCCTCCTTTTGCTAGCAGTGCATTTAGCTCTTCCTTTGACAAGCCTAAATCAGTCGATGGTTTGATGCTTTCTGCTACTCCTTTGGTAAGCAACTTCATCCCTCCGAAAGTGAAGTATATGTCGACAGGCATATTTTGAGCTGCTGCTGTAGTTGCCAGTATAAGTGCAGGATACAGTCCGTCAGCGGTACCCCTGCTTGCAACTATAACGAGTTTATTCTTCTGCTTTTCTAGTTGCATTGTCCTTGATATTATTATATTTTAATATTTAACTTTTATTGAATAGTCCTTTCATCATTATCTCCAATTAATTTAAATATTCCATTATCCTGACTCGTTAAGATGTAATTTGACCGAAAGGGCAAGTAAGACACTTGATACAAAAGGCCTGCTATGCCCCATGCCTGTTCTGAAAACAAGCCAAGCTATAAAAGAGATTCAGATAGGAGAAGTGCTTGAAGTTCTGGCTACTGACCCTGGTTCAAAACCAGACCTTACCGCATGGGCCAAAATGACTGGTAATGAACTCTTAAGCATGGAAGAGCTGGATGGTGCGCCAAAAGTTTACAGATTTTATATCAAAAGGTTGAAGTAAAGCATTGACCGAAGATACGTCGTCTGCTTACGAAATGCTTAAAACTTGCATGTGGGTGAGAAGGTAGGTTAATGACTATAAGAAGTATGAAAGCATACGAAATGCACGCAGATTTTTGCAAGCTATTTTCGAATCCCATCAGATTGGCATTGCTCGATGTTTTTAGAGAAGGGGATAAGACTGTGACACAACTGCAAAAACTACTTCATATCAGTCAGTCTACAGTTTCCCAGCACCTTGCTATGTTGAGACGCCTAGGGATGGTGAAGACGCACAAAGAAGGAAGAAAGGTATACTATGGCATATCCGACGAGAGACTGCTCAAGGCTTATGATCTAGTAGATCAGATAGTAAGGGAAAGAAGGACTGCAGAGGCTAAAATATTACAGGCTTCCACACCTCAATAGATTTTTAGTTTTGATTTTAATAGATATCTACATTATTTTGTCATATTCAAAGAATCTAATATTAGGTTTTTTTAGTAGCAGAAATATTTAATAATTCTTACTGTTAACCAAATCATCTGGATTGTTGATTATACTTACTGTGGCGGCCATCCCGGTTCTGTACATGCAAATTTACATACTTGCGTCATTTCTTGTTCTCCTGATTGCTTTAGCATATGATTTTGTGGTTGACAAAAAGTTAGAGTTTACAAGGCAGCAGAGGAAAGCTGTACGGCCTGCAGATAAAAAGCCCTCGCCCAGCATGGCAGGAGCTGTAGCAAGAGCTTTGATCTTTGACGTAGCAAGCTCGTATCCACTTGGAAAGTGCAGCAAGAGCAGAAGAGTATCTCATGTTATAACAATTTGGGGCTTTATACTTTCGATTATAGCATTACTCATCTCCTTAACAGATAAAATCTTTGTACTCTCTCTTTCCAATCCATCCATTGCTTTACAACTAGCTGGTAATATTATGCTTTTGGTTGGTGTGCTGTGGTACTTACCTCAAAGAGTAAACGTTCAATATGAGGGAAATTCCTTATTCCGCTTAACATATGCAGATGCATTTGTTGTTAACCTGATATTTATGTCAGTGCTTGGAATACTTGCGTCCATAGTTCAGTATGCAGAGCTTGCTCTGGTTCTTGAAGCATTATACCTGACAACTATAACACTGCTATTTGCCCTTACTCATTGGAGCAAGTTTCCTCATGCATTCTACAAAGGAGCACTATTTGTACTAGACAGGATGGATAGGGCAAAAGGTATTTCGTATCTACCAACTCCGTTGAAGGAAAATATCAAGGAGGGATAAGATGCCCACCTTTGTAGATGTATCCATTTGTGATGGTTGTGGAAAGTGCGTAGAAATATGTCCGAGCGATATTATGCACATAGACAGGAAGATGAGAAGGGCTTTCAACATAGAGCCTGACTACTGCTGGGAATGCTACTCTTGTGTTAAGGCCTGTCCCCAGCATGCAATAGACATGCGAGGGTATGCTGACTTCTGTCCTCTAGATCATGCTCTGACTGTACTAAGGGAGCCAGAAAAGGGCAGAGTTTCGTGGAAGGTAAAGTATAGGAATGGAACAGTAAAGAGCTTTACATTCCCGATTCGAACCACACCTTTCGGATCCATAAAACCGCCTGATTCTTTCCCGTTAAAAGAGCAAGAACTAAGATCCCAACTTTTGTCACATGAGCCTGAATATCTTAAGGTTCCTTCGCAGAAAGAGGTAAGTGCCAGATGAGTGTTAGAAGCTCCAAATCTACGAAATATGTTGACAGCGACATCCTGATCATAGGAGGTGGAATGGCAGGATGTGGAGCTGCCTACGAGGCTAGGTACTGGGGAAGAAAGATGAGAATAGTCGTCGTTGAGAAAGCTAACATAGAAAGAAGCGGTGCAGTCGCAATGGGCCTATCTGCAATAAACTGCTACATGGGACTGAGGTGGAATGAAAATACACCTGAAGATTTTGTTAGATATACAAGAAGCGACTTGATGGGTCTTGTAAGGGAGGACCTGGTGTACGATATAGCTAGGCATGTTGATTCTACTGTACATCTATTCGAGGAGTGGGGGTTGCCAATTATATACGATGAAAAGACAGGGCATTATAAGAGAGAGGGGAGATGGCAGATACTCATTCACGGGGAGTCCTACAAGCCCATTGTCGCTGAGGCAGCACAAAAATCAGCATCAGAAATCTACAACAGAATAATGGTTACTCATCTGCTTACTGATGCTAGAAATCCAAACAGAATAGCAGGAGCCGTAGGATTCAGCGTACGAGATGGCTCATTTTATGTATTCAAAGCAAAGGCAGTGATAGTTTCAGCTGGCGGTGCAACCCACATCTATAGGCCAAAATCTGTAGGCGAAGGAGCAGGCAGGACATGGTATGCCCCATGGAGTACCGGCTCTGCATACGCTCTTCTGATTCAGGTAGGGGCAACAATGACACAGATGGAGAACAGGCTTGTGGTGACTAGATTCAAAGATGGGTATGGTCCCGTTGGTGCTTGGTTCCTTGCTCTTAAAGCTACAGCAAAGAACGCCTACGGAGAAGAGTATGAAAAAAAGTATGTTGACGAGCAGAGAATGCTATATGGCAATTATGTTGATGCTAAGCCTTTTCCAACATGCCTTAGAAACGATTCAATGCTGAGAGAGCTAAAAGCAGGGAAGGGGCCGATATATATTCACACAGAAGCGGTTCTTGATACAAGGGAAAAAGAGGAGCTGGGCTGGGAAGATTTCCTTGATATGACTATGAGTCAATCCATAGTCTGGGCTTCTCAGAATATAGACCCTAAGACCACTCCCTCTGAACTTCAGACATCGGAGCCGTACATAATGGGGTCTCATGCAACATGCTCTGGTGCATGGGCAAGTGGGCCTGATGATATGGCTACTGACATATACAAATGGGGATATAACAGAATGACAACTATTGAGGGATTGTTCGGAGCGGGAGATACCATCGGAGGTTCAGCACATAAGTTTTCATCCGGCTCTTTCACAGAGGGCAGGATTGCTGCAAAGGCAGCTGTAGCATACATATTAGACCATCCAGATTATCATCCTGACATAGATACTAAAATGGTTGAGTCTTTAAAAGATGAAATATTCAGGCCTATGGAGAATTATAACGTGGGTAAGAATAAGATAGTTGCTGGCACTGTATCACCTCTCTACATCTATCCGAACCAAGGGGTCATAAGGCTAGAGAAGATAATGGACGAATATGCAGGAGGTTGGGGGAATATGTATATGACTAATGAGTTTATGCTGAATAGAGGATTAGAGTTACTTACTATGCTCAAAGAGGACCTATCGAAAGTTGCGGCTGAGGATCTTCATCAACTTCAGAGGGCGTGGGAGCTGCATCATAGGGTATGGACTGCGGAAGCTGTTATCAGGCATACTCTGTACAGAAAAGAAACAAGATGGCCTGGGTACTACTATAGAGCTGACTATCCCAAGCTGGATGATACAAACTGGCATGTGTTTGTAAACTCAAGATATGATCCAGCTATGAAGACGTGGTACATGTCTACAGTGCCTGTCATGCATATAATAGGCTGAGAATCATGATAGAGCCATATGGTGGAAAGCTTGTTGACAGAACTGCATCCGAGACAGAAGTAAAGAGATTCGTTGAAGAGCAAAGGGACCTTATAAGAATCAGACCTATTCTTGATCAGATATATGATGCTGAGAAGATTGGGTTGGGAGCTTACAGCCCACTTGAAGGATTTATGGGTTCTGAAGATTACAATAATGTAATTAACAAAAGTAGACTGAGCAATGGTCTACCTTGGACAATGCCGATAATTCTTGCGCCACCTCAGAGTGGTATGTTGAACGAAATCAAGCCTTCGGACGAAGTAGCTATTGAAGACATGCATGGTAATCCTTTCGCTACACTGCAGGTTGAAGAAAAGTTCCGAATAGACAAGCAGGAATTCGCAGTGAAGGTTTACGGAACAACCGATGATGCTCATCCGAATGTGTCTGACCTGAAGCATTTCGGCGACATAGCTGTATCTGGCAAGGTTAAGCTATACAAGAGACTTGGACTATCTGTTGCAAGACACGAGTTGACACCTAGGGAGACAAGGGAACACTTTACTAAAATGGGATGGAACAACGTTGCTGCATACCAAGCAAGAAATCCTCCTCACCTGGCTCATGAGTACATCCAGAGAGTAACCCTTGAAAGAGATGACGTAGATGGCCTTTTCATACAGCCTATTGTCGGAAAACTAAAGAAAGGTGACTATAAACCAGAAGTTATAATGAAAGCATACGAAGTCTTTGTCGAAAGATACTATCCTAGTGATAAAGTATTGCTAGGTTCCCTCTCTATAAGCATGAGGTACGCTGGTCCGAAGGCAGTGCTGTTCTATGCTATAGTAAGAAGAAATTACGGCTGTTCCCATTATATAGTTGGAAGGGATCAGGCAGGAGTAGGGAACTACTATGATCCATATGCCGGGCATAGGATATTTGATGAGTTTGATGTAGGTGTTAAACCATTACGATATCAAGAAACTTTCTACTGCAAAGCATGTGCGTCTATGGTTTCTTCAAAGGTATGCCCGCATCCGAACGACCAGCATATAAGCACAAGCCAGACAAAGATCAGACAGCTGCTGCTTGAAGGAAAGCCTTTGCCGGCCGAGATCCTTAGGCCGGAGGTTTCTCAGGTACTAGCTGAAGGAGATGTAATACTTACAGAGTCACAATACTAGAAGTCTTGAGAATATAACAAATATGGGATCTTTTGGCATTTTAGCAGGAACGAGCGAGAAACCCCACATCCTTTAGGAGTGGGATGAAAGCGAGTCCGAAAGGTGTATATAGGAAAAGTAGAAATCATTGAAAAGTAAAGTATATTGCGGAGCAGAAAGGAATTTGATTACCTATAAGTTCAGGCTCTATCCAACGAAGACACATGCTAGGCTGATGAATGAAACCCTTGAAACTTGCAGGCTCCTCTACAACGACCTTCTGAATGACAGGATTAAAAGCAAATCAAGGTGTTACAACAGAAGAGAGCTGTCACAGCATTACGCACTGCAACGAGTTCCTGAAGGTAGTTTATTCTCAGGTTTTGCAGGATGTTGTGTTTCGTCTGGATAAGGCATTCAACGCTTTATATGCTTGTCTTTCGAAGTATCCGAAATTCAAGAGAAAAGATAGATACAACTCGTTCACTTATCCACAACTCGGAGGATTCAAGGTCGTTAATAGGATGCTTCTTTCGAAGATAGGCTTGGTTTGGTGAAGATAAGACTCCATCGCTCAATTAAAGGCATACCAAAGACTTGCACCATAATCAGGGACATTGACCACTGCCATGCCTGTATCTCAATGCAGCTAGAGCCTAATCTGCTCGAACAGCAGAGTGGCAAACCAGTCGGAGTAGACCTCGGCATACTGAACCTTGCGACTCTGAGCAATGGTATAATATTCGAGAACCCAAGACACCTCGATAATTCCATCACCAGAATCACAACTCTTCAGATGCTTGTCGAAAAAGAAGAAAGGTTCTGCTAACCGAGAGAAAGCCAAGATATTACTCGCCAAGGCTTGGAGGAAGATGAGGAACCAACGATTGGATATAGCGCATAAGATCTCTTTCAGTCTGGCGTCCGAATACTCGACCATAGTATTCGAAGACCTGAAGATTTCGAAGATGGTGAAGAACCACAGCCTCGCATCAGCAATAATGGATGCCTCTTGGGGGCAACTGCGCCGACTAACTGCTTGCAAGGCAGAAAGGCGCGGAGGACGAGTTATACTCGTCAACCCAAGTTGGACATCGCAGAAATGCTCTGGATGCGGAGCTATGAATCCAGATATGAAAGAACTATCTATAAGAATATTTGAATGTAATACATGCGGACTTGTACTT
>JARVJU010000032.1 GCA_029775965.1 Nitrososphaeria archaeon | reverse complement strand
ATTACTAATCTATTCTAAGCTAAGCTATTAACATGCATAAATCAATCTTATCCTATCTTATCCTATATCAACTATATTAGCAATATCAGCTATTCTATCTTATCTATTTACTCTGCCATGCAGCCAAGATCTCAAAACTCAAAAACTTAAAGCTTATATACCTCAAAACTTAATACTTGATAGATCTCCAGGAATGACCTATGCTTCTTCATTCTTGGAGAAGCGTGGGGTATAGTGCGCATAGTTCATTATATAGATGATTTTTTATATTTGTACCTCTTTATAAAAATTTATAAAAAATGCCCATCAACTGGGCATCGACCGGGTATAGGAAGGGGATCTATAAAAATATATCTGGATTGTTTTCTACCAAAAAAGTAGTTATATTCCTAATATGTTTGCCCGGGCTTAATTTTCCATTTTATTTATAAAGGGTTTAGCATGGTTATAATGATGTACAAATCCATGCGTTAATGTATAAAAGGATACTGTAAAATGATACAATTCAGCATATTTAACAATAGGGAAAAAGTTTATCTATTTGCATAGATCAGGGACTAGGGTGGCTCCTCACCCTTTACTACTGCCTCAATATCAAAGGGTCCTCCATGAAGCCAGCAATGGAGCCACTGTCTAAATGCTTGTACAATACGTTCCATTCTATAATTGGGATAATTAACATGCCATATCATCTTCCCCCAGAAGATATTCTTTGGTGAGCCTCTGTGCTTTGCCCATCTGCCAGGACGATATTTGCATGGATTCATCTTTCCTGATATCCTCAATGATTTGGCTATTGTCTTTGTGCTTACTCTAACTCCTAACTTTCTTCCTATTATATACAGATCCTGCAGCTTTACCCTTGGATAGAGCCTTTGACATGTTGCTAAAAAGAAATTTCTATACTTGGCTTGCATCGGCTCTGGAATCGGCGCAAAGTTTATATGTTGACTCATGGAGCTCCCTTTTGAAGCATCTTAGCTGCAGGCTGCCATGATATAAAGATTTCTTTTTCTCCCTTTCACTGGCCTGCAGCTGGGATATATCTAGCTAGAATGATCTCTAAGCATGGATATAAACTCCTCCTGCTTTTTAATCGCTCTTTTGAGAGTTTGTGTATCTGCGTACAGAGCACGCTTAAATACAACACTATATAATTGTATTTGGGTAAAGGGCGATGAGTAGGAACTTCCATCTGGGGAAGCCTTTATCAGCGGCAGTTCGTTCCACTCTTGGAACCTGCGAAGAGCCCGCCCAGAAATGTTCGGGGCGAATAATGCTTATATACCATAGGGTATAGTATGGTATGGTGATGGAAATGGCGGAAAGGGGAATAATAGAAAAGCTGGAAAAAGTAGATTCAAAGACCGAAAGAAAAATTTTGAGTAAAATTCGCAGAGTGCTTAAACCATATTATTTAGACGATAGTGAGATAAGACTTCGAAAGATCAAAGAAGGAGTAGTTATTGAGATTATTTTATCTCTACACAGTCTGGAGTACTCTATGTTAAAGGACTTGGAAGCTATTGGAATTAGCGGCATGGTTATTTCTTGCGGTTTGGTAAATAATAAATTAGAAATTTTATGTTTTAAAGGTAGTGAGTAAAAATGGTAGTAAAAAAGGTTGACCCCCGATATGATACACACGAACAAATAGAATCACATGCAACGGCGGGTTCATGGTTTATACGAAAGTATCATTATACTGAAACAAGTAAGACAGAGTGTGAGTGGTGCGGAAAGAGGCTAAAGTGAGAAAAAAATGGTAGATGTGATTAAATTTAAAGGTAGAGATGTACTTCCTAAAGTGAAGATAAGAGTAGGTAAGTACAGAGTGTACTTGTACTTTTCACATCAAGTTGATGAATGGTTTGCCAGAGCTGTCGCAAAACAACTGTACTATGAAGATAAGATACCTGAATGTGATTTTGATTATGATGAAGCAGAATATAGAGATAACGGTCAGATATGGGTATTTGTGAGGGATGACTAGGAATGAAAGATGAATTAAAAAAAGAATACCTTAATGATTTTCTTAATGTGTTTAAGGAAATAAGTTTTAGTTTGAAAGAGCTGAACGGTAATTTAAAGGAAATGAATAAGTATCTCGAAAGCATCAATCTTGATTTAGAGGATATTTGGGATAAAGTTAGAGATATAGCTAATAATCTTGAAGGTGATAAAAAACGAGCGGAAGGATAAAAAATAAAGAGATAAAGATCGAGCAAGTAGATGTAAAAGCGTACAGGGCTGTGTGTGATACATGTGGAAAAGAATTCATATCTTTATCATATAAACAGCTGGAGAATATCATATACACGCATATGCAATCCCATGAACTCAACAAGAGGCGATACAATGAGCGATAACAACAATATATGGCAAAACTTTGTGTATAAACTATATATTCAGGAGGTGAAATAAAAATTGCACGGATTTTATAGCGTTATTCGTTACGTACCTTATATAGACCGAGATGAAAGTATAAACATAGGTTTAATTTTAGTTTCTGGGAACAAAGTTAAAATTCGATTTTTACAAAAAATGCCTTCAGTTAAAGATCTATCTTATCTTATTCCTGATAAGGAAAATATTAAATTGGTTAAAAGTTATTTAATAGAAAGAAGGCAAAAACTTGCTAACCGTTACTATTTTTTTGACGTTAAACACGATTTAGCAAATACATTTCAACTTACAGATCTACGACCGTACAGTGGTAATTCAGATATATTTAATGATTTATTTGATATGCTTGTAAAACCACCTCAGAAACATATAAAAGACTTGAGAGAGAAAAAGTCAATGAGAGAAATACTTTATAAAATCTGATGAAGTGAGATAAAGATGAAAGTAAGTTATAATAATTTTTGGTTTAGGCTTGTAATTAAAGTTATTGTAGTAACTTTCTCGCTCGTATTATTGCGGTTCTATGGTAACTCGATGCTATGGGTTCTTATCGGTATCATAGGCATAGGATACGTAATATCTCTAAGTGTAGCCGAACTTGTCGTAATGTATAAAATTAATGGATTAAAGAGGAAAGAAGGCAATGGATGAAGAGGAGATAAAGATAAGATTTCTGGCATTCGACAGATACATGGGTAATTTCTGTTCGGATACATTTATCCTGTCAGACGTTAGTCCTGATTCTTTTCGTTTTGAGCATATACACTATTATTCAGAAAAATGGTATGATAATATTTACACATCTTTCAACGTTCAATTAAAAGATGATGACGCTGTTGTAAAATGGTACATGTATCTACATTATGCATACGTTACAGAAAAGTTCCATAGTAAAGGAAAAAAGATAATTAAAGATGGCAAATCATTGATGAGCAAAGCACTAAAGGTGATTGATCTGGTGGATAAAGATGCGAGGTACGATCTAATCAGAGATATCGGAAAAGATTTAAGGGTGAAGAGACGAGTCATTGAACTTGGGCGTGAGATAAAAAATGACATATAGATATTTTATTAATCAAACTTTCGCTGGTCTTAAACCCTATATCATGATTTCTTTATCAGATTCTTACACTGGATGCCTTGTATGGTATTTGCCTTTTTGGTGATGAAAATGAATGAAGCAGAATTATTAGAACTCTTAAAGAAATTAAGTCGTATAAGACCAAATTGTAATTATAATTATAGCTACGATGCATGGAGGGAGCTATAATGATGTATTCAGTGTACAAGGATCAGCATGGATGCCTCATGGTTACCTCATGGTTACGATGGGCAGGAGGATGCAGCGCAGCATTCCCAATATGGGATATAATCGACAGATTTTCCTTCGACGGAAATGCAGAGGAAGCACTTGAGTATGCAAAGCGTAGAATAGAGATGCATGAAAATGACATCATATGAATATTTTGATGTTAATCCAACTTTTCCTAGTTTTATGCCTTACATTTTGATTTTTATACCAATTTCTTTTAATGGATACCTTGTATGGTATCCGATCCATTCATTGGAGGAAAATAAAAATGGATTCTTATAGGAAATGCTTTTATAACAAATTTACATTATTTCATATGAAGCTAATTAAAATAGCATTTGTTTGATAGTCTTGGCTGCCACATAAGAGAACACAGGACTCACAGCATCAGCGATCATCTGATACTTCAGTCCTAAGCCGACGTTTTCGGGAAAAATGAAATTGGTGTCAAATCCCATTATTAGTGATGCCTCCTTAACTGAAATCACTCGAGAAGGCTTGCCGTTGCCGTTAAGGGCGTCGGGATGCAGGATGTAAGTTTTCATCACATTGCCGAAAGAGGGGGCAGGCTCATCCCATTTCAAAATATACCATCCAAACTTCCCATGTTCATACTTTTCCATATATTTGGGAATTGTTCTTAGTTCTGGCCAAACATGATCCGCTACTTCACCTCTCTCTCTATCACGTAGCTTCCAGATAGCATCCCTGACTGTCTTGGCGGGCTGTAAATGGCTGGATAGCATGTCGAAGAAGACATAGGCATCACTTTCTCTTGTTCCGAACAGGATAAATCTACGACGACGGGTGGGCGCTCCATACTCACTGTAAGCAATTATTCTGCCAGAGACAGAATAGCCGAGTTTAACCAGTCTTTTAATGTGCTTGCTCAGAGTCTCATCATTTGCTACAGGTGGCACGTTTTCCAGTATAAAAATTCTCGGCAGATGATATTCAACATGATCAAAAAAGCGAGATAACAACTCATAATCTCTGTGGACTTTGCCACGCTTGACTGTGTTCACGGACGACCAGGGCTTGCAGGGAGGACCACCAATGATTATATCATATTGACCATCCATAATCTCTCTGGAAAGATCCGCTTGAATGAATTTACCATCATTCTTCATGTTGAGCCTGTATGTTTGACCAGCATCCTCCAAGATATCGACCCCTGTTACCTGAAAACCAGCTTTTTTAAATCCAAGTGAAAGTCCTCCCGCCCCGCAAAAAAGATCAAGCACCCTCAATTTATTCATGCTCATGCATGAGTTATAAATTAATAAAGATTACTTACTATTAAGACTTAAATAACTAACCAAGCATAACTAAATGAGCAATATGCCCAGATTGAATAGAATGGCTGTCTATGGAAAGTGTAAGATCTGTGGTTCTGTCAAGAAGTCTGAGGAAGGATTTGTTACTGAAGACTTAGAGTTCATATGCTTTGATTGCTACCATGCGATAAGATAAGCCTATCTTATCCCCATAAAGTTTAAATAAGTTCCAATTAGACAGAAACATACATGGAAATTCCGATAAATCCACCAAAAGCTGAAGAATCAAGGGCAGGATCTTATAATACATATTATGCAATAACAAGATGTCCTCGCTGTCATGTCTACTTCATAATCTTTCCCTACATAAGAAGCACGGTATGCAGGTATTGCAGCTATAAGTTCAAGGTCAGATTCAGAAGAAAATCAAGAAGGACAAGGATCACAGGGATCTATTCAACAGTAGAAGAAGCCATGACAAATACGATCTTGATGAACTGGAGGCAGGAAAAGATGACAATCGATAAATCTGATCTTGGGGACGTGGGATATTCTCTGACAACGGGAAGCAGCGGCCCAAAGGGTATGGATATAGCTTTTGTAGATGAAAGTCAGGAGGATAATTATGAAGAGGAGACATATTAATGGGGGCTGAATGAAAGTGAGTGAATCTGAGATTGATACCACTGCTTCATCTCCAGTCAGTAACATAATTATTCCGAAAAAGCAATTAGAACTTGGAGCGGATAAACAATTAGTATGTAAATTTTGCCATAAGCGTATAGCCCTGATTTCATCATGGGGTCGTTTGGATTGGTATCATATTTCGACTAACAACCGTGCTTGTGATTTCAATGGTTTTCTCGACCCACATGGTTTTCTCGCCACACCTGATTTCAGTACATGGAAAGACGACGAGTCATTTCTGGACATTAAAAAGCAATTTGAAAACGCATAGGTTATGAAGAATGACTAACACATTAGATTTAAGAGAAAAGATAGATGAAGAAATGCAACAATATCAGAATAACCTTTATCTAGCTTGGAGTAATTTAAAGAGCTTACAATCTACTCTAAAGGATTCTAATTCTGACGTTGTAGATGTTTCATCAAAATATTTAGCATTTTTAAATCTTATATCAGGTATAACACATCAGACAGAAATTATTATATCTGATAATGTACATCTTTATAAGAAATTGTCTAATAAGTGAAAGAGACATGGTAAATTTGAAGAAGGAGATGAGGAGAGAAAGACAAAGAAGAATAAAGGAACTCCTTGATCGTACAAGGGGGCTCCCCACACAAGCAATACATGAATCAGTTATCAAGTATGCACAATCGAGATGGCTTGTAACGAGACAAACAGCCGAGGATTATTATGAGGTTGTAAAAACTATACTTCAACAAGAGATAACAACCAATGAATATTCCTGAAAGAATGTCAGTAAGATTTCCAGGGTAGAAATATGAAAGTCAGGAGGACGATTATGAGGAGACGTATTGATAGGGGCTGAATGAAAGAATGAATGAGGAAGAAATGGAAAAACAAATTGTAATTGCTCTCTTGGATATGTATGCTCTGCTCCTTTTAAATAGTGGTTGGATGACTGAACAGGACTATATGGAAATTGGATTACCATCTGTAGTTTCTTCTGTATATGACTATAACGATTGCGCAGTCTTTAAAAATAACAAATTTAAAATTGACTTAATTGTTGATTTTGAGAAGAAAGGCAAGCTTTACAGAGCAACGTCTTATAGTTTATACTCTAATGGAGAAAAGTTATTAGGTACGTAAACGGATACCGAGCAAAGATCTTAGCAATAAAAGGAGATTAATAAAATGAAATGGGTGCCAGATAATAAATTCCTTGCAGCAGAGACCCATTTTTTACTTGGTTTCAGCTTTATAATGGCTCCTCTTGCACTGCATCTTTGGTCGAATATGTGGTTTGGCTTACTTGCTGTGCTTGTAGTAGATGTACCAAAGGAGTTTCTTTTTGATCGATTGGTGGAGGGGCAATCACCAGCTGCTGGGTTGGTTGACTTGATGTGGTGGCTGGTTGGGTCTGCTGTGGCTCTTCTTCTCTTAGCCATATTATTATCTGGGTAATCACAGTACCTACAAAAAGGCCAAGTGCTGCGGAGAGCTCTGGGTTGTGAATGTACAGCTGGATCAGAGTAGCAAGAAGTGTGCTGCTTGCTGTCAGTATTCCTATTATTAGCTGAAACGTCGCCTTATCTAATTTCATAAGATCTGGTGTACAAGACAATAATTTAAATATTCCCATCTATCATGTATGATACCATGTTTGTCCATTGCAGTATTTGTGATAAGTTCTTTACCCAGGCGGATTATTCTTACCATGCCTGCATACTACCATTCTGCCAAAAGTGTAATTCAATCCTCAGCTGGAAGGATGAGGCAAGAGGGTTTAAGAATGAAAGACTGCTAAAATGCCATAAATGTGGGGGATATGTTAGGTATTACTTAAAAGAACTTACAAAAGATGAAAAAGCTAAGATCTATGGGTATGCATAAACTTTATTAAGCTAATAACAACTAAGCTAGGCTATGACGACAAATCTGAATATTGAATTTCAGGAAGAAGAATACAAATTCCTTTTAAAGAAGAAGCTCCAGTATGCGGCGAAGCAGGGCAGAGAGGTAACATGGAAAGAAGTAATAATGCAAGCAATAAAAAATTGGAAGGTGGAATAAATGAAAAGTTTAAAGGAGGCCCTTTTATAGTCAAGGTGAAATAATTTGAGTACCAAACCTGTGATTTTCTCAAGACCAAGACTACCAACAAGAGAGAGCATAGGGAAATTAAAACCTGCTCCATTCCCTCCAAAGCAAATCCTAACTCATGTAGCTACAAATGTTAGTGTAAGCTGGGGCTGGTATGACCAGTCTCAGGGCGTGGTTCAATGGACCTTTAAAAATTCAGACAGTAAAGCTCATTCTGTGATCTTGCTAAGAAATGGCTATTACTTTGGTGGAGCATTTTGGCCTGTATATTACGCAAATTCCAATGGAAGAGGAGCATCCGCAACGAACCCAGCAGATAACTTTGGTGTTGATTTTCTTGATGGATCCAAGTCAATAACTCCTCTTGTAGATAATGGTGTAACAAATAATTCAGCACCTCTCGCCTTGGTAGGGTTCAATATATTTGATGTAAAATCTGTTTCAACAAGCAATTCTGTGGTCTGCTTTATCTTCACCATTGCACCTAACACATCTTGGTCCATCCTAGAAGGAGGGTTTACTGAGTTTTCACCATCTGGGATTTCTCTTTATGAGGTTACACCTCTTGTAGGGCAAGACTTCTGCATAGGATACGACCAGCAGAGAGTTGTAGATTGGGATCTGCAGACACAGACAAACCTGCAAGGATATTCTCCCAATCCTTCCACATTCAATACATGGCTTCTTTTAGCAGAATCCGATGCGCCTTTTGATGTGCTGCCATACAATGATAGCTATAGTGCAGGGCCATGTGTTACTCCTTCTCCTAGCTGCTCGCAATATCTAGAGCAAGCACTTAATGATTTTGAAGAAGAAAAATACGATTCCATGCTGAAAGATATAACAGATTGGATCCAATGCAAGACAACCTCTGGCTGGGCTCAATTGGAGGACAAAGAAAAGAAATCTATAGAGGGGTTCCTCAATCGGTTTAAAGAATTGATGGAACATATGTAGTTATTCAACCACAAGATTTAAATAATTATCACTACCTACTAATACGCATGGTATTAGTAATGTGTCAAAGGTGCAAGCATGTATGGGATTATAAGGGCAAAGCAGTGTATGCTTCCTGTCCTTCCTGCTTCACAAAGGTGAATGTGGAAAAAAGATCCCTGAAAGCTACAAAGGAAGAAGTGGAAAAGACAGTGGAGAGTAAAGAAGGTATAAGAGAATACGGGGGTTAGGTAAATCATGCCTTTAAGTCCTGAAGCAATAAGAACTTTAAACTTCTTAAGATCAGGACAGAGGCTTCCAACAAGATCATATTTTGAGTTAACCCCTGGTGGTATAGTAATCAGAGAGATCCCCCTCAGGTTCACCTCTCCAACAGCTCTGGGCCTAGTCAGAACTGATACATACCCCAGAATTTTCGACCCAGATACAGGCTCGGAATTACCCAGAGTCAGGCTGTGGATAAGGCCTGAAGATATATCAAAAATAAGTGAATGGCTGCAGCCATACAGAAGGCCGAGAAGGCTGATCCAGATATTCGAAGTGCAGCCAAGGGCATACCAGACGCACAACAGGCAGAGGGTGTGGAGCTTGGAGCTGAAGACTGTTGGAGAAATCATACCAAGTGAAGCCATAGAAGCGATCCAGCAGGAAGAGACTCCTTTCAGGCTGAGCACAGGCTCAGCAGCAACATATCAATTACCACAAGATCACATAGTCTTTATAGCAACTTATCCTGACAAGCCAAGTATAATATTAGATGCGACGGATGATAGATTCTACGGCCTTGTGGATGAGAGAGATTCTTATTCATTCATGCAGTTTAACCAAGCTGCAGCAATATTAACACAGAGGATAGCCAGAGCATATCCTAAGGCCTTTGCTTATCTGCGTGTAGAGAGCTCTTTCACTCCAGAGGAGGAGGAAAGGATATTAGTACTCCAGCAGGAAAGAGGAATATGAAAGCAAAGAATGAAGAAGATCCCCGGGATCTTCTTTCTCTTAATACTTACATAGATAAGAATGATAAGCTCCATTGCATGACATGTGGTAGAGATATAAGTTCTTACCAGCCAAGAGGTATCATTGCACATTTATTTTCTCATATAATTGAGAGGTGATCTAATGAAGTATTACACAGCTCATAAAGGAGAAAATAAACCAAGCATCAAAGAAGCTGTGTACAAAGCTATGCTTCTGCATGAGGATCTAAGAGAGTCTATCAATTCCGAGAGGCTGATAAAATATGTAAGAGCAATCCCCTCTCTTGAACATGTAAAATCATCAACAATAGATAGATGCAGGAGACTGATCCAGCAGGACCACCCTGAGCTGAGAGGTAAGGATTGGTACTACAACCAGAAACATTCAAGGAAAAAAGTTGCCAGGCAGATATCAGAAAGAACATTTGGAAAAAAGATCGGTGAGAGAAACTTATCTGATTATTTCGCATTATAAAATTTCTCTGGTCCATTCCCCTTCCTTGAGAATTATATTGCTCTGTAATTTTGCTATTTGCTCTTTTGCCCAGTTGAGTGTATTCTCCAAGTTCTTATGCACCTCATCAGTATCAAACTTTGTCCCCAGGCTTATTTGAGAATACACTATTATATCCTGCTTAGGATCGTATGCTGTAAATCTAATGTAAGATATAGGAAGGGAATAATCTGAGAACTTTCTCTCAACAGAGAAAACAGAATAACGGACCTCATCAAGCCCCCTATCATATACTTCCTTAAAAAAGCCTGATAGAGGGACAAGCAGTTCTGGCTTCCTCATCATTGCATATCCCTCTTGAATGAGGCAAATTCGAAGTGCATAGTTACCTTTTTGACATCTACACGTGCTAGGTTAAGTCTTCTTACAACTTCATCTAGGCGGATCTTACTAGGGAAATAATAGTAGTTCTGCTTGCTGTCTATGACCATGAGGAGAGGGATCCCTGAGTCGCTCAGTTCAGGGATGAGAATATATCCATTGTCTGGCGATGGATCTGGCTTACCTACAAGTTTGAATAGTGCAGGGTTCCCCTTGCGGTCAATTGTTATAAAAACAAACTCATTGTTGAGACTCAATCTAGATCACTCCTCACATCTATCTCTTATTCTAGAAAGTAATCCCAGCTCCCATTGATTTGAAGAAATGACGTTAGCAATGCGGCCCTTATCCTGAGGGTCGATCCTCGGTGAGCCTGGAGGTAGAACAATGCGAAAAACTAGGGCTTCATCTCCTACCTCCATTTTGATGGTGGTCCTATTAACTTGAATGGGTATTTGTAATAATTGGCTTAGAACTGCTGCAGTTTCTTCATACCCAATCGTCGATATAAACGGCCCATTTTTAGCCCATCTTTTTGCCTCTTCCACGGTCATAGGTTCATAGACATATGTACCATATGACGTGATAACGGCAGAATTAAGTATGTATCTCAATTTTCACTCACCCTCTTTTAATCAATGGAGGCTCTTGATTATCATCAAACACCTCATAACCCAGAGAACGGACAAAATGTCCGTTCTCCGTGTATTGATGATCCCATTCAACCCGTAAAGCCAAGTTATACCGAATATTATAGAAAATTGTTGCATCAGATCCCTCATCGTAGCTTCCGTCAATTCCTGACGGAAGTATAAAGTTAAACGCTTCGTTAGCAGACATCCACGCCTTCCCTCGAAGGGATAAGGCAAACTCTTCCATTGCTAGAATTACTTGTTCTCTTTCACTCAATTTTTACTCACTCTCCGTAAGAGGAATACATAAAGAATACACATACCTGTAAAATTCATCTTTATCACCGAAAAATCGTAATTCAGGTACAATAGTGAGATAAGAAAAAGACAAAGTACTATGTGCTAAGAAGTCTCGTAAACCATTTACCCATACTTCATACCTTGTACCTTTCTTAGATACAAAGTAAATCTTCTCAGTGAGCATTGACACCACGAACTTGTTGCCACTGATTGTTTGATACACTAACAAAATATCATCTTGATCTGTTCCGAGAAAATGAACATATACTCTCTTGTCTGGTGTAGCCTTAGTCCAGAGTCGAGAAAACGAAGGATGTACATGCCTCAGTATAGCAATTTCTTCTTCCCTTATTTTAAGGGTAAGAACTTCTTGATTATTTTGTTTTTCTTCTTGACTTTCTACATTCTCACTCATTTTACTCACTCTCCATCACTGCCTGAAAGCACTTATCATGCGCAAGTAAATGCTGGTCTGAGAAGCCTTCCGCATTACAGCTGACAGGCTTCCCACAGAACTTACATTCGTGTACATGCCTCATTTTATTCACCTCACACCCAAAAACACCCATAGATCGAGAGAGCAGCCAGTTCATTGATTATTCTCAACGAGCTATGAGTCCTTCTATATCTTTTAATACTTGAATATACTTTACTCTCGTCTTGGTTCCTGAATATGTAGTCAACCGAAAAATTCGGGGCATTGATCAATGATTTACCCTTCACCTTCTCCCATGTCCACATTTGTAGGCCGAATACTTCATAGTTGTACTCCTTCGCTATATTGTTTATGTCTTCACGTGTTGCATCATTGACCCAGGTGTCGCCTTCGGTAACATCTAGTGGACCGACCCCGTGAAGCCTCATCTGTTTTAAGATCTCCTTTTCCCTCCTAGGGGCCTCGGTATTCACCGAGGGTGTAGGATCCTTTGCAGATCCAATTACGTTTTGTTTAACATCTTCTTTGATAGACATATCACTACTACCATATACACTATGTCTATTTAAACTTTTTGGCAAAAGCAAAAGGCTAGATCTATGCAAGTATAATAAAAACACAAAAATGTGTAGTTTCCTTTTTCTCAAGTGTAAAAAACTTATCGCCAAAAATGTTTATATTCTCTTTGGGTTTTACATATTATGATGACAGAAGAAGAAAATACTAATCAAGAGCCTCCCAGCGTAGAGATTACCCCACCCATGCAGCAGCAAGAAAAGCAAGGGTTCTTTTCTAGGATCTTCAGACGAAAGAAATATGCAATATTTCGCAAGGTTGACCGAAAAACAGAGCTCGTTACATTTCTAAATAATCGAATCGCAACCTGGGAGCTTGAAGATTACGTAGATCTCGAGGATCCCACGGTTGAGTATCAATTGCGAGAAGTGGGAACAGATGGTAAAAGTGGAAAGCTAATATGGAGGATCCCACGCAAGAAAAAGGCAATAGAAAGCAGACCTGCATATGATAGATTGATCGATGATATAAAAGAAGTGCAGGAGCCGATCAAAAAGACTGCTGTAGCATTGAATTCCTTACGTGATGTTTTGGCTGACCTGTTTTCCCTCACTGCCCCGCCAGAGCAGCAAGCAGGGACAGAGCAGCAAACCGACGACATGGGGATGATGAAAGACATGCTGGATAAGCAAGCACAACTATATCAAAAGATGATTGAAGCAATGATGACAAGCATGGCAAACAGTGTTACTAACTTCATGTTTCCGTGGTCTGTTCCGCAAGGCTGGCCCTTCTGGGCTCAGTTTGTTACACACCCAGGCGCTCGCATGGGGTTAAGAGAGCTGACAAAAGATATAGTTGAAGACGTAACAAAGACAGCAGGAGAGGCAATACAAAAAGGCCTTGGGCTAGGGGTGCAAAACGTTATTAAAGCACCCTCAATGAAGGAGATTCTAGAAGGGGCGAAGAAGTAAATGAGTGATAATAACGGTAAAGAGGCTTCACAAGTAATAGATGAGATGATACAGAAAAGAATAGACGAAACGCTCAGAATGATCTATACAGAGGTAGAACAAAAATACAATGTGGATAAGATCATTCATGACTACTTTTCTTCAAGGGGGGAGATGTATAAGCGTCTCCTCGTAGATATAGTTGAGAAGAATGGAGGTATACCCCAGCTGACAGGTCTTTTTGAAACTTTTTACAAGTCTGGAGAATTTATAAATTTCCAGAATGTATGGCTCTTTGCGACAAAACCTGAATACAGAGCTGATGTTATGAAGGTTATAGCTGTCCTGTATGTTGCTGGGGATCTGCTTCAGGCAACACTGGAAAAGGAGAAGGGTAAGAAAGCTGAATTCACTTTACCGCAAGGGTAGAAATTTCGAATATACAGTCAAAACAAAGCTTGAGAAAGAGGGATGGGTGGTGCAGAGGAGTGCAGGATCACATGGGATAGATCTCATAGCATTAAAGCATGGTGATATCATGCTTATTTCATGCAAATATCATGGATATTTAAGAAGGAAAGAAAAAGAAAGTATGCTTATGCTTGCTCGGAGAGCTGGGGGGAAGGCTTTTTATACAGCAAGGGATAAAAAAGGGAAATGGAGGTTGACGGAAATAGATGAGTATGCAGAGGAAGCTTCTCCACATACTTGAGCAGTCAGCTATAGTAGGGATAGATTCAGCGCTCAGGTTTGCTTCTGAAGAAATAAGCAAGCAGGCAATGGATAAAATCGAATTTAAGATATCAGAGATATTTACAGCATTCGATAATCAGCTGAGGGCAAAGTATGGGCTGAGCGAACTTGAAGAGAAAGGGGAGAAGTAAATGGACCCGCCTCCAAAAAGACTGCAGATCTATACCATACGCAGAATATTCACAGCGCTGAACCCAGATGTCTCTCCTGATGTTATTGATTGGGATGCAGTCATTGATGATACTCTTGGTATCAGAGAGAATATAAATAATCTGGCAAAGCTGTATCCTATGTATAAATGGCGTGCAGAGCAGCCACTGGATGAATTGCTAGAGCAGATATCAAATGAAGTATCTGTATTGAGGCAGTTCTTCTCTGATAGAGAAATAATTGATATGTTTGAAGCATTGGGGTTTGACCTGCAGAGGCCGACTGCAAGAGGTCTGGCCCAGGCAAGGCAGGAGATAGAGAAGCTGAGGAGAGAAAGAGAAGAGCTGGATAGAAGGCTTGCAGCATTACAGCAGAGCAGGCCAGAAAGCCTCAGAGAAAGGCTTGTTCAGTATATAAATAACAGAGCAATCCAGATGGACCTCTCTACAGATGATATACAGCTTTTGACAAGCCTGATAGACGAAACAAAGAGCTATGAATATAATATAAGAAGGATAGATGATGAAATTACAGATATAATGCAAAGGGCCGCAAGGGCTGCAGCTATTGCTCCTCCTAACCCTCCTTCAACTGCAGAGACTAGGGTAACACAATTGCGGGGAGGCAGGCCGGGAGAGGTAAGAATAGAACTTACAAGCTTTGATATAGCCAAAATGGAGGCAGAGATAGAGCAGGTAAGGGCTGCACGTGGATTCCCTCCTCTTT
>JARVJU010000031.1 GCA_029775965.1 Nitrososphaeria archaeon | reverse complement strand
ACATAAAAAGCATTCCACATGTGAAAGCAAGCATTGCCTATGAAGCGAGAAGCTCCAAACAAACAGATGTGGCAGAAGCCACATCTGCAAGGGCGGGGTAGTTCACTTAATACCAGAATAGCAATGACCGTGACCAAAGAAACCGGCGATATTATAATCAATTCATGATCTGTATTAGTTTAAAGCTGGAAAATAAAAAACACCATCATATTTAGAAGAAATGAAACCCACGAAAAACGAATAATCCTTCTATTATTTATTTAAGAAATTTCCGATTTGTTTATCAAACATTGAACAGAAAAAATGACCATATCCTTACACAACAACCTAAACAAATGAAAGAAGATCTACATTATGTGTAGAAATCGAAACATGATGCTTTAACGAATTCCTTCAGTAAACCACATATTAGTAATAGAGGAGGCATTTAATCGAAAATAGCTTCGAAAGTCGCTATTATCTATTATTAAAATCATATATTTATATTGTGTTCTGCTTCACACAGGAATCTGTTGACAACCGTGCTTGCATCCAACGCATAATCACTTATACAATATAGTGTGCTAATTTCTTTCTTTATCTCATCTGAAAAATGACCACGTGGAAAACCACCTACTACAAAAACAGGCACATTATATACAGAATATTGTTTAATCACACATCCCATACTCGTATGATTACCCATTCTACTAAATCCTACAACTATATCATGTTGGAAAAGCTCCAGCATCTTTGAGAAATCAGCGTCAAACAATTTTAGTAGACCATTTGCCAAAGACTTCTTCTTGAAAAGCTCCCTAATCAATCCTTCATATCGTACATAAGTTCTTGGAGGCCTCAGGCCATACGATACATCTATAACATGATTGTCAATCGTGTGCATATATAATTTCAGTAACCCCTTTTTATATATAGGAGAAGCCGTTACGTCAAGAAGAATATGGTATGCTATATCAGGTCTTCCCCTCTTGTACTCTTGCTGTAATCCTTTCATGGCCATATAATGATAACTTCTATCGAGTAGTAACTCAGAAACATCTAGACCACGTCTTCTTGCGTCGTGTATTACTGTTGGGTGTTGAAACATACTAGGTGGAACCAGTTCCAACGAAGTCTCTGCAATTACCAAAACAAATCTTTTAACCAACCTGATACCATCTCTATGCAGAGTTTGTTGAAAGATAAAATACTTTTGAATAAATACATGTTGGCTTACCTCCGACAGGCGATATTAAATGTATATGATGTACAATTAGCAGAAAAGCAAGCCCAAATAGCTCTTCAAATACAGGAGAAAGCAAGACTCAAAAAACCATATGAACTAAAAACCATATTTTGTAGAAGATGCAAGAATTTTTCTCCTCCAACAATATACTCAACAATTAGACTAAGTAAAGGAAGACTGATAATCACATGCCAAAGATGTGGATCAAGATACAGACTTCCATATAAAAAATAAACACTAAAGATTAAAATACATGATTCCATTCACTGGGTAGGACGTTCACATTGCCAACTGTATACGACGTTCCACCCTCTAAACTAATAGAACACCTATCTAACTATCTAAAAAGAATTCCTCAGATACAACCACCGCAATGGTCTTACTATGTCAAATCGGGTTCCCATACATCTAGACCACCTACCAACAGAGACTGGTGGTATTTGAGAAGCGCATCAATACTAAGAAAACTCTATTTGCACGCCCCATTAGGAATTGGCGATCTTGAGATAGCTTATGGTGGTAGGAAAAAATCTGGATATGGACTAGCTCATGAGAGACCAGCTGGTTCATCATCGATAAGAAAATGTCTCGCACAATTACAGGCTGCAGGATTTGTTCAAAAGACCCCAAAGGGGAGAGCACTCACTCCCGAAGGGAGAAGACTTTGTGACAGAATCAGCACGGAAGTCTTCAGGGAAATAGCTAAAACCCAACAAGATTTACTTAAGATTGTAACATAACCACAAGACGGTGGTCTGTTTGTCGGCATACGATGCATCAAAAACTCCTTCAAAAGAAGAACAAGATAGAATCAAGCTTAGAGAACAATATTTGAAGATCTTTCTTACTTCAGAGGCGCGGGAAAGGTTGACAAATGTAAAGATGGTTAAGCCAGAAATTGCTTCAATCGTAGAGGATCAGATACTCCAGTTAGCAACCTCTGGCAGACTCAGACATCCCATCACTGACGAGGAATTAAAAAACATCCTGTCTAAATTCTCTCCGCAAAGGAGAGAGTTTAAAATCAAGTTTGTATGAGGAAATGCGAGAGCTGGTATGAGCAGAAATAAAACGACAGCTGAGAAGAATAGATTGATAAAACACCTTAGACAGAACTCCGCTCCTCCAGCTTGGATCACGGTAAAAACAAATAGGAGAGTCCGGAGAAATCCAAAGCAAAGACAATGGCGTTCCCAGAAGCTGAAGGACTAAGGTGGCAACAATGTCTGATGAATATATTCTTAATATGCGAATCGCAAAAAATACGTCAAGATACAAAAGAGCCTCTAAATCAGTCAGAGTCTTACGAGGTCAGGTTGCTAGGTTTAAACATATTAACCCGGACGAGGTTAAAATTGATACGGAAGTTAACGAGTTTATATGGTCAAAAGGAATAAGAAATTCTATTTCAAAGCTAAAAATAGAAATTGTAACAGATGAGGAAGGGAGTCTTATGGTGAAATTCCCAAGTAAAGAAACGGTGAAAGAAGAACAACCACCAGCCGAAGAAAAACAAGAAAATAAAGAACAAATATCATCTAAATAACACGTCATTATGAGCGATTGAGAACATTTGGGGATATTTATTTTCGACATATATAACAATCCAAACGTAGGAATATTTGCTAAGGTGAATGAAAATTTTACCTTTCTACCATCAGGATATCCTAAGCCAAAGTCTACAAAACTCGCATCCTTACTAAATACAAATATTATCTTTGCATCTATAGGATCAACGAGGCTTCTTGGGCCACTTATTGTGACGAATAGTTACGGCATACTTGTGTCCAAGTTCACAACTGACGAAGAACTCGCTAACCTAAGATCGAAGACCAGCATGAGAGTAGAAAGGCTGATGTCTGATTATTCGTCAGTTGGTAATCTCATATGCGCAAATGACTATGGTGCAATAGTATCTACAATACTAGGCGAAAGTGAAATTAATCAAATCCATGAAGTACTTCGCGTTAAGACTGTGAGAATGAGGATTTGGGATTTACACCAGGTTGGAGCAGCCATTGTGGCATCAAACAATGGAGCACTGATACATCCTAAAGCATCGGATCAAGAAATTAAACTAGTATCAGAGACACTTTCTGTAGATTGCGAGGCCGGAACTGTTAACGGCGGTGTTCCATTTGTATCTTCTGGTATATTGGTTAATACTAAAGGCGCCATAGTAGGTACTCAGATATCCGGACCAGAATTATTTATTATTGGAAAAACCTTTAAACTCTAGTAGCCAAGTTCGTTTTGATAAAAATTGACTACAAAGGACGAGGAAGTTCAATCTTTAGCGCTGCAGGAAAGAATGCTCGAAGAGTATTATGCAGATCTTCAACTAAGAGAAAATCTGCTAACAAGAATCCTTATAGAAGATAAAAACTCGGTTCAAGCATTAGAGACACTCGATGAATCGAAAGATTCTGAACTTATAATCCCCATAGGAGGCGGAGCACATTTAGTGGTGAGTTATTCTGGGTCAAAGAAGATCCTTCTTAGCGTAGGTGGTGCTGTAGTATTACAAAAATCAAAGACCGATGCAATAGAATTCATAAAAAATAGGATAAAAGAAATAGAGATTGCAATAAGAGATGTCTTGCAACAAAAAAATGAAGCTAAAGATAGAATAGATGCAATTAGAGATCAGTTAGCTCAACTTGAACTGAAACAACGTTAGTGGGGATACGTTTGTTCGAAAAGCTGAAAGAAGCATTCAGGAAATTTGAAGTAAGCATAACAACAAAAACTCTAACAGAACAAGATATATCCGAACCTATACAACAGCTTGAAGTAAACTTGCTGGAAAGCGAAGTGGCATATGAAGCAGTTCAGTATATTATATCATCTATTAGCTCCAAGTTAGTAGGTCAAAAGATTTCAAGAACAGAAGATAAAAATAAATTTATACTAAATCTGTTGAGAGAAACTTTGTTAAATATCTTTTCACACCCAACACAATTGGATATTTTTCAGGAAATACAGAAGAAAGTGGAAAATAAGATACCCTATAGTATCATGTTCTTGGGAATTAACGGGACAGGTAAAACTACAACCATAGCAAAGATGTCCAGATTGCTGGCAAAAAAAGGGTATAGTGTTATTTTAGCAGCAAGTGATACATATAGAGCAGGGGCAATAGAACAACTCGAAACCCATTCACAAAACCTTGGATTAAAGATATTGAAACAGAAATATGGTTCAGATCCCGCAGCCGTTGCAAGGGATGCTAAAAACTATGCAACCTTACATAATTATCATGTAGTACTCATTGATACAGCAGGAAGAATTCAAACTTCAAAGAACTTAATGGAAGAGCTCGCAAAAATAAAAAGAGTGTCTGCTCCTGATCTAACTATATTTGTGGGGGATTCACTAGCTGGTAATGATCTTGTACTACAAGCAAGAGAATTTCTAAAAACAGTAGGATTTGATGCAATAATTCTGACTAAAATGGACGCAGACGCTAAAGGTGGAGCATCGATTAGTGTTGTTTACGCTACGGGAAAGCCTATAATCTATATTGGAACAGGTCAAGGTTATGATGATATACAAAACTTCGATGCAGAATGGCTTATAAATAAGCTACTAAGTTAAATAGTTTTAAAAGTAGAGCTTTCTGAACATGTAACCTATTTTCAGCTTGGTCAAGAACAACCGACTGAGGGCCATCTATAACATCAGCTTCAACTTCTTCCCCACGGTGGGCAGGCAGGCAGTGCATGAATATGGCGTCTTTTTGGGCATAAGACATTAACTTCTTTGTAACTTGATATTTGGGTAAAAATTCCTTAAGGCGCTCTTCTTTCGAAGCCTCATCTCCCATACTTACAAAAACATCAGTGTAAACAACAGTTGCACCGCTCACAGCATCATATGGATTATTCATAATCTTCACTCCCTCTGGACTAATCCTCTTTGCCAATTCAACTATGTTATTATTTGGTTTATATTTATCAGGCGTAGCTACCGCTATGTTACATCCAGCAATAGCAGAGCCCAAAATGAGTGAATTACAAACATTGTTCCCATCCCCCACATAAGCGATTTTCTGATTCTCAAGAGAACCCTTCTTTTCTCTAATAGTGAATAAGTCCGATAATATCTGGCAAGGGTGCTCTAAATTAGATAGAGCGTTTATAACAGGTATTCTAGACTTGGTTGCTAGAGTAACTAACGTCTCATGTTTGTAGACCCTAGCCACAACACCATCAACAAATCTTTCAAACATCTTTGCTGTATCTTCTAGACTCTCACCTCTTGATAATTGTGTTGTAGAAGCATCCATATATATCGGGCTTCCTCCAAGTTGAATTATCCCAGCTTCGAAGCTTAATCTGGTACGTGTTGAAGGTTTTTCAAAAAGAAGAGCTATTGTCCTATTCTCAAGTTGCCTACTATACTTGTAACGTTTTAGCCTAGAAGCAATGGCCATGATCTCTGCTATATCATGCTTGGTTAAATCTGCCATCGATAAGAAATCCTTTTCCAATTTCTTTCCCATGAGTATCACAAAAAGCTACTAAAATGCTTTATCTACATAAAGTCCAAAACCCTTAAAATGGACATTATATCGCTGTTTATGCATGAACTTACCAGATACCATCAAGGAGATAATAAGAACTCTTAAGTATAGCAAAAAATCAGACACAGAACAGTTTTCCCTATATCTTAAACTGGTGTTTCTAGGTATAGCAGTAGTTGGCGGTATAGCATTCGTAATTCACTTGGTGGCATCATTAATCATGCCTGGTCTTACGGCTCAAGCTATTTTGTATAGGTTGATGAGTTAGGTTGGCTGCTGTTCAGAAGAAGGCTAATACGAGGATATATGTGGTAAAGGTTACCGGTGGACAAGAAAGAAACGTAGCCAATCTAATAGCAAACAGAGTAGACTCTAGAAAAATACCCATCCTGTCCATAATATACAGTGATAAAATGAAGGGATATTTGTTGATTGAAGCTATGGATGCACAAGCAATAAGTGATGCGGTATCTGGTGTTAAACATGTGAGAAGTTATGTACCTGGTGTTATGACAGTAGAAGAAATAAGTAATCTGATAGTCACAAAGACTCAACTACAAGAACTCAAACCAGAACAAATAGTTGAAATAATAAGTGGTCCATTTAAAGGAATGAAAGCGAAGGTAGTAGAGTATACTACAACAAAGAAAGAAGCCAAAGTTACTCTAATTGATGCTCCGTATCAGCTCCAAATAACTATAGATGTAGGTTATCTTAAAGTGGTGGAGTAGTGCATAAGCTTAAAAGTGGAGTACAATAGGCCTTAGAGTTAGCCAATTGGAATAGAGCTATAATTGAGGTCTTCCAAATGCCTGATATAAAAACTATTAGTTTGCTCGTAACTGGGGGAGAAGCAAACGCCGGTCCCCCTCTTGGACCAGCTTTAGGCCCACTAGGGGTAAATGTTATGGCAGTGGTTAAGAGAATTAACGAGTTAACTGCTGACTATGCAGGAATGCGCGTACCTGTAAAAGTCTCAGTTAACACTGAAAATAAATCCTTTGATGTCGAAGTGGGTCTGCCAACAACATCAGCGCTAATTGCAAAAGAGGCGAAAGTATCAAAAGGGTCGGGAAACCCCAAATCCTCTCCCATAGGTAACATCTCGTCCGAACAACTGGTAAAACTTGCAAAGATCAAGCTTGGGAAGACCTATTCAACTTCTATCTTTAATGTAGCTAAAGAAATAATAGGTTCATGCATAAGTATGGGTATAACCATAGATGGAAAGGACCCAAGGCAGTTCCTAGAAGAGGTTACTTCTGGTAAAGATAACAATCTATTTTCTGGAAGTGAAAGTAATTGATTGATAAGAACTTATTAGCTAGCATCGTTTCTCAAGCTAAGGAAAAATCAAAAAAGAGGAACTTTAAACAATCAGTTGAACTATACATAATGCTAGATTCCCATAGGGTTAAGGTATCTGACATCAATATTAATGAAGTAATTTCTCTTCCTAATAAGCTTAATTCACAATCGAGTGTGTGTGCTGTAGCTCCTGGCGAGTTGGGTCTTAGAGCAAAACGCGCTGGGGCTGATATAGTTATAGCACAAGACGAGATAGATAGGCTATCTACGAATAAAAGAGAAGCCAAAAAATTGGCGAGAGAGTACGATTTTTTTATAGCAGATACTACATTGATGCCAAGAATTGGAAAAACACTTGGACCATATTTAGGTCCTAAGGGTAAAATGCCTATTCCAATCACTTTAAACTCACCAGTAGACCAAATTATTCAAAGGTTGAAAGGGAGCATCAGATCAAGAACCAGAGGTCATAATGCAATTTCATGTAAAATTGGTGAGGAAGATATGGAGGATGAAAAGCTAGTAAATAATGCTTTAGCGGTTATAGAAAGCATAGAGAAGAAAATACCGGGAGGGCTGAAATCAATCAAGAGCGTTGGGGTCAAGCTTACTATGGGGCCGATTGAAACTGTTTTGTATAAAGGTGATTAACTTTTGGCTGTAGCTAAACAATATCCCATAAGAAAACAGAACCAATTTAATAAAATTACTTCTATGTTCAGTAAATACGATGTGATTGCCTTGGCAAGCTTAACCAAGGTCAGATCTGCACAGATAATGGAGATGCGAAAATCAATGCGTGGTAATCTTGAGCTTCTGGTCGCCAAGAATAGAATCACCGGAAAAGCCATCAGAGCATTAGATAAACCTAATCTAGACAAGTTCGCTGAAAACCTGCACGGTCAGAATCTATACATCTTCACAAATATGAACCCATTCAAACTTAATTTACTACTAGAGAAGAGCAAAGTATATCTCCCAGCAAAAGCTGGCGACATAGCAACAGACACTATTATAATCCCGGCTGGGAATACAGGAATAGCTCCAGGACCCGTCCTTAGCGAATTCAAGGATTGTAAAATAATCACAAAAATTGAAGGAGGGAGTATATGGGTAACCAAAGATACTGTTGTAGCAGAGAAGGGGGAGATAATAAGCCCTAGGTTAGCATCGTTGCTTTCTAAGCTAGGAGTGAAACCAATTAAAGCAGGTCTATCTTTGAACTTGGTATATTGGAATGGCTCAGTTTTAACAGCAGATAAAGTGACAATAGATATTAATGAATACTTGACCAACATAAAGCATTGTTCACAAGAAGCATTTAATCTTTCATATCAAGCCTCATATCCTGCTAGCAAAGAGATTACTTCAATATTAGTTCTTGAGTCTTCTAATAAGGCACTACATTTAGCAATTAAGGCTGGGTACCTCACCAAGGATACAGTACAGAGCGTAATAAGAGAAGCCGAAAGTAAAAGCACCGCTATATATGGATTATTGAAGCAGAAAGGATACAACTAGCCGAATAATGCCGCCAAACCCTCTAAAGCTTCTTCTTCCTTCTTCTCCTCTTTCTTTTCTTCCTTCTTCTCCTCTTTCTTCTGTGGAACTTGGGTTTGGGTCGGCTGAGGTACTGGAGCAACCGGTGTCATAACGGCAGATTTTAAGGTTTCATCGATGTTTATTTCGCTCAACGCAGCAACAAGAGCTTTAACCTTTATATCATCAGGCTGGACACCAGCAGCTGCTATAACTTTCTTAACATTATCTTCGTTTATCTCTTTTCCTAGTTTGTGGAGCATTAAAGCGGCGTAAACATATTCCATGAATTAACCACTTGAAAACCCTTTTGTCACTAACTATTTAGCCTTTTCTCATTTAATAGTAGAAGGAATAACTTTTGGAACATTAAATTACGCTCTTTATTCAGACAGGAGAGTATAATGCTTTCGGCCTAATATCCAGTATTTACACCAAAACTAAAAAGATCAAAACAAATAGCAAGGGCGATGGAAAGACCTATCATCAGTTCCAGGGTTGACCCCAAAGACTGTATATTTTGCAGAATAGTAAAACGAGAACTACCTGCATATATAGTGTACGAAGACACAAAATACATAGCCTTTTTAGATAAGGCACCTTTTTCTGAAGGTCATACTTTGGTATGTCCAAAGGAACATGGCGAAACCATCTGGGATATGAACGAACAAGATATTGGAGGGCTCTTCATGATAGCATCTAGGCTTTCTAAGGCAATTGTTGACGCAATGCAAGCTGATGGATTCAGATTTGTTCAAAATAATGGTGAAGCTGCCAATCAAGTTGTGGCTCATGTCCACGTGCATGTAGTTCCTGTTAAAAAAGACGATAAAGGGAAAATGATGGGAAGAATTAAAATATCTGAGGATAAAATGAAAGATATAGCAGATAAAATAACAACTAAAATAAACAATATGAACAGAATATCATTCCGGAGCCTGAAGAATTTGGAATACCCTATATAACCGATTAAACTTTCTTCTTTCATCTGTTTTTAGGGCGGATACAAATGACTTCCATTCACTAAGCTTCAGGTCTGAATACATGCCTTGATTGCTCCACCATCTTAAGCTCCCAGCAAACATTTCCTCTACCTGTGCAACCGACTCCTTTACGTCACTCAAATCTAATGGCGGGCTTTCAAATATTCCAATTATCCTATACTGACCTGATTTTGGAATCTCTGGTTTTGGAACATGTTGAGTAAGTTGTTCAATCCTTATCGTTAATAAAAGTGGCGGTCTATTGGATTCAGAGAGACTATTGGTTAGAACCAGACGTAACTCTTTGGGGGTACTGCGAAAACTGAATCTCTCATATATCATATCAGCAAGCTTACTACTTTGGAATGAGGCAACGAGAAACTGACCCATCAGATTTTCCAGTTCTCTATCTCTATTTTCTGTACCTGACATTTATGGTGCCTTGTCAATTAATTTCAAAGACCCTAGATTAAAAACGATATTTGATGCATAATAAGTTGTATTTACAACCAATTGCCTATTAGCCTCACACAATGGGAGAAGCTGCATTTCTTGTTTTTCTTCTTCAACCGTCCTGGCCTGCGACATACCATCTGATCTCAAATAAGTACATTAATTTAAACGTATTCAATGCGTGATGAAAAGCGAATATATTTATTTCATTCCAAGGGATATTCAAATAAACAAGCATCTAAAAATAGCATATGGCAATAAAATTATTTTCATCAAACACAGAAATGGATCAAGGAGAAAATGTATTTAACATATTAACAATCCCAAATTATACATAGATTAGACAACATCCTACCCTAGTAGTCAAGAATTTTTGGATACGGAGCCAAGTTACCACAATATGGAGGCGAGATATTCTGCAAAATTTCTACGTTTCTACAGATAAGATTTAATCTATTAATCAAGTATACCAACAAGAGGCTATGACTGACTACAGATGGTGTGACCACTGTATGATGAGAACAGAACACGAAGCTGTAATAGATAACAGAGACTACAATCCAAGAGGAAGAGGTCTATATAGGTGTAAGAAATGTGGTAACACAAAATGGATGAGACATTTAAGGCCGAGTTCGGAAATAGGATATTAGGACAGAATAATTTTGCCCCGTATACTTACGCCGATTGCAGTAAAATAATCAGTCAATAGCAGACTTTTTATTCTATGATATGGGGGGTTCTGCACAATGCCAAAGGTTGGTATAGACGCTATTTACATTCATACACCAGAGCTATATGTTGATACAACTGAGCTTGCACTTGCTAGAGGAGAAGACCCCAAACATTTTACTGATGGCATAGGTATAACAAAGTTTGCGATTCCACCAGCAAATGAAGATCAAGCCAGTATGGCAGCCACCGCCGCTTATAGATTAATGAGAATGCATAACATAAAACCCGAAGACATATTCAGAATAGATACCCCGACGGAGAGTGGATTGGACGCTTCTAGGGCGTTAGTCTCAGATGTTATAGGAATGCTTGAACAAATCTACGGTAAAGGGAGCTTCTCACATATTCTTGGTTATGAACAAAAATTTGCCTGTGTCAGTGGGATGGAACGACTCTTGGATACTTCCGCTTGGTTTGCTGCTGGGTGGAATTCAAGAAAATATGCATTAGTCCTTGTGACGGATATAGCAAAATATGAACTTAAAAGCAAAGAAGAACCAACCCAAGGTGCTGCTGCAGCAGCGCTATTGATAGGTGAGAATCCGAGATTATTGGAAGTAATTCCCGGGGCAGTGGGGTCTGGTCTGCGTCATGAAAAAGGGGACTTCAAAAAACCTGGAGGTAGAACAATAGCACTTGTTGATACGATAGGTAAGGGGCGTTCATATGCAGCTTACCTAAGCGAGATGAAACAAGCATGGATAAATTTTTCACTGGCATCTGCTAAAATTGGTCTTGTTAATCCTAGTAAAAATGAGTCACTAGTCGATTTAATAGATAGGGCTGGGTTTCACAATCCACATAAGAAAATGGTACTAGCCGCGTTTGCATCATTGTTAATTCATGAGTGGAGGAATCTACCTAAATGGTCAAGTATTACTGAGAAGATAGGGCCGGAGCCCAGTAGAGCGGGGATAGACGACGTAAGCTTCTATATGAGCAAGGAATATAATGACTACAGGAGAAAATTTATGGTCCTGCCGGAGGTCACTGAATATTTTGAACAAAGGCTAGGAAGCTCTCTTGTAGCCCCTGAAATCATAGGAAATTGCTATGCTGCTTCTGTTTTTGTAGGTCTTGATAGTATATTCGAAAACGACAAAGATGATCTTTCAAGTAAGATTATTGCTTTATGTGGATATGGAAGTGGAAGCCATGCATTGATCCAAGCTACAAGAGTTAGTGAAAATTATAAAGAAATTAAGGCCAAACTAGACCTTATGAAAAGGTTGGTACATAGAAGAAAAATCTCAGTTGAAGAATACGAAGCCTTACATTCAGGAAAGGTCACAATAGACGATCAACCCGTTTTATCCAAACCTAGATTTGTACTTTCGAAAATCGGACAGCACGGCACCGCGGAAGAAGGAAACAGGGAATATATTTTTGTAGAATAATAAACAAAAATTCAAATGTAAATTTTGATTAGCGATTTAAATTTTTTTAACGTACAACAAGTACTGAGCAATGCGCATGATTCAGTACACCATTTGAGACGCTACCCAGAAGTAGCTTCTTGAACCCGGACAGTCCCCTAGTACCCATTACTATAAGATCAACATTATTTTCTCTTGCATAGTTAGTTATCATCTCGACTACTGAGGCTGGTTTATCCAAGACCTCCCCAGAAGCATCAATTCCCATCTCCTTTGCTTGATCAATTACTTCCTTAATGAGTTTATCAGCATATTCCTTCGAATTCTTATAATACTGGTCGATCAGAACCGCGCTTTGCGGTGGAGCACCTTCCGAAGCAATTATTAACCCACTGGGAGATGCAATTGCATTTACTATTATCAAATGTGACGAGTATTTTTTAGCGATATCTATGGCGACTGTCGCTGCCTTCTTTGAATTTACAGATCCATCTATGGTAACGAGTATCTTCTTGAATCCGAAACGGTTCACCATGACATGGATATCTACTTCTATACTAATATATGTGTAGTCTTATAACACCTTGTTTGGAATAGCATACCTGAAGTGAATGCAACATTGAAAAATTATGATAATGCATACATTAATTCCAATGCAGACATGATAGGATATCATATCGAGGGAAACTCAAAGAATGTGTTGTTGTTTATACATGGTATGAATGCACATTCAGGTACATGGAGGAAAAATATACCTTACTTCTCAAAAGAATGGATGACAATTGCTCCATCATTGACGCCGACTAGCAGAATATCTCAAAGTATAGTAACACAATACATTCAAACCATCTTGATGATGATTAAGCCCCTGCTATCCGAACAAATATCTGTGATAGGAAATTCGCTTGGAGGAGTGTTAGCTTCTCTTTTGTTAATGTCTGAGTTACCTATATGTTCACTAATTCTGGAAGACATTCCAGATTTGTACGACCTTCAACCTAAAAAACTCGTAGATTATATCAATAAAAAGAAAACACCTACATTGCTGGTATGGGGCCAAAAAGACACTATTACACCTCTATCCATTGGAGAAAAATTGAACAAGTTTATCATAAAAAGCAAACTGATTGTCTTCGAAGACGCAGGACATACACCTCACTGGGAAAGATCAGTCGAATTTAACAAAACAGTCTACGATTTTCTGAAGCAAAATAACTGTTAAACTCGTAACATATAATTACCGTTATTAAAGGCATAATATACGTAGTATGGCGTGAGAATATCAATCCTTTGGTACACACCAAGCCCAGAAAAGATCATATCACTTGCCATGAGACGTTGTTATAGCACCAAACCGATAGAAGAAATCCTGAAAGAGTTAGATCAGAAAGGACCAGAATATTGGAGACACCTCTTAGAGCTAGCATTCAGAGATAAATCATTCGATGTTATAGAACATTTTTACTTGGAGTTGCTTGTTGAAGGATTAGCGAAAGCCGACGTTGCTGATTTGGCTATTAACTTTCCTTTCATGCAGTTTACCGAGTTTAAAGAAAATTTATGGCTAGTGCTACTTAACGCAAGAACATTAATAGAGCTGTGGTATGATGATAATTACAAATACATAGCAGAATCAATTGTTAGGGAAATGAAAAATGCAAACGTAGCGCCTATTTTTGTTTCCGTAGCATTTGCAGGTGATTAGCTTGATAGTATTGTTGGTATGGCATACAGATCCAAATCCTATATTCCAAGCATCCAAGAAATACGGAGTTACGTTAAACAAACTCGATCTTATGAAACACATAGTATATATGTTCGAAATCGAGGACATAAGCAGAGTAACCACACATCAGCTGATCAGACATAGACTAGCTTCTTACGATCAAGAGTCACAACGCTTTTCTGCAGCGTCAAGAGAGACATTCGTAGTGCCACCATCGGTTTCTAGTAAAAAAGAATCAAAAGAACTGTTTGAGAAAACAGTAAATCAAGTAATGGAAGTATTCGAGAAGCTAGTAGCACTAGGAATACCAAAGGAGGATGCTCGCTATATCATACCACACTCTATCAAAACTAAGCTCGTTATGACACTGTCTGCTGCTTCACTGCAGCATATAGCAAGCTTAAGAACTACTCCTCAAGCACAGTGGGAGATAAGAAGCTTGGTATCAAAAATGTATGAACTAGCTAAACAAGCAACACCGGAGATTTGGAACGTTTAGAGCTAAGTAGGAAGGTAAGGTTCTCCTTCGTATCTTTTAATTCCCATCTGCTGCAGTTTTGTCAATATAGGATCCACAGCCTTAGGGTGTAAAAACTGAGACATCGCTTTTGCATTGCCTCCAGAATCACATAATACAACTACAACAGAAGGAGGTCTTAATTGAACTACAGAATAATAGTTATCTTCACCAACAGGTTCAAAACCAGTCACTTCATGCTTTAAAAAAACTGCACTCTTTGCATAACCAGTGACGCTAGCTAAAAGTCGCGCCGCTTCTTCAGTCCGTTTCTGTCCTATCTTTGAGGCTTCGAAATATTGCATTTAGCTTGCTCAATAGATCTACAGATTATAAAATTATCTGGCATAATCAGCATTGATGGGCCGCCAAAGGGAATCGAACCCTTGCCCAGGGCTCCACAGGCCCCGATACTACCACTATACGATGGCGGCCACGATGATAGCTATCACCCTCGGCTTTGAATTTGTGGTTAATAAAACAATTATGGAAACTGCAGAATGGTAATGTCTAAACTACGATGTATAAAGATATTCAAGCTAATATTTTAAAATAATCGTTTATGTAAACGCACAGTCATTCTATGTTCTACCTTAATAAAATAAAGATTTGTTCTGTTACAACCTATTTTATTAGGAATCTTCAATTCGATACAAACAGTTTCAGTTCTTCAATTAAGTGAAATATGTTATTCATGATTTGTTTAAAAATCTCTTTCAAGCATCAACGTAAACTATAGAACACAGGAATTCAATACTCAAAAATACACAGCAAAGCTTATGTC
>JARVJU010000030.1 GCA_029775965.1 Nitrososphaeria archaeon | reverse complement strand
CAACCAAGGAAACTCCTTTCTGAGTTCATGCGAAGAGAATTCCTTCAATTGCTGCACAACCCAATGCGGTGCAGCGGTCGGTGTGGGTTTCACAAACAGATGAATGTGGTCTGGCATCACTTCCAACTCTACAATTTTGACCTCAATCTGTTAGGCCTTCTGACAGAGAAGTTCCTTCAGCCTCTTCTCCACGTCCCCAACCAGAACTGCTCCGATACTTCGGACACAATATCAGATGATAGCCGAGGTTATATACCGTAGTGTTCCCCTGACATACTCCCATCGCTGGCTCACACAATATCCCTCTGACGGATATCTAACATACCTATAAGCATTATACAAAAGTTCAAATACGACTCGGGCGACTGCATTCATCCAAGGACTGAACGTCCTTGGCTTTCTGCGGATTTCATCGTAAAAGCAAATAGGAGCAGTTTGTTATATACGTGGTCTCCTCATATCTTAAACTGCTATCTGTCTGTACTTGAGCCAACCTTCTATCATCTTGAATGCTCTTCTTTTTGTATGCAGGAGCCAGCTCCCTCTGCACCTTACCAGTCGTCCACCATGGATTAAAACGTGTAATATCTTCAGGCTGCATCTAATCACATTATAATGTAATTGTTTATATATTTTAATAACATTATAATGCTATTATTCCGTTATCACTCAAGTTTACCTGAACAGATGAAATACTCTTTAGCATGTGCTATAACCTGATGTAATATACCTCTAGGACTGGAGTAAGTGTCTCTATGCTTTTTCTTCTGGTTGCCGAGGCGCTTTCCCTCCCCGTACTTTTTGTAGCGCATGAAAAAGAGTTAGATGAGGGGATCAAGAAGATGCTATTCAGGACTGAGCTGAAGTTCCTAGAGGAGCTCGAACAGCATTTCGCTGTTCTGCACTCAACAGTCATGCTGATGGAAGTCCCATCAGACGTGCTCGCAGCTTGCAAGAGTTTAAAATGCTTATATGTAGTATCATGATTATTATAATCATGATTATGCATTTTATAGATAGGGAAGAAGAGAGTCGTTTGCTGTGAGTGCGGATTGCTTCTGGTAGTAGATGAAGAATGAATACCTGCACCCCACAGCAGGCTTGCTGTAGAAGCAGATTGGACCTATGTTGCCAGTGCTCCGAATTTAGCGTATACGAGAGTGTATGTTGCTAGAAAAGATGTTAAATATTCTGGAACACAAACATCGCGTTCTGCTTTACTAGTCACGTATCATTCCTCTATTATTATCGCTTGTTCGTGCTTTATGGAGTGCATTCCGCAAAGTTTATTTATGGTTTGCGGAGTATACTCCGTAATGTCTGTTGAAGAAATTAAGAGAGTGTTGATAGAGCAGAAAGAGCTTGTCAAGGAAAAGTTCAGCTTAAAACTCATAAAAAGGGATACACCGGATCTTTTGAGCTACTTAAAAATACCAAATGCAGTAGCAATTTTGGGTGTTAGAAGGTGTGGAAAATCCACACTCTCCCTGCTTAGTATGAAGGATAAAAAATTTTCTTATATCAACTTTGACGATGAAAACCTGTTGGGGCTTGAAGCAAGAGACCTAAGGCTTGTCGAACAAGCAATCTATGAGGTTTACGGCAACACTGAATACCTTGTATTCGACGAGATACACAATGTTGAGGGCTGGGAGAAATTCATAGCTAGGCTGAGAGAGACTAGAAGGGTAATAATCAATGGAAGCAACTCGAAGACGCTGTCAGGGGAACTAGCTACATCGTTAACTGGTAGACATACTGACTATATACTCACACCATTCAATTTTAGAGAATACCTAGAATTTATAGAGTTTAACATAAACTCTGAAACATTCTACTCTACAAGAAGGCTGGCGCAGCTAAAAAGCGAACTGCAAAACTATGTAGAGAAAGGAGGATTCCCGGAACCCCTAATACTTGGAAAAGAACAAACCGACATGATATATAATGATATACTCTATAAAGACATAATTGGCAGATACAAGATCAAGCAGCTAGCAAAATTCAGAGATTTCGCGAAAACTCTAGTTTCATATTATTCCAATGAAGTGTCTCTGAACAACATAGCCAAAACGTTGAAAATAGACAATAAAACTGCGGATGTCTGGTCGTCAGGCCTAGAAGAAGCATACCTAATCTATTTCTTGCCCAGGTATGGGGAAAAAATAAAAGAAAGACTAACTTACTCTAAAAAAATATATGTCATAGACCATGGAATCATTTCTAGAGTGGCTATAAAGAAAAAAGATATGGGGAGAATAATTGAGAATATTGTAGCTGTAAAGCTGCTGAGGGACTTACAGTTTAAAGATTTGTATTATGTTAAAAATGATTATGAAGTTGACTTTTTTGACGAAAAAAACAAGAGACTGATCCAAGTGACATATGGTGAAGTTAAAGATAGAGAGATTAGAGGGCTGATCAAAGCCAGTGAAAAAGTCAATGCCAGACAACTAGTTATAGTAAGTTGGGATGAAGAAAGGGTAGAGAGAATCGAAGGGAAAGAAATAAAGATCACACCACTATATAGATATCTTCTTAGCTAGCTAGTCTGTTGCAGGGTTTCAGCTCATAATCAAAGGAGTTCATTAAGTGTGCTTTACCCTTCTGACTCTCCTTAGTTGCATATCATCTGATAAGAGGGACTGGCACAGGTACAACCAAGCTTTGGTCAGGAGAGGAGAGCTGGCGATAGACTCCTCAGTCATAGAGGGGTGAAATAGAGAGCTGAAGAATAGAAGAAAGATAGACAGGGTTGAGCTTTACATAAATGAACAGAAAAGGGAAGTTGATGAATACTACTACAAGCGTTTCCTTGAGGTCGCTGACTGATCCAATATGAATGATATGAAAAGCTACGGTACAGAGCAGCCAACTAAAAGGCAAAATTCCAGGTGAGTCCAAGGACATTCTAATGTTTTCCGCAACTGAGGATAAACTCTCAAGGCCTTCTTAGAGCATCACCAAGCTCTGTTCTGTATTCTATTTCACCTTTTACAGGATCGTAAAAGTCTTTGAACTCGGATGGATTGCTTATTGTACGCATTGCAGCGAAGCCACAAACCTTCGCATTGGGAAAGACATCAAGAATTTTCCAAGCTGCGCCAAGCATCGTATGACCTCTTGTTATAATATCATCAATCAGAACGATTTCAGATAAATCATCTAAGCATTTTTTTACCTTCAGTGAATCAAAGTGCTCCTCAGGCAGTGGCCTGTCCTCTGGTGAGCTGGTGGATGACTTTCTTAAATAAGAGTCTCTTTTAAGAATCTGAATACGTCTACCTAATTCCTTTCGCTCCATTGCCTGAGCTAGTCTATCCGGAACCCATAATGCATTTCCAACTGCAGGGAACTTCTTGGAATGGGTACCAAGAAAACGTTCCTGTTGAAAAATTGTTTGAAAGGAAGCTGTTGCAGTTTTTCCCTTATTTCTGCAGCTATCCAATCAGACATAGAGATGCTTTTGTTCGGACCTTCTCCCATTCTTACGACTGAATCTTCTTTAACATAATGCATGTACATTTTAGCTTGTCTCAAACTTTCTGTTTCATTATGCCGTGGACGATAAGATAGAAGGGAGCTAAAATCAAGTTTTTGAATTCTCAAGAAGGTATCTTGTACTCCATACCTGGAGGTGGAAGCTCATCCAGTAATTCATCCGGATTTTCCAGTTTCATAGCGCCGTATCTTAGCATCTTATAAGGCCAGCTCATTTGCTTGTTAAAGACCTCCTTTGATATGTAGAGAGGCCTTGCCAATCTCAAAGTTTCCCATCTCTGTGACAGAGCCCCACTATCTTCCCCAGGCTCTGTTATTATGGTTGCATCAGAAATCAGAGCCATTGTTCTGTTTCGAATTACAAAGTCCTTTCGTTGGGTGGTACGAGTGAAACCAAATTGACTGATAGCTAGGTGTTCTCTCATTATCAGTTTTTGTAGTTCTGAGTTTTCAGGAGGATAAAATCGGTTAAGTGGAGTACCAAGTACGGCTATTGTTCGTCCTTTGTTTTCAATCGCAGCCATGTGAGCAGCTGTGTCAACACCTCTGGCCAAACCGCTGACTATGATAACCCCATTCCTAACTAATATCTTAGCTATCTCTTTTGCTCTATTCAAAGCATCTGATGAAGCCTGCCTGCTGCCCACTATCGAAACACGAGGAGCTGCGAATGGAATTTCCATGCTCCCGGAAATGAAGACTTGCAAAGGTGCATACTTCGATTCTATGTCATTGAGAGGATGCCCTAATAGTTCCTCTATAGATAGATGCCTGTACTTTGCTTGCATGTACGGTATATCTACTTAGCTAAGCTATATGTATATATTACCATATCATATACCTATACTGAAAACCTCAAGACTTAACCGGTGTATACCAACAACACTTCAAACACATTAGTGAAAGTGGTCTAGCATAGACCGCTTCCCCGCAAAGACTGGTTCCAAACAGTAACATTCTGAATAAATTGAGGTACAGGCTACTTGTTCTATACCTAGTGTGCGGCAAAAATTGGTAGGAAGCTTTACTGAAAAAAGATGCAACAGAATCTTTGGCTCCAGAGTCGAAGAGAGGAGCTCGTAGCTTATACATTCGCCTGAACGAGAAGCTTCATACAAAAGCTAGAAGTCTGCCTATCAAGTAAAGGAGACCCGAAGCAAGAGCTGCGACTGCAGTTGTTTCCAATGCACTTTTTGCTATTCGACCAGTCAGTTTACCTTTCCAGCCACCTGCTACAGAGACAAAAAAGAGAGAAATGAACACTGAAACCTCTATAGCCTGCTCCTTGCTCTGAAGAACCAAGTAAGGTAAAAAGGGTACGAGCGAACCAACTAGAAACCCCAGACCTATGACAGAGGCTACACGGTAAGGACTCTTCAGTTGGTCCTTATGAAGATGCAGCTCATGGAGAAGCATATCTTTCAGCCACTCCTGCTTGTTCTCTGTTATCTTCTCCACCACTTCAACGGATTGTTCTCGAGACAACCCTTTTTTAATGTAAAAATTCACAAGCTCCTCCTTTTCCTCATCAGGTTCTGCTTCTATTTCTTGCATCTCTCTACGCGAATCAGCCTGATACAGCTCCTTCTCAGACCTTGCCTTCAAAAGACCGCCGAAAAACATAGACACTGTCCCTGCTAACACTGCTGCTACACCAGCTATTCTGAGGATTGTTATATTAGAGGAGGCGCCTGCAAATCCAGTAAGGAATGCTAGATTAGTCACGAGTCCGTCTGAAAGTCCAAGTGCAATATCACTCACTACGTCTCTTCCTCTGATGTGTGGATGAATTTCTACCTGTTTACCTTCCATTTTGCATCAACCCAAGGGGCTGGGGTTGATAGGTCTTTCCATACTTTGACGAAGCTTTAGAATGTTGCAACAGTTCAGACAGTTGAATCTGGAACAGTTTTTAGTTTGGTAGTAGGCTTTGCAACACGAGTCCTGATTGCTGCTGCTAGACTGCATTTCTATCTGCATTGATCATTTGGCCATTTAGTTCGTCTATAGATCAGTATGCCGAAATAGTACTACATTAATATTGTATGGCAAATGAAGCCGTAGTAGCAATTAAACAGTACAACTACTAGCTAAATGCCTCTGTGGAATATGAGGTCGTAGTTACCAGAAAAGGGCAGACCACTATACCTGCGCCTCTTAGAAAGAAATACAACATAAAGGAGGGGACCAGGATGATCGTTAGAGAAACGTCTGAAGGAATAGTTTTTATTCTGGCGATTAATATAATCGACCTTGCTGGTTCAGGCTCTCCTAATGCAGAGCTAGGAGAGATGAGAAAGAACATGGATCGGCTAAGGAATGAAGATTTATGAGTGTATATGATACCAGATTCTTTCTTGAATATTTTTACTCAAAAGACAAAGAGTTACTCGAAAGAGCAAAGTGGATGATTGAGAGTGATAGAGATAGGTATATCTCTGCAGCTGTCCTTCATGAAACGTATAAGCTAATAATGGATAAAGAAGGAAAAGAGATAGCAGAGTTCAGGTGCAAAATTATGCAGAAAGATTTCACTGTTGTAGATATAGATTCAAGACTTGCTGTGAGCTCTGCTGAAATAAGACACAGATACAATATCCCTATGGCTGATAGCATAATTGCTGCGACTTCAAAATATCTACGATTGCCATGCATCACAGATGATCAGGATATAATGCAGATAAGAGAGATACAGACCAGATGAATTTAACTCCGCGAATGGCAAGTCCCCTTGACTTGGCGAGGAGCTAAAGCAAGCATTGCCTATGAAGCTTCGAAACCCCAAACACAAGGGTGAACCCGAGAGCAATGAGAGAATAGTTCAGGCCATAAACCAATGTGTAGATGATTAAGGACATAAAAATTCGTAGTTCAATCCTGACAGACCAGATTAAGGTAACTTTACTGTAAAGTTTTCTATCTGGCCATTGGGCATCTGCAGGTTAGTGAATGTAAGAGGGGAAAGGCTTGTCCAGACGATGTGAAGCCTTCCATCGAATCAAGATTGTTGAATTACGGAAATGGAAAATCTAGGTTCATGATAAATTTCGCAGATGGTGTTTTGTAGCTCTCCTAGAGTCTCTAAGCACCTATAGCGAAGTAACTGGTGTGGTGGCCATTTAACATTTGTACTCTAATAGTACGAAAAATATTAATATTCGTATTCAAACGATACAAATGTGTACAGCAGAGACCTGCTCTCTGATTTGAATAGCTGGTGGAAAGATGGCATAATTCCAGAAGGGCTTGTCAAGCCTTACAGGAGGAAGGTATTTGCTGAAGCAAAGAGGCTTTTCGACAGCTACAGGCAGATGCTGATACTTACTGGATTGAGAAGAGTTGGGAAAAGTACGATAATCTTTCAGCTGATGTCAGAACTGATTCATAGAGTAGATGCTAAGAGAATACTGTACTTCTCTTTTGACGTTTCTTCCTCTGACTTTTTGACTATACTTCACGATTATCAGGCTCTGACTGGGGTCGATTGGAAAAAAGAAGATATATTTGTCTTTCTGGATGAAGTTCAAAAGCTGGCTGGCTGGAGCGGTCAGGTAAAGTTTCTCTATGATAACTACCCAAAGATCAAGATTGTCCTTTCTGGCTCTGCTTCCTTGAAGCTTGATGAAAAAGCTGAGAACGACCTTTCAGGGAGATATTTTCTTCTTGAAGTGCCCCCTTTGAACCTGGTTGAATTTTATGAGCTGAAGAAAGGAAGGAAAATAGACAGGGTTGAGCTTTACATGAATGAACTGAAAATGGAGGTTGAAGAATACTACTACAAGCCTTTTCCTGAGATCGTAAAATGGTCCAATATGAACGATGTGAAAATCTACGTGAGAGAGCAGATAACCTCAAAGATTGTGAGAAGTGACCTGCCTGACGTCTTTAGAGGAGTGAACCCCAGGCTGATTGAAGGCTTTCTGAGTGTCTTTTATTCAAGGCCTGGTGCGATAATGAATGTGGATGAGCTAGCTAGGCAGTTCAGAGTGAGCAAGACTACAGTTGAGAATTATCTATACTATATGATATATTCAAAGCTGATAAGAATTGTCAGAAACTACAGGCCGAGCAGTTACAGTGAGTCGAGAAAGATGAAAAAGGTCTACCCATACAACGTTGCGTTAGCATTATCCCACAGCAAGCTGGAAAAAGGACAGATATATGAAACGATTGTTGCTGGAGCACTGAACGCAGAAAACTACTGGAGGCAGGGAGATAAGGAGGTTGATTTTATACAAAAAGAGCCTCTTGTACCATATGAGGTGAAAAGTGGCAAAGATGTATCATGCAATGAGCTACGAAGCATCAGGTATTTCATATCTAGGTTTGATTGCAAGGAAGGGTATGTTATATATGATGGTCCGCTTGCTGAGCATGATGGTATAACTTTCCTACCGTTGGTACTGTTGCTGGCGAGTTAGTTGTCACGTTGCATTCATAATCAGCTTTCTTCTTGTCTCTATAACTTTGTTTGCAGCATCTTCATCGCTTATGCCAGGCTCTGCCAGCATCTGGAGCAGTTTCTCAGCCTTTAGATGCTTCTCAAAGGCCCTGGCTGCAACTCTGCTCCAGTTCACTTCAGGATGCTCCTTCATTTCGAGAAGTAATTTTTCTGGCAATGTTATGTTGAAATGGACCATCTTTTTCTTTGGCAACTTTACCAACTCTGAGTATGAGTACGTATTAAGACATATATATATCATTACTACCCTATCCATATACTACATTGTGTGTAAACGATTTTTGCACTTAACTAAATCTCAACAACTCCAGGCCATCAATTAAAGAAGAATTATCCAAAGCTATAATGAGCAGTTGACAATTTTACCAGAGCCTTATATTTTCACCAGCGATTCTGCTGACCAAATACATAACACACTTCACTCAAGCCAGCAAGGAAGCCTGGACAGTCATACGTTTTAGTCTACGCAAGATTGCCTATATGGAACTGCTTTTAGTCATAAGCTGGTCTGTTTTAGACAACTTTATAATGATGCTTGAAGCAATCCTGTTGGAATAATTCTTGAGTGTTGAGGATTTCAGAGCTGTTGTGGCAGAATGGCTCTCTAGCAGTCTATCTGACATCAAACCCAGAGAGGTTGCTCTGCCTCTTAAGCCTGTAAACATTATATCTGTTATTGGCCCTCGAAGAGCTGGTAAGACTTCTCTTCTGTACCATACGATATCGAAGCTTGTTGCAATTGGTGTTCCTAAGAGGAATATATTGTACGTGGATTTCGAGCATCCAAGGCTGACAGATGTAGATGCAGAGAGCTTGGAGAATATGCTTAAAGCTTTTTACGAGCTTTCTAAGCCTGACACATCTAAAGCTACTTATTTCTTCCTGGATGAAATACAAAATGTTAGAGATTATGGCAGGTGGTTCAGGAAAAGACTGAACGCCAAGCTCTATATTTCAGGCTCAACATCAATGCTCTCTTCGAAGAATATAGCAGAGGAACTGAGGGGAAGAAGTATTGATTACACAGTTTATCCTCTCTCCTTCAGAGAATACCTGAGCTTTAAGGGGGTAGCAATAGACAATCCAGAACTGATATTGTACAGTCAGGAAAAAAGAGGATTTATCCTTTCTATGCTAAGGGATTATTTACGCTTCGGAGGCTATCCAGCAGTTGTGCTAGAAGAAAATGAGTCAGAGAAGATCAGGCTTCTCAGGTCATACTTCAATTCTGTGGTTGTCAGAGATTTTGCATACTCGCAGCCAGTTCTTGCTGAGCCTTTTGTCAAATTTGTGATACAAAATTATGCCACCTCTTTTTCTGCCAACCGTGTTTACAATTATATGAAGAGCCTTGGTTATAAGCTCGGAAAAGAGAAGTTGTTAGATATTATCAACAGAGGCGTTGAATGCTTCTTCATTATCCAATCAGAGCTCTTCGTAAAAAGTGAAAGAAGGAGGCAGATGAACCTAAAGAAGATATACATCGTTGACACAGGATACCCGTTAGCATTAGGATATGAGTTCTCAATAGGCAGAGCGATGGAGAATGCAGTGATGGTAGAGCTTAAGAGAAGAGAGAAAGAAGTGTTCTACTGGAAGGAGTACGGAAAAAGAGAAGGTAGGGAAGTTGATTTTGTTGTATCCAAGAATGGTAGTAGAGCAGATGAGCTGATTCAGGTTACATACTCTGCTGACAATATTCCTAAGAGAGAGCTAAAAGCACTTAAGAAGGCAAAGGATGAGACAGATGCTCAAAGGCTGACGCTGATTACCTGGGATAACTACTCTAAGGAGGGAGCTGTAAACCTGGTTCCCCTATGGTACTGGTTGATCAGGCAGACAGAGCAGGACGCTTAAGTATATTGTTGTATGGTCTACGTTTATCCCAGCTACTACACACTAACGGTCTCGACAGACTAGTTGCCACCATACCTATAAGATGCTTGCCGGCTGAGGTACCCAATAACCTATGGACATGTAGTTCCAGAACACTGCGAAACGATTACATCAACAGAGCTGATGCTTGAGACGGAAGCCGAAGACATGTCAAAGGTGATCATGGCAGTGGCCGACGATGTGAAGCTTGCAGATGCAGGTGTCTTCACGTATGCCTGTACTGGATTACTTGTTGCACCCCCATAGTATATGGAGAGCTCATAGATGGTATTAGCTGGTGCACTTGTCGACCAATTTATAGTCACTTGGTAGATAGTGTCAAATGCAGGGTAGCCGCCCGACACGCTGTTTAGGCAGACAAACACATTTCCGCCACTAGTTAAGGACAGAGGAGCTGATGTTGAACCCAACTGCGTACTTGTGCAGGCGCCCCATGAGGATGGAGAAGTCAGAGCTGCCAAGTTTGATCCGGCGCTGGTAAAGGAGACCCCCGGTGGCGGGCTCGGTGCAAGTTGAGAACCAGCTTGATTGAAGGTGTGCGTGAAGGAACCTATGGTGAATTCTGCTACAGCTACTCCAGCAGTAAAGCTCAGCGCAACCGCTACGGCCAAGAATAAAGCGTCGACCGAAGCTTCATGTGTGATAGTTTCAAGAAATTTATTTATAAGTTTTGTGTTCTGAAGAGCTTTGGGAAACGGTCAAAGTGGTTCCAATGACGAACCTCTGACATACTCCAACCATTGGAAGGTGTGGATAGCAACGACGACGTGTTTCCTCTTAATGCTCCCACCATAATACATCGAGTTCTCTGATTTATAAGCTGAAGAATCCGTCGAAGCCAGCCTCTGATAGTTGCACTCCCACTTGAAGATCGCACCCATGCAGGCGTCGAGCTCCCACACTACGTCCTTTGCAATCGAGGTAAGGACAGAAACCAAAGACTGACTTGACAGGACAAGGGATCAAGTAAAGAAAATCATAGAATTATAATGGAAACACTTACCCAGCATACTCGCACTCAGATGAGCGTCTGACGCAAGATTCAATCTGACAATTATAACCAAGCACCACAGGAAAATTGCCAAGCTCAAACTTCAAATCAGGAGAGCGATGTGCGGTTCACCAACTTTGCGACGTGAAAAGAAAATATTAATAGATAATCAATAACTGACATTGCCGTGAAAGCTAAAGCAGGACTAGCTGCTGGGGCCATTCTGTTAGCTGCCGGACTTTTAACAGTAGCTTACTTTTCAACCCAGCTCAGCAGCCAAGAGGTCATCTTCGAGCAGAGCTCTGTACCAATTGGATCTTACAGATATTTGGGCTACGAAATTGGGATAGACTTTGGTGGAAAATATCATCCCATAATCAAAGGTTGGGTTGGAAGTGTAGGGTGTTGCGTGGATTTCTACGTGGTAGATAACACCAACTGGATCAGCTGGTCAGTCAATCCATTATCGCGGGACGCACTGTCGACTGTCCACATTAACTCCACTGTTGTGAGTTCACAGTCGCCTCAGGGCCAATTTTCCTTTGTCCCTTCAAGCCCCAGCTACAGTGTTGTCTTCGTGAATGACGAGTATCCTAACGCCACCAGCACTCAGAATGTTCATGCGACGATAATGCTCGACTATACTCCTTTCGCAAGTCTTTATGCCCTGGGAGGCGGATTGGCCGTCGCAGTCATCGGTGTCTGCCTTCTACTAATTTCTTTGCGAAGGAGAGCCAGCCAGCCCACCTGTCCTGAGTCCACAACATCCAGAAAGCGACCAGACGCAGCAGCGTTTCCAGCTCCTCTTGTCGCATATAATGCGTAATGATTAGTACTGCCCTTGTGCTATAGCGATTTTTGTCTCTTCTCGATAGGTCGGTCGTTTACGCTCATCACATCTCAGATCAGCGTTATCACTATTTCGATGGTCGAAGCAATTAGGATCAAGCCAAGGAGCAGCCTCAGCCATGCTGACTTTGTCGAAAATCACGGTTGATAAGAGGCACGGAGGGCCCAAGCTCCTCAAGGCCATAGATTACTTCTGTCAATTTGCGAGGGCTCCAGAGTTCGTGTCGAAGATGGAGAGTACCGATCAACCTTTCGCCAAGTCCGATTTCTTCCAAAGGATAGGCTGGGTACAGGAAGTGACGGACTTGGTATACCAGCCCGAGTACACAGATATGCTGAACGTGGCCTTCACATCTATGTTCCAGAGAGGCAAACTCCAAGACCTTGTCGAGCTTTTCAGAGTGGAACTTGGAAACGAAGCAATTCGAAAAGGCTATAGCAGAGAAATCCTTCGAATCACTCAAACAGCATGTCATGGACTTAATCAACGAAAGCAACTTCAAAAGATTCACAATAGCAATACGATCGGCAGGCTTCGTGTCTGACGATTTGGTCATGGCTTAAAACCCTTTGAACTTCGCCTACATCGTGTATCTGAAAGGAAGAGTTGACGGCTTGGATGCAGCCGTCCTTGAAGCTCTTGTTCGAAGGTGGTATATGGTGTCGGTACTGACTGGGGAATACTCAGGGAGGCCAGAAATAGCATTCGACGATGACATTCGTCAGATTGAGGTCGTTGGCCTTGAAAAGCACATCAAAGTTACCATGCGCAACGAGCTTTCTGAAAGCTTCTGGTCCTGTTTTCTTCCCCAGCAGATGGTCGCATCTTCAGAGAACACATATTTCCTCATATACAAAGCGGCTCAAATAAAGATTAGAGACAGAAGCTCCCTTTTGAGGGACATCACAGTCAGGGACCTTATCCCGAACAGAAGCGAGGTACATCGCCTCTACCCCAAGAACTATCTCAGGAGAAAGGGGCTGAGAAATATGAAATCTACATTCATTCTTCGAAGGAAAACAGAGTCTACACGCTCAGAATTAGCAATGATAAACTTACATGCAAGTAAGATGAATCAGACTTATGCATTCATGTGAGGTTTGCATGGGCGATTCCTGAAGTCTATAAGGTCCTGACTAAGGAGGGAATAAGAAAGAGCTCGGGCTAGCAAAGAACAAATAAAAAATAAAGAGATACGAGTTATCGTTCTTAAGGCAGTACTATCGAAGCAGGGTAATTGTTTCCTGCAGCAGTGATAATGGCTACTTGGATTGTCTGCCCGTCAGTGAAAGCAGCTCCAGGTACATATGGACTGCCACCTGCTTTGATCACAAGCTGGATTGCAAAGGATTGGCCTGATGGTACCGCTACTGATAGAGTTGAACCTACGGAAGCTGTTTTATTATTACTGGTAGTAATAGTGGCAGCTGGAACTTGGTAGGAAAGAGAAGAAGTGCCAGAAACCGTTTGTACTTGGTAGGGTATACCATTTATCTGTATTTGCTCAATTGTAGAGTCACTACTTCCAGTGTTCTGACCACCCAAGTTTACTGTCCATCCACTAGAACTGGTTCCAGTAGCATACTGTGTATTAACTCCCAGCTTCTCATACTTTGAGAAGGATGAAGTAAGGCCAAAAGCCCAAAAGGCAACAGCTATGCCTAGGGCAACTGCTACTGCTATGAGGACGACTGTAGCTATGACTGGAGCTTCTGCCTGATCGCTTTCTGCAAGTCTGCCCCTTCCTTGTTGTAGCTGTAAGGTTCAAAAACAAGACCTGAGGCTTCTAGAATCTCTTTAACCCTTCGTGACCTAAACGCGCTTCTCTCGCTTTTGACTATTTCGACATGGAATGTTCTGACTTCGCTCAAGCGAGTTTCTGATCGAACAGTCTCTACGAGTCTTCTTAAATCTTCGTTCGTAAAAACAAATTCGGCGATTCTCTGAGAAATAGCTAGATCACTTCTATTCTGGCTTTCCACAATGGCCAAGAAGCGCTTTCACTTCCTACATAGGTCGTCACAGCCTTCTTGTAAGGCACAAGGAAGCCCACGAACTTCATTCATGGGTAGTTGACGCATACTTCCCCGCATGATGTAATGGAAACGCTCATAAGCAACTGATTTGTGCAAAGCGGGATCAGAATCGTCGGCTATAATCCGACCTGCGGCATCGCTCTTTAAATACACTTGAACTCATTGCAATATTCTTTGTGCTGAATGACAACCTTTCTTCACCCTTGCATTGAGTAGGCCACGATTCCATCCCGGCCTCGGGAGGTGATTTGATGCAAGAGTTGACAGACAAGCAATGGCGAACGATACAACATCTGATACCGAAGCAGACGGGGACGGGTAAGCCGAGGGCAGACGACAGGGAGACGCTCAACGCGATACTCTACGTCATGAGCACGGGGTGCATGTGGGACTATCTCTCAAAGACCCAGTACGCACAGCTACACCACGGCATGGAGGAGGCTCAAGAGGTGGGAGGAGGATGGGACATGGAAGAGGATACTCGACTTGCTTGTCTCGAAGGGATACTCTCTGGGAATCATGAAGATGACGAGCTCTCGATCGACAGCATAACTGCCGGCCAAAAAGGGGAAAGCATGTTGGCTATGACTGTCACAAGCACATCAAGGGGACGAAAATCAACGCGGTGACCGCAGGGAGTCGCTCCCGGTGGCACTGGCGATGGGTGCTGCGAACCAGCACGAGGGCAGGAAGCTCATCCCGATATGGAGTCCATCAATGTCAAGCAAAGGAAGGGAAGGACGAGGAGGAGGCCGAAGGTCCTCTATGCAGACACCAAGTACAACATGCACCTGAACAAGTTCTACCTGGACGGAAAGAAGAAGAGGCCTGGCAGACAGAGGGCATTCGACAAGCAGGCGTACAACTGCATCAGGTCGATGATAGAGCTGTTCAACGGATGGATCAAGAGTTCAGGAGGGTGGTAAAGAGATACGACAGACTACAAGTCTACATGGGATTCGTTCATCTGGCGTCCATCATGGTCTACCTGAGCATATTGCAATGAGTTCTAAGTGAGGAAAGTTCAAATACAATCAATAAATAATACAAAAGGGTAAATGCCTTACAAAGGAAGAAAGATTTAAGATGCATCAGATTTCATTTAGGGAGGGATCTGTAAGCAAGAGAGGATTCACCATACTGTTAGTTCTTGCCCTGATAATAATTCCAGTGATGTTGGCAATTGCGAGTCTGTACTTTAACAAACTGGATCAACAACAAAATTCCGGGTGCGCTTCAATAATACAGAACACAACTTTCTTCTATCCTGGCTATGACCATGTGTGCGGTGTAGGTGAGGCTTCGGACGGCAGGCTAAAAATAACTTATCATAATTACCATTTTGCTCAAGCGAAGGATATTCAATTCCAATTTTCTCCAAATCAGCAAAGTCCGTTGCCGGATGAAGTCTTTTTGCTTGTGAATGTAACTGTAGCAAACATCGGTGGCGGGAATACATCACTCGGGGCAGGTTTTGAAATGGTGGTTATGAATGGCACTTCATATGTGGATACAACCCAATTTATTGCAAACGCTACTTTTCCTAATACTTTTCCAAATCAGACGATACCAAATTATCTAGGACCGGTTGAAAATATAATATATCTTCCACCTAATTCTACTGT
>JARVJU010000002.1 GCA_029775965.1 Nitrososphaeria archaeon | reverse complement strand
GAATCTTTGGGTTAGAATCCGGCCCAAGAATATTATTAATCATATGCTTTGGCTCTGTGCCTTATCCTGAGAATCAACACATCTTTACCTGATATCGTGTAGATGACTCTGTAGTCCCCTACTCTGAACTTGTAGAGACCTTCGAACTCGCCATGCAGAGGTTCTCCCTTTCTAGGATTCTGCGTCAATTCTTCTCTAATCTTGCGCAGAAGCCTCTGTACATCTTGCTGCCTTATGTTCTTGAGATCATGCCTAACTGATGATTTATAGAGAATCTTACCGGCCAAGTTTGGCCAGCTGTCTTTCTGAGACAAGTCTGTCGTCCTTGTCGTTCAACCTGTGAAGAGCTATCAGATAGTCTTCATACTCCTCCAAGTACTCCTTTAGAGTCTTGGTCACGATATAGGTCTTGGGGCGGTCGAGAGACTTGGCCAGTTCCTCAAGACGCTTGGCTATGTCCTCTGGTAGCCTAATGGAAACAGCTGTTGTCATACAAGTCATACACTGCATACATGTATTTAATCGTTTCCCATGCTTCTTTGATGTTGTTAAAATAAGCTCAGCTCGTAAGATGCACTGATCCCCTGATGCCACCGTAGGTTGTTGTAGTATAGCACGAAGAGATTGAGGAATATGCTAAATGCTTGAATCTTTCTCATACTTGCGCTTATGTTGCTATAGAATCTCTTAGTCCTCTCCTTCACACCTACCTATGGGTACAGATCCTTGTAAGCAATTCGGTGCTTATCATCATTGAGATAATCATCTTTTCCCTCCTGCCTGACACTATCTAAAGAACCTGTAGTAACGCTATTATCATCTAGCGCTTGGTTACTTTGCAGACTTAATTCTGAGGTTTGAACCGAGTTTCATTTGACTGATGATTCTATGACTTGTATGCATGTTAGGCCAACCGGTTTCTATATCCCAGGAGACCGATATGCATTACTGTATGTTTAACTGTTGACATTTCTTACTGCTGATAGTCCTCAGATTCTTTTTCCTTGTCTGAAGTATGGCCAAGATTATCTTTTCATGGATGTCCTTATTCTGCAAAAAACTATAAAGACCCTGGCCAACTGGATTAATGCTCTCAAGCCTCTCGAAAGCCTCCGAGACAGCGAAAAGGAAAACAATGTAGATATAAAATTGAAGAAGAACTTTGCACCCTCATTCGGACTGCGCAGCTTATCAAGCACTCCTAGCCAGACAACTCATTTATTTAAGTCAGGGAGTTGATTCATCAATGAAAGAGTCAGACTACTGGAAGGCAGAGAAGATGAAAGCATTGATCTTCTCAATAGCTTCCGCAATAGGCATCCTTCTCGTTGCTCTTGGCTTGTAGTACTTCTTTGAAGCCTTCGATTTCCGCCTTCTACGCACCCAAAGTGGAAATGCCCAGATTCCTGCTCTTTGGAGTGCTTGTAGTAATAGGCTCTCTCTTCTTCATCATGCTGATAGAAATCAAAAGCAGACATGACTGATTGGTTGCTTAAGCAGCGTGCAGTACTGAAATACCTTGAATTCTTCCTGCCCCTTTCATAAGCATTCTCCAGTCTTCTCCTTCATTACCTGAATAATATATTTCACCGGTTATTGTTCCGAAGAAGACCTTAGCAGGTTTACCTTTATCAACAGCCATGCTATCCCTGAGCACGCAGGTCTGAACATTCCTAGGCAGGCCTTTAGTAGTTTCATTCCAAGTTTTTCCATCATCGTCTGTTCTGAGAACCTTTAACTGACCTTTTATACAGGAGAGATGCTCTTTGCATATATCCTGGTAGGCAGGCACAACAAAAACGCTATCGTTGCCAGAGATACCTATGGCAAATCCGTGTCTCATCCCATCATTAGGAGATATATCTTTCCAGCTTTGTCCGGAATTTCTTGACATATACGCCACAATGATTCTGCTGGAATAGTAATCCTTCTGTTTTTTCAGACACTGCAAGCTTATGTGCACATGAATGAACCATTCTAAGATGCTCTTTTGAATTCATTTTGCTATCTGTATTAGCTGATGGTATCTGAGGAGCATCAGCTCTATTAGCAACAGGGCATTTATTTGTTAATCCCTTCTTTAACATCTTCCAGCTTTCCCCGTTATCATCTGTTTTATACACACCGTTTCCAGAAGCAATAATGTAAAGCCTTCCCTTTTTGAACGGGTCTGACTTTATTGTATGAATAGTCAATCCTGTGGTTCCATGTCCCCAATCAATGCCCCACCTGTTACGATTCGGTGCACGAAACAGCCCTGTAACCTCTTCCCAGGTGTCAGCTTCGTCCTTTGATCTGAAGAGATGGCCATATTGAGTTCCTGCGTACAGCATAAATTTTTCATGTCTATCCTCTTCCACAGCCCAGACTTTTCTAACGTGGAGACCCCGACTGCTTTGTTTCCACTTTTCGCCATCATCTGACGTATAGACACCATCTGTAAGAGTTGAAGCTACAAACCTCCCTTTGCTTGTCATCATCACGTTGTTTACGCTTTCGTTTTTGAGATATCTGTTACCTTGCTTATAATCAGGACCTTTTAAGATAAAAAATCCATTTGTCGTTGATACTGCAAGCATATTATTTGCATCGCTTTTAGGCATAAACCTTTAAAATTGTAAATTGGTTTCTTATAGATATTTTATGATGAGATTCAAAAATTCGGTTAAATGCAGAAATGCTTCACAGCTAAAGATGGAGAGCCAAGTTTGCTAGGATTTTACACATGACAAGTATGTGACAAAGTTTTTCAACGTATTCCAACGCTTGTAACGAATTTTCGTTCTTCCCTGTAATTGTCAAACTTATGCGCGCGAATAGTTCGAGCAACGTTTTTGCCAGACCTTCTCAAAATAATTTCTAATTAACAGACTAAAGAACATAACATAACAGACATACTTTTGCAATCACTTTTTTCCACTATTTGTTCTTTTTAGAAATCCGGTAATTTTCTCATCTGCCTTGAAAAAAAGCTCTACACTCATGATGATTAAAAGTCAACATAGAATTGGTTCTTTTCTGACAATGAAAGCACCAATGCAACTTCGTACTAGCTCCTAAGGCAAAATACTGTGTTCTTTTCTGCGCAATTCTTGCATGGTTCAAATATGCAAAGACTTTAAGCTGATTCGCTTATACTACTTAAAGGGGGTTGAGAGCTGCTAAACCATGAGTCAGGGCATCACTTCCTGGTATTTGCGACGGAAAAGTTGAAATCGATGTCTCAAAAGACATGGTAATGAAGAATATAGAGAAACCAGAGCTTAAATCTAGGCATCGAGGACAAAGTGTAATGTATATGCATGAATTTAAAGTGACCATCAGAAAAATTATATTGAAGCTCCTCTTTATTGATGCGCAAAAGGTTATTGGAGAGGCTGAAAATAAAAAGATGAGCAACCCAGTAGAGAAGACGGGCGTGAACTCGTTAGAAGTATAATTTTATTCCTCTTGAAGATATGGAAATAATTAACTGCCTTCATTATCATACTGTATCTTCTCACGAGTACATGATATTTTCTGATGGTCGTTCATATAATTATGGGAACAAGATAAAATAAATGGCTCAAATTCTTTGTTTTAACATAGTCACATATTTAGGTGTAAGATTTAACGCTATATCGTAATGTTGCCGGATAAAAACTTTACGATAAACAAGGACTAGCTATTTTGACGATAGGACAACTTATGGAAAAACACTGAGGTGATTACTGTTCAGATTGGCGAGGAGAAGAACTATCTACGGAAATTTTTAGCTGAATTAGAACCTTGGGCTTTACATCAGCCCCGATTCCAGATGAATACGGCGGCCCTAGCCTTGGCATGAAATATACCTCTTTGATTCTGAAAGAAATCAACACACCAGAAGGAATTGTCAACCCTTCAATGGCAATGTTATTTTCTGTCATGTTGTAGTGATTCGCATCTGTTGAATTAAAGCAGGAATACCTTTCTAGAATTGGGAGAGGTGAGCCCAGATTACATATGTTTCCACTCACAGGTTCAGAAGCTAAGTAAAACCACAAAGATTGAACGTTTGAGGCTAAAAATCATCATACTTATTGAATTAGGGGGACAAAGATATTCATTTCGAGACTTCAGCACTCGGATCTTATCGTTGTTGGAGCGAGGACAACTCCCGAAGGGAAGGTTCAGAACAGGACTGAAGGATAAGCCTTCCCTTGTCCGTCTTGCTGAGGCAAAGCGGATTCTGTACGACAAGATTGAAATTATGCTCAACATTCAAACCTATGAACTTTTCATAGAAGACCTTGAGCTACCAGAAAGGTACCTTATTGGGGAAGAAATGTCTAAATTCAAGTAATTGTCGGGTGTTTTGAACCCACAGTGGATTCTGTTAGCTTCAGAGTGCATTAAGGATGCAAGATGATTTCTAGACAGGGCTGTGAGCTACGCAAAATCTAGGGTTGTTTATGGGGGATCGATTGGTTCAAAAAGTTGTCCAGTTTGCTCTAGCTGAGGTTTACGTTAATCTCGTCGCTCATGCAGAGTCAAGCATTGGGTAGAATGACCATTTTGCGGCTACTGGTGGGGAGGACTGAGCTTTTCGATTAGCTTAATATCGAGTTTTACAATCTCTGCAATCCTCGGCGCAGCAAGCTCTGATGTAACATCGAGGTATTGTATCACCTTGCGCTTCACCGCTGACCACCCCCCCCTAAATGGCCTTAGTTGAGGCAGTAACCTATCGATGCGCGCCTGTTCGTCAGCGGATTCCTGCCGCCCTAAAGGTCTGTGATGATAACCGGAATTCATACGATCACCCATGATCGATGTCATGCAAAAGAATCATTTGACCAGAGCTTGTATTCCATAAGGTTATACAAGAGAGTCTCGACTCGCCTCCTTGGCAGCATCAGAGCAGCATTGAGGAGATTAGCAGAAGGCTTGATTGATTCCTTCGTCTAGTGACTTGCGGATGACCTTTGTATACAATGCTCTAAGAATCAATCAACTTTAGCTTCCTGTGGCACAGCCAGTGACCTCTGAGTCTTTTGAATTTCTGTATTCTTAGCTACTGACTTCGTGCATTTTCCCTTAACCCTGCAGTATGTTCAGTAAAGAACCTGATTAAAGCTTTGGCAAAATTGCGCAAGTCCATGGAACGGTTTGCTACCAATGATTTCGTCTCTTGTTGTATCTGTTATGCCCGGATTATGTTCGATAGTGATTCTCACAATTGCTGTGGTCTGATTGGCACTCGGAGTGGGTGTTGGAAGGTTCACCTTCATTATGTGAGCATGAAATTAATACTTAAATAATCGTAGCCAAAAGATCACTGTGCAATGAGAAAAGTGGCTACAGCATTAATTATCGCTGTGGCACTTTTTGTCTCCGCAATATCGGCTGGCACTTTGCTCGGAGTGTCAGGAAGAACAACCGCACCTCTAGTCGAAGTAGCAAACACTCAGCCAAAGCAGATGACGGGCGATTTTGGCAATTATACAGTCAGCCCTGGCACTTATGATCCAAACCATAAATTGCTTGTCACAATTTCGTTCTTTCCCCAGCATGACCTGGAATATTACCTCAATCTAATATCAAATCCAAACAGCCCTGCATTCCATGCTTTTCTTAACCCATCCCAGATAGGGGAGCTTGCTGGCAATACTGTAGCGTACCAACAAGCAGTTTCTTATTTTGAGGGTTACGGACTGCAGACGATACAATCGACTACAGGGCTGACACTTGCAGTGCTGGGCACAGCTTCACAGCTCGCTGCTGCTTTCCATGCAAACATAGGTGCTTTCGATATAACATATCACTCTAAAGGAACTTACAATGTGGTGTCTGGCAACGGTTCGAGCATTAAGAGATCTGCTTCAACGTTATCCTTTTATGCAAATACTGAACCCATCTACTTGCCTGATAGCATTGCTTCATCCATTAACGGCATATCAGGCCTTGATGGAGCCTTTGCTTCCCCTCAGCTGATGGTACTTGGAGGGAGTTATCCGACTCCCAAGACAGGGCCAAATGCATCACAGCTACCCATTCCGCAGCCAGCTAGGAACGTAACGTGGAATACTGCAGTCAACGTGACGAATGGCTACTATGGATGGTACAATGCATGCAATGTCTTCGGGGCTTGCTCTGGTACATCACCTTATGAACAGATGTTTTTTCCCTCAACAATGCCAAGACTTGTACAAGCCAACAAGATGTGGCAGCAAGGCTTCACAGGTAAAGGAATAACAATAGCAGTCGTTGAGGTAGGATGTATTGATCCGAGTGCAATACAACAGTTCAGCCAGCAGGTCTTTGGCAACAACTCATTACCTAATAGATTCACACAGATAGCGATAAACCAATCAAGTTTAGCTAGCTGCGTGTCTAATGGTTTTATATGGGATTGGACACCTGAGACAGCTCTGGATATAGAATACACAGCAACAATGGCTCCAGGTGCAAATATCGTCCTGATAGGTGTTCCCAATCCAGACTTTAGCTATTTTGATCTGGCATACCAGACAATATCCTCATACCTCTCTCCTGGCTCAACATGCTCCTTGCCAAGTTATGTGACTGCATATGACGGCTACGGTAATAACTTGACTCAACTGCCTGCAACTGCATGCCCCATAGATATAACAAGCAATTCATATGGTTCAGGCGAAACATACACTGCATACTATGGTAGCCCCATGTACTTGACAGTCGAGGATCAGCTAATAGAGAGCATGGCTCTCGAAGGAATAACAAACTTCTTTGCAGCAGGAGATAGTGGTAGCTATTCTATCAGCCTTGATTCCTTCATCCCGGCTTCCAGCCCGGGTTCAATACCAGTCGGGGGAGGCTCAATACTTGCTGCAAACAGCACAGGTTATCCATTCCCGGATACTGGTGTCTATGCCAACGCAACAAATCCCTACGCACCAAATTCCCCTAGCTTTCCTGTTGTTCTTGTTAACGCATCTAGAATTGCCAAATATACCTACTGGTCGTATGGTTCTGGCCTTAATGGAACTTTTCAAGGACTAGTTGGAGGGGGATTTGGTCAGTCAATAAGCCTTCCGCAACCATGGTGGGAGATGGGCCTTGATATCTATAACACCGGTCAGTTGATAATTCCAACAATATCCGGCCAGGCAGACTTTCAGATGACAGTAGACTACCTAGGCAAATGGTCTCTCACAGCTGGAGGAACCTCATTCGCTAGCCCAATACAGGCGGGAGAGTGGGCTCTGATAGAGCAGCAGGTAAGCAAGGCAACAGGGCTGAGCAAGTATATGGGTGACGTCAATTCCCTGCTCTTCCTTGCACACGACGCAGCCCAACTGACACAAATAAATCCCTATATGCCCATGACGTCACAGCCTGTGCCAAATGCATTCTTATCTGCTGGAGCCGAGAACTACTTTGATTCTTATCTGCTATCATTAAGCTACACCTACTCTGTCGACAAGAACCTCCCAGCATGGTATGCCACGATGAACAATCCCCAAGGCCCCGGTTGGAACTACCTTCAGGGTCTGGGGCTGACGTACAATGTATCCTTACTTAGCCAAGTAATTTCACAGCTTGCTCTACCCCAATTCAGGGTTGTACTTTCAAATAATAACAGCTTTACAAGCCTAACTGGAGGCGAGACCTACAACCTTAAGGTCGAATATGCCAATGGAACAGCCATTTCAGGCCATGCATCAATTGTCGCATACTCTGGCGACACATACAACAATTCTGGAACTACGTTCATCAATGGCCAAAGAACGAACCTAGTAACTCTTTCGGGGGGTGGCTTCGCATACACCCCACAGTACACAAGTAACAGGTTTAATGCGCCGGAATATGCGTACTTCATAGTAAATGATACAACTTTCATCATATATCAGGTAACTCCTCCATACCCATCATCTGGTACACTGCAGGTAGCGATAAACACTCCATACGGACTTGTTACCTCTGGCTCCGCCCAAGTGCCCATGTTTACAATGATAAATGCACAAGGTTACTATCAACTTGGAGCGCAGGGAGTTGTGTTGCTCAATGGACAACCAATTTCTAATGCAGTCGTTACTGAGGTTGCAGTTCAGGTCAACTATAGCACCGAGGATCCAACATTCCCAAGTAAGTACTATGGCCCTGGAGTGACAATAGGACAGTTCATTACTGATGGCAGAGGTAACTTCTTTGCATGGACAAATGCCTTCATAGCAGAGAATAACGGATCAATACCAACCCAGATCTTTGAGGTCTATGCTCAGTACGGGGCAATCAAGTCTCAGCCCCTATTCTTATACGTTGAGCCACAGAATGGCATATTCTACACATCGCTGAACAACAGTTATCAAGAGAATAGGCTTATAGGGGCAGTGGTCTTTACATCCATGAGATACGTAAGAAACATAACAGTCTACACGAACGACGGGCAGAAGGTTACCGAGACATTCCCTAGTGGATCTTTCTCAAGCCAGTCGGGCAATGCTTCAGGCGTCTTCCAAGGGGTTGTGCCAGTAAACTTCACTTTACCCCAGCCGGGTACTCCGTCAGTAGTAAACATACTTGCTACAGGACAGAATAACGAGTCCTTCAACTTTCCTGTTGTTTCATCACCGATAACCTGGCAGTACAGTATTATAATACCAAATCTAGGTCCTCAGCCAGCAGCATCTGTATCAGTACCACAGGGAGTGCAGGGAGGAGATGTAAAGCTCTCCTGGCAGGGTTCGTGGGTTCTCAGTACGGCATCGGCTCAGTTACAGCTGATAAATCAGTCAGGAGTAGCCCAGACTTTAGCCACATCACTGTCAGGTAGCCTTACCTTCAACACTACAACCGTGCCGGATGGTGTGTACTCTGTGCAGCTTACCGTAACGACGCCGACAGGGCTGACGGCTAAAGCATCGGAGCCTTTGGTAATAGCGAATACATTGCTGAACCATTTAGCAAATGTGACAAATCTCTACAAGCTGGCAGAACAGAATATATCAGCACTTAATAGTCAGATCAGCTCTTTGCAGAGCAATAATCAGCAGCTGCATGGCCAGATAACTTCCCTTAACAGTCAGGTAGCTTCACTACAGGCAAAACTCAATTCTGACAACGCCACAATTACTCAGGCGAATGCTCTGTTAAGCAAAGATGCGAGGACAATAAGTGCGCAGAATAGCCTGATAGACATCCTAATAGGTGCAATAGTGGTAATCATAGTGGTGGCAGGTGCTTTCATAGCATACACTACTAGAAGGAAGTAAGTAAGCGCCTGCAACCTTTTTTATTTCATCGTATGCCCAGCAGGTACTGTGAAAGAGGTAATGTGGCGTGGATTATTCCAGTACGTGCTGTGCTGGCAAGCGCGAAATGTTATGTTGCAGAGCCTGTTATTGTGGTAGGAGAAGGATAGAGGAAGCTTTCAGCAGAGGGAGGAGCATATTTATCTTAGCTTTAGGGCTGCTCATGTCGCACCTTAAAATTCCTCTAAAGAGGGAACCCCAGCATGTTCTTCAGGAGCACCCAAAAGGTTGACACAATATAAATCTGGTCATTTCCTTCTTGCATGTTCTGCCCATCAAAGTTTCGCTTAGATAATTAACTGCATCTCCTGGCGATCCGCACTCAGCTCTTCAGTTTCCTATATTCACCGATAGGTCAATGGGTGAATTCAGCTTATCAAAGGCATAGGCTTGAAGGTTAGAAAGAATATGTGAGTCGCAAGTGTTTACCTTGATGGAACAGAGCTGATAGAGCATGAAGGTTGCTCTATTATTTGCCTTTTTATGAGAGGGTTACCTATCATCATGAGAGCATAAAGCAAAGGAGCATTTAGATTTCAACAACCTTAAAGATTTAACTACTGCCTTTTCATCCACTACGTTAGTTATTTCTTTGACAAACACTTAAGGATTATTCTCTTGGGAGACTCATACAACCTAATCCCTTAAACTATTTTGGGATCTTAGATAGTATTCTTACATTTGAGACATTCTACTTTGCTTTACTCTTTTATTTAGTTATCTATACTGTCCTGACAGTTAGGGAGAACTAAGCATTCTGCAGGTCAAGTCCAAGCAGAATTATACCTTTGCCATATCTGTTGATATGATAGTACCCCAAGTTCTTTGCCTGATCGGTTTGCCAGACATTTCTCCTTTATCTTGCAGCTTGTGTGTTGCATGATTTAAGCTTATAATCGAGGGATTATGGTTCAACTGTGCTCATACCTCTCTGACTATCCTTAGTTGCATGTCATCTGACAAGAGGGACTGGCAAAGCTACAACGAGACGCTCGCGCTGCGGGGGAGCTGAACCTCAACTCATCAATCGTAGAAGAGCTGAATAGCCAGCTGAAGAAGATCAATGATGACAAAGTTGGCTAGCCTTATCACGATCGTGAGTCTTGGTCAGGCTCTTGACATCTGTCAGGTTGCTTTTTCAAATGTCATATAGACAGAAGGGTTGATACAATTCCTTTCCAAGCATATAAAAAGGCTAAATGCTCCTGATTACTCAGCTGTAGATAGATATGTGAAAAAGCTACAGATAAAGCTAGATGAGTTTCTGATCAAATCAACCTATCCTTTAACTATTGCAAGACTCCTCTGGAATGAATCTTAGCTAGAAGAGAAAGTGGATAAGGCATACATGGAAGGTAAAGAGAAGAAAGCCTATCTGAAGATTCATTTTGATGTTAAAATAAAGACGAAATATGTTATCTCTATAGATGTATCTTCACAGAGGTTGCACTGTGGAAAGCTGTTGAAGTGGCTTTTCAATAGAGCTAAAGAGAATGTTAGAGTAGAGGAAGAGAATGAGAGGAAGTCTGACCCAAAAACTAACTTCAATTTCCTATGAAAGTAGCAAACCAAGCCTGTGATAGAGCCAGGAGTGGCTCAGCACAAAAGAGCAATAACTGTCAGGCTAGAAAGATTGCAGTACTAGAGCAGCATGCACTCAAGCCTAGAGCATGGTCGAAGGTGCATGGTTTCGCTTACAGATGTAGGGTTGATGGAACATTCTCATGCATCAAACGATCTACGGGGAGTACGTTACAGTAAAGAAGTTCGTCAACATGTACACATAGATTGCTATGAAGGCTTCGATCTATAACACATTCATAGCAATGGTATAGCCAGAAGGCACACTACCGCAAAGTCAATCCAAGATCATATATCCATGCAACGGGCTACATTTTTTGGTGTGTTGAATGACTAACCTTTCTGTCACTTGTTTTTTGTTCTACTATGTATTGAGGTGGACGATTCTTCCTCCGCTTGGGTTGGTAACGGAAAAGAAACGGAATTGAAAAAGTATAACTGAGCCTTGGTCAAAGGGTGGCTTTGACACAAATTTTTTATCTGGTTAAGGAGGAGAATTTAGGAGTATAAATCAGTAAAAAGCGGGAGCAAAGTACCGTTATCCGGACTCATTTCTGAATACGCTCCCAATTATCAGCATCTATCTTCTTCCATACAGACAGCCCGAAGGGTTCGTAAGAATGTTCTCAGAGCACGTAGAGGAGCTAAGGGAAGAGCTCATTATTTCACAACCATATGGCATAGATGTCAAGTATAGGGGTGGAGCTTGAACCTGATGTGAATCCAAACAGGGACATCACAGTAACCGCGGACTCATCACTGTGTCTTATTAAGGAGAGTGTCTCAAAAGATGTGGTTATGAAGAATATAGAGAAACCAGAGCTTAAATCGAGCCATTGAGGACAGAGTCTGATGTAGATGCATGAATTTAAAGCAACCATCAGAAAAGTTATATTAAATCCTTCTTTATTAATGGTCAACCATAGTGGGGAGATTGTATATTACTCAAATCGTCACAGATGCATCGAACTTGATATCGACGTCGATAGATTCGATTGACAAGAAGAATTTATACAGCAAGAACAATCTAGAAGTGGGAACAAAAATCATGGGTGTAAATGGAAAACAGTACTGCCAAGTATACCTGCTACATCAAACAACGGCTTCGTTGGCTGGTGTAACGTGTCTCTTTTGAAATTTGAAACGGTGAAGGGAAGCCAGTATGCATTGTTCGACGCAGGTAACGTAAGAAGTAGAGTTGAGCTGATTTCTTTTCTTGACAACTGTAGGGTCAGCATGGATAAAATATCAGCACTTATTCTCTCACACCTTCACTCCGTCTAAGTTCTTAACTCGGAGCTGTTTAATTCTGCAAAGATCTATGTATCAGCAAGAGAAATACATTATTTATTTTAGAAGTGATTTAGAAGGGGATTTATACTACCCAGAAGCTGCCTTGACTATCTTCTCTTAAAGAAGGAAGACTGCATTGTTATGTTTGAAGGTGACGACGAATTCCTTTCTGGCAGGTTTGTCATCTTACCAGGCCATACAGCAGGAAGCTCAGGCTTCGTGTATGATGATGTTTTATTTTCTGGACATGCACTATAATATGCTTTAGAAGCAGATAATAAATCAGCCTTTGCCTACTACAGCTTAAAACAGGCGAACCAAAGTATAGAAAAAGTGCTTCGTGTAGCCAAAATCATCCTGCCTAGATGATGCACCTTTCAGGATTCTGAATGAAAGAATCTCTTACATTACAGGAAAAAGGTATCTATTCAGCTTCAGAAATGAGTGGTAACAAAGTAAGGTTTGTTAATGTCTGATCAGATCAAACGTTTCTGTTTGAACAGTACCAAATTATTCTTTTTGAGTCGACTTTGCTAATAGTGTCTAGACATTGTTTAAAAGTAAACGTTCGGTTACTGATTGGTGAAGAAATGTACAGTCAGAAAATTTATCTTCCCATAAACAGAAAGAAAGAAGAAATTTATCGCTCTGACTTTGAACAAGGCTACTAGCTAATGATTTGCACAAAATTTGCATATTATTTTGAAAAATGCCTAATAACCTTGCTCAATAGGCAAAATGGTATGAACACATCAGGACATGTTGGTGGGGTATCCCGAACGACATTCATCGGCGTAACAGTCATTCTGGTAGTGCTCTTGGCAGCGACAGGGGGATATGCAGCCTACTTGGTTACTAGCAACCAGTCTGCTATTTCTAGTTACCAATCTACTATTTCATCTTTACAGAATCAGCTTTCGCAATTACAGGTAACTCAAATGGCATACTCCCATTTTGCAGCCATAGGTGCTGATAATTTGACGGGTACAATGTCGCAATATAACTCCAATCCTACACTGTATTGGGTGGTTTCTCCTTCTAGCCCCTTGAACGGTACTTATTCCGGGACAGGCAACGTACAAGCAACATGGAGCAAGTTCTTCAAGGCAAACCCTGCAGTGTACTATACTTTGTACAACTTTACAGTCAGCATAAGCGGAAATAATGCAATAGTCAAAGCAGATGTGTGGTATGTACTAGCAGGGGGGAAGGCTACCCTGAAGCTGCCTTACGAACTTGTGTATACACGCTCTGGTGAGTCATGGAGTCTGAGCACGGAGTACTGGGGCATACCTGGAAACCCTGGTATAATCATACCGGGAGTTGCTTCGCCTCAGACAGCTGGCGTGATTACAGGTTAAACTGAAAGCTAGCAAGAAACCTTGTATCTTCAATTTTTTCAAATAAAGTCAGGCGTATAATGTATGCGGGCGATATGTATATATTTAATACAATTTTTTATAAGGTTGACTGTGATGAGATTTGTCGTTCAAGACACCAGACCATATGTTCTGGTGGGTCATCGTTGGGTCGAAGGGAGGAATGATGCGAGCCAGGATGCTTCTGCTCCTGTGTGATAGGCCTATGAACGCTAACCAGCTCTCCGAAGCCTTAAATGTTAACTATCGTACAGTTACCCATCATCTGGAAGTGCTAAGGAAAAATTATCTGGTGGTGACGGAAGGCCCGAAGTATGGCCTTATGTACTTCCCTTCAGCCCTCTGCGTCGCTCATAGGGAATTGCTCGAGAAGATAGTTAAGGAGGGTCGTTCCGCAGTAAGCTTTAAAGAAGGAGGGAAAGAGTAATTATGCCCTTTCTAGCATCCATCTGGACGATCGATATCATCGTAGCTTTAGCAAGTGCTGTACTGATGGTGTATGCTTTCTTATTCTATTTTGGCAAGGCTAGAAAGATGAGCTCCAGTTTCTCTCTGGGCTTAACCGCTTTTACAGGCATCTTCGTTCTACAAAATCTGATTGCCGTCTTCTTTTACTATCAGTTAGCCAAAGAATATTCGGCAGATGTCGCTCTCCCGATGCTGGCATTGAATGGCCTGGGCTTGATGGCTTTCGCAGTCTTGGTATGGGTGATTCGCAGATAAAAATACAGGTGATGAAATCTTTCGCACCAATGCGTTTGAAGCTAAGTTGAATAAGAAGCTTCTAAAGTTCTGGTAATATTCTCACCTATTTTCTGATACTTCGTCAGTCAGGTATTTGGGGAGATATAGATATGCCTTAAAAACCGGTGGCAAAAACCCAACAACTTTGTAGGATTATATCAGAGGAGAGGATGTTACAACTTTCTTAAGATTGTTCAAGAATGTTCACGGCTGCTACAAAGAACTCAATTTACCTTCTTTGTTTCATGCTGCATCAGGAATTACGATAAAAGGAGCCGGGCTTGAGGCTATCTTCGATTCAGATTCTGTTTGTCACTCTTCTTCGGTCATAAGCACTGCTCTTTCCTGCCTATAGCGCGGAGTTTTGTAGTTGTTTGCTTGTTCAAGCGATTTTTTTGCCATACCCCCATAATGTTGAAGAGTTGATCGCCTGTGCATTTGGTTTTATCCAAGCCAGCAAAATAAAGCTCTGGCGACTTACAATTTAAAAGTATTGGAGTGGATGATCATTATAGCTGCTATGACAGCAGCCTATCTAGATAGCATTATGATCTGCTTTTAGCCTATGGCGTCTACTTCTTGCTTGTGACAGCATCCATCGATGATGAAAAAAGGCCGTTAACTATCTACTTTTAACTGATAGATGGATAAATATCACTATCTGCAGCTAGCCTTAAGCATAGCCATGCGAAGATGCTTGCACAGCACTAATGACTATTTTGCAGGTTTGATGTCGGTGCACCATAGACTAGCGTTCTGGCAGGTGCTTGATTTTCAGTGATAGAAAAGCATCACTACTAGAAATATAGCGACTTAGTATTTTGGTTAGAAATATGCAGCCTTTGATTCGATGGTCAAAACCTCTGTTGCAAGCCTTTCAAACAATGGTCGTTTGTACATAACTGGAAATAGTATCTAAAACATTCTTTATCATTGCTTGCCACAGCTGCTCTGAGCTAGAGATCTAACAGATCCTCTGAAATTTGCAACAGCAAGATGGGAATCAGAATCTTTAGCGCTTTGCGTCATCAAGTTTTTAATATTTGGCTTCTAGTTCAGATGCATGATTGTGCTCCTCAGATGGGACAAAGAATCAGTGAACAGGAACCCTTTGGATAATATATTTCCCAATCAAAAGGCAAGAAAGGCAGCTGAACAGCTCATAAACCATATGAGCAAGAATAAAGGGACGCTGACAAGCTCTCAGATGAAAACATTCGCTTTATCTCTTGATCAAGGGCTAGGACCCGTCAAGTATAGCTACAAGAATTTTTACAGGTATGTTCTTGGAAAACTTATAGCTCTCGGTCTTATGGAAAAGGATGTTCCACTTTGGAGCGAATCCACCAAAAGAACAGTTCTAGGGTACAGGCTTGTGCAGCTAAAGATACCAAAGCGATCTCCGGGCGGAGAATATAATTTCTGGAAGGCTGCATGGCTTATGGCAAGGTCCTGGAATAGGGTGCTGCAGGAGCATAATGCATAAAGTGTTAAAACGCGGCCATAGCGACCATGGTGTCTCTCCTCAGAAAAGCATATCTAGCTGGTAGTTAGATAGGTAGGTATGCGCCTGCACTGCAAACATTGTCATTATGACTGGGACTATAAGGGCAAAAGTCAATATTATGCCACATGTCCAAAATGCCTCTACAAGGTAAGCATACAAAAAAGATAGCTTTTTCCATTAGACTTATCAACACCCTATAGGCTGTAAAGAACAAAACTTGGAGAAGATTACACTCAAAGACAGAGTCAGAAACTTCGGACCAGCTTGGCTTGTCATGATCGCTGATATTGATATAGCCTCGATAATAACAGGTCTGCAGGCTGGCTCAGTATGGGGATACAGAATGGTCTTTGTTATGCTTATACTGACAATTCCTCTGTTCTTTGTCCAGGATGCAGCCGGAAGGCTTGGTATTGCCTCTGGCATGGGACTCGGACGAGCTGTATACAAATACATGGGAAGAAAAACAGCTATGTTTGCTGCGATTCCTATGGGCATTAGCGACTTTCTGGAATATGTAGCTGAATACGCTGGTATAGCTGTGGGTCTGTATCTGCTTAAACTTCCTCTGATCCCGGGCTTGATTGCAGTTTATATATTACATACAGCTATTGTGTTGGGAAAGAGATACAGGCAGGCAGAGATCTTCCTGTTACCTATAAGCTTTGTAGTAGTTGCTGGTATTGCATTGTCGTTAGAAATATTCCATATCAACACCTACATGCTAGTTAGTATAGGATTGAACCCTCTACAGCCTTATGGAGACCCAAGCTTTGATTATCTCCTTGCAGCTAGCATGGGAGCAGTAGTTATGCCTTGGATGTTATACTTTCATTCTGGCGCAGACTCTAGAAAGGGAAAGGGTAGCAATTTGTTAAGGGACGAAAGACTTGAAACGATTATTGGTGCTTTTGTCTCAGAAGTTCTCATGGCTGTCATAGTACTTGTAGGTATGAATTTAGGCTCAGGAGGTTCTCTCATTGGAATATCAGAACTGCCAAAGGCAATCTCAATCTTCGGTCAAAGTGCGAGCCTGCTTCTTGGTGTAGGGTTTATGGCTGCTGGTTTCCTTGCTCTTGTCGTTATATCGCTGGGGTCAGCTTGGGGTGTTCTTGAAGCATTAAACACTGAAACGAGTACATCTTTTCTTTCTGTGTACATAGTGGAGAGCATACCTGCTTTGCTTCTTGTTGTCTTCACAACAGGATATCTACAACTCATTCTTAATTTAATGGTGATTTATACAATCATAATACTTCCGTCACTCTTCTTGCTAGGCAGGCTTGTCTCTAAGGCAGATGTGATGAATGGATATCATTATGGCAGAACATGGCAAATCATATTCTGGACTATGTCGATTCTCATAGCTGTAAGCGGTCTTGCAGGACTATTTTCTTTCATACCATAGCAGATATTAGGTATTCATCTGCAACGTCTGCCCATGGCAGGCAAAGTTCTACTGCATGGAGGGGCTGGTGAATGGAATATAAGCAAGGACGAAGAAGAAAGGGTGAAGGATGCTCTTCGGAAGGCAGTAATGGCTGGGATGAAAGCACTGAAAAAAGGCTCGGCTCTGGATGCAGTTGAAGAAAGTGTGGCAAGCATGGAAGATAGCTCTGTCTTAAATGCAGGTAGAGGTGCATACCCTAATATCGAGGGCGATATCGAACTTGATGCAGGAATTATGGACGGTAAAACACTTTCTGCGGGAGCGGTAGCCTCCGTGCGAAACGTCCCCAATCCTGTCAGGCTTGCAAGACTTGTTATGGAAAAGACTCAGCACGTTCTGCTTGTCGCTGATGGTGCAGAAAGATTAGCAAAGGGTTTTAGTCTCTATGAAGCGTTTAAACTATCAACCGCAAGAAAGAAAAGGTATACTGCTGAAATACGAAAATTTATTGGGCAAAAATGGATAAAAGATTTACCTATAGCTTTCGAGAAACATCTAGATACTGTAGGAGCTGTCGCGATAGATGATGAAGGAAATCTAGCAGCAGCTACAAGCACTGGAGGTACAGCATTCAAGCTGCCAGGCAGAGTAGGAGATTCGCCTATACCAGGTGCAGGTTTTTATGCGTCAAACGGGCACGGAGCAGCATCAGCCTCAGGGGTTGGAGAGGCGATAATGAAATACTTGCTTTGTATGAAGGTTGTTGCATCGCTAGGTTCTCTGGCAAGTCCATTTTCAGTTCTCAAGACAGAGATAAACTCACTAAGAGGAGTATATGGGCCTGAACTTGCTGGAGTGGTTGCCATAGATTCAAGGGGAGTGCCTAGTGTATATACTGATACAAAGGCGATAGCTATCGGGTATGGAGTTGCTGATGGATCAACTAGGGTGGATATCGCTAGAAAAGAGAAACTTGATGAATTGAATACGTTGCTGATAAGACAGATACCAGGTTAAAAAGAAGCTTATCTGACAAAGGATAAAGATTAGAAGAAGATACAGTCTGGCATGGTCCTTGTTAAGGTAAACAGGGTGAGCAGCTATACAGACCCTGAAACAGGAAAGCTAGGGAAGCAGGTGGAGCTGGTGGAAGTGAGGCGAAGACAGCAGGCGCAGAGAGGGTTTGGTGAAGAGGCACAGATGATACAAAGCATAATGTCTCAATTACAGGGTTTTGGTGTGATGATACCACAGATGAGAGACCTCATTGTTCCGAAGATAACAATGATTATTTCAGAGGACGAATACGATATGCTAGGCATAAGGTTTGAAGTCAATGACATGTACGAATTAAATATGAAAGATGGTGCTATAACTTTTACCAAGGCTACAGAATCATACAGCTAGCCGATCGTCTTCTTCTGAATATACTCCTGATACTTCATAACCGCATCTCTTTGCTTTGCTCTAGCCAGAGAACCAGGTCTCTCCTTCTTAACGTACTCTATAGCTTTCTGGGCTGGAAGACCCTTCTCCCTGACAAGGTAGCAGGCTAATACCATGCCAGTTCTCCCTTGCCCAGCAAGGCAATGCACTGCTACCTTTCCACCTTTTTTGATTTCTCCAGCTATTATATCCACCGCTTTATCAAGCACCTCTGGCCTTTCAGGCATTCTGTTTATCATAGGGATATGCTCATGGTTTATCCCTACAGTCTGAAGAAACGATCTGCTAGGAGAATCTTCTGTCAGGGACAGAAGGAATGTTATTCCCCTTTCTTTCAACCACTGAATAGATTTCAGCGTAAATGGATAACCTGATCCAGCAACTCTATCATCATCTATCCAGGAGAAGTTTGTCGGTCTTCCGTAGAGTTCTGTCACAAGCCTTCTTAGAAAACGAGGTGCATATTCTCCCAGCTTCATCATCCTTCGCCCTCATGCAACGAATTATTAAACTTCCATTTTATTACTTAATTTCGTTTGCTGCCTCGCTTCTAGCTTGTTCAGACATTGCTCTGGCATCTCTGTACCTTCTTATTGCAGAGAATAACTTTTCGTTTCTAGCTAATGGTGTGAGCTTCAGGTTTGTTATTCCAAGCAGGAGACCTTCCTTAAGCTTCACGTCAGCCTTTGCATCCTTATCCGCCATGTAGAGAAGTATATTATGCCCATAAGACTCGAATACTTCAGGATGGTCTGAGCTTGACAGAATGTAAAGAATCATATTGTCAAATGAGTTTAAATCTTTGCTCTCAATGTAAGGTCTGATCTTCTGAATTCTTCCATTCTCTAGATATTCAAGCTCGCTACAGAATGAGCCATCAAAGTCTTCCATAAATGGCCTGTCGTACAAAAATACAGGTGATCTGTATATTGTTCTGTTGCTGGACCTTGTCTGGAAGAAAGACTTTACAAAGAGCTTTTCAATGCTTGCAACCTTTCTTGCAGCTTTCAACTTTGAATGTTCATCCTGTGAAAGTGTTGCGAAGCAGGCATCATAACCTACCGACCTCCAGGGGGTTGAGAAGAGATCTTCGTTTGTAGCGCTAAGGATGGTAAACATTATCCTATCATGTCTCATCCCTGGTCTAGCTTCAGCCGGGATGTTCAGAATCTGCAACACTGACCTGCTTACATCAGTAGAAGAAGTATCCTTTGTAATCCCAAGCAGAAGCTTATCTTTAGCAATACAATTCTCGAGCAAAGAAGCTAAAAGTATAATATTTACGGTATTCAGCTCTTTGGTTCGTAGCCAGAGTCCGTTGATTTTCAGAGGATACTCCTTACCTGCGAAAAATCTGTCAGATACCTCGCTAGCTACTTCTAAAAGCCTTTCTTTGTACCCAATTACATCCTGGTCAAAGTATGTATCTTTGTTGGACTGTTTTAGCGTAGGATAGATCTCATTCATATGCTTTAATCTTTTTGAGACATAATCAACCTGTTTTTCTGTCAGGCCAAGCGATGATACAGCTTGCTCCAATGACCTACCTTCAAACATCAACTTTACCACACTGTGCACTATATAAGGCCCATGAGCAGGATTGTTCATCCAGCTTAAGGGCAGATAATACATAAGGTACAGGTCTCGCAGGAATTGTTTGCCATATACTGCAAACAGGCTGCTACTTTCATCCTTAAGCAAATACCTTATGTCTCTCATCAGACTTTGAAACGAGCCAGAAATAGACCTATCCAGAAAGATTATTCTAACCCCTTCGCTTTGCGCTGCCTTGAAAGCGCTTTTTAGCTCAGCCATAAGCATGAGAGAAAAAGAAACCTCGGTCAAAGTTGAGCTATAATCAACTTCTACATCTCTGGTATTATCTGCTACAGAGCCCAAGTCTTCAAGCCATAGAGGCACAGCGTTTGATGAGCCTAGAGAGTCGACCTTTTGCAACTCCTTTGTGTTGAATGTTAGCCTATCCTTCACAAAAAAGGGACAAGCATATGCAACGGAGTTCACATAAAAAAGAAGCATCTCGAGGGTTTCATTCTGAATCATGGAGCCATCTATACCTACAGCGTAAAATTCCCCTTCGCCAAAATACTCTCTTGCTGTCTTGCTTGCAAGCTCTGTGTCAAGTTTCCTGATTAGTGTAGCATATTCTTTTCTTCCTTTCATTGAATTTACCCTTTTCGAAAAATCAGACAATAGTTCGTCTGTAGAGTTTCTCAAGCTATCAAGTTCGTTCATAGCATCACGCTAGCCTGTGCAAGTATATATGGCTCATGAGTTCAAAACTATTCTGCTCGATGCCTTACGCAACCGGTTCATGATAGTTTCAAATATTCCATCTCCTGTAAAGCCTTCAGCCAGTATCATATCTACCTCTAGCTCATCCATTCTCCTGAGACATGCATATAGGTTCTTTGCAATGGTATATGGGTAGAATCTTGAACCCAGTGAGATTTTTATCATTGCATCAGGATATTTATCAAAAGTCTCATCTGTGCACAGAATACCTGTCCTTTTTCCTTGGGAATAATACATCTCTGCAAGTGGTTTTATTTTGTCAACTACGCTATTTCGTTTGCTTTCTACCAGAATCAAGGGAGCTTTTGGTGCATAATGAGTATACTTCATCCCTGGAGCAACTGGTCTATCTACGCTTTTGCTGTGCATATTTACTTCTCCAAGGAGAGGGGCAAGGTCTTCTCTGGTTATAGGACCAGGTCTAAGTATTACAGCTGGCTCTACAGACACATCAACAACTGTAGATTCTATCCCATAAACTGTGGCACCTCCGTCGAGAATCATTGGAATTCTTCCTGCCAAGTCTGCTAGGACATGCTGAGCTGTTGTCGGGCTCGGTCTGCCAGACAGATTGGCGCTAGGGGCAGCTATCGGTCTATGACTTGCGTTGATCAGAGCTAATGCTACCGGGTGTGAAGGCATTCTGACAGCTACCGTATTAGATCCAGCCGTAGTAACATCAGATACCCTATCAGATTTCTTAAAAATCAACGTCAAGGGGCCGGGCCAGTAAAAATATGCTATCTCTGCAACTTTAGAGGGTATTTCAGATGCCACTTCCTTAAGCTGATCAAACGTTGCTATGTGTACAATAATAGGATTATCTTGAGGCCTTCCTTTAGCTTCAAATATCCTTCTTACAGCTCTGTCATTGCCCGCATCCGCTCCCAAACCATACACAGTCTCTGTAGGAAAAGCTACTATCTCTCCGTCTTGTATCAGCTTTGCAGCTTTGTTTATTGTATTCTGCTCTGGATTTAGTGGATCGACTTTAAGCATTACAGTGTTCAAAGGCTTCCGCCATGCACTGAGCATCTATGCCTGGAACTTTATAAGCGTGCCCAAAACAATTGTCTATAGCTTACGCTAGGCAAAATTCGCTCAAACCTCCTCTCATGAGCTAAAGTTAGGGGTGCCCAGATCCTTTGTGGGTGGCTGACTCGCTCGGACCTGGGCGATCTGTTCATGGCACATGGTACTGAATAGCTTAATGTGAACATAACAAGCAAAATAGCAATGATTGCTGACAGTACCATGGCAGTTTTTGTTTGTCTTGTTTAATAGTAATAATTTGGTGTCTGATTACACTTAGACAATCGTGTCAAACTTTTTGGTGTTATCAGTCTGCGCCTATAAGGAATACCTAGAATCTCATCATGTTGATTTTTAGTTATGAAAGAAATATAGCAAGTATTTCTGTTTTAGTCTGAAAACAAGTAAAAAGGGGCAATTGCTGCAGAATAGGAAAGATCTCTAACAAAGAAGTGCTTATTAACGGGGCACAGCAAGATATTGAAGCCATGTCTGGATTTTCTTCGAAGAAAAGAAGTATAAGTACAGCAGGTGCTGCAATCATAATTATAGTTATACTTATAATAGCTGCAGGCGTCGCCTTTTACGAGCTGCAACCAAAGCCCCAGTCTGTTACTCTAACACTCATAACATTCTCTGACCCAGCTAATACGTGGATGCAATTCGCTGCTACGCAGTTTGAGCAGCAACATCCAGGAGTGAAAATAAACATAGTTGCTCCATCCTTTAGTCAATACCTGACATCAGAAATAAGCGCAGAGCAGACAGGTTCTACGCAATACGACATACTCGGCTTTACATCAACCTCTGCACTGAGTCTTGTAAACTATCTTGTTAATCTCTCTAGCTATATCACTATTAATCAGACGGACATACCCTTTTACCAGCTATCATTCGGTGGACTCTATAGAAACTCAACAACAGGCGCTACAGAAATGATCGGCGTACCCTACGATGCGTCTACCTTTGCACTCTTTTACAGAACTGATATCTTTGATAATGCAACACTAAACAGCGAATTCCAGAGCGAATATCATATTAGCTTAGACCCTCATACTTGGACCAGCTGGCAGGATGCAATTTATGCTGATAACTTCTTGGTCAATCAGACGCATGTAGTAAAATATGGTATCATTGTCGATGTCGCACAATCCCATGACCTGATAGATACATTCCCTGCTATATTCGGCTGGTATTATGCAAAGAATTCAAGCCTTAACGGAGGTACAGTAGGAGGAATAACAAACTACAACATCATGTTCACAGGAAAGCTTGGGCCAAATGGTCTGCCTATGCCATCTTTCAATAATTCTGCGGGAGTGCAAGCACTTGAGGTTCTGTACCAGCTTGTTAAGTATGACCCACAACCATTCAGCGAAGTGAACTACGGAACCATAGGTACAGAGTTCGCTAGCGGTGATGCAGCGGGTGCAATTATGTTTACTCCTGAAAACCCTACACTGATCAACTCATCAGTTTATGGTAAGTATAGTATTTCGCTTCTTCCAGGTGGATACGCAGAAACCGGGACAGACTTCCTTGGTGTCAGTAAGTATTCTCTCCACAAACAACTTGCTGCTGAGTTCGTGCAGTTTCTTGCGTCTCCGAAGATAAATGCTGAGCTTTATTACATGACTGGCGAATTTCCAATATCTGCCCAAGCAGTAAGTATGATATCTTCCAATTCAACAGTACCTCAATGGGAAAGGACGTTTGTTGTCAACGTATATCAGACAGCTACAGAAGCTTGGGCCAATCCACCCAATATACCGCCTACCTATCCTAAGCTGATACCTCACTTTAACCAACCAGTATACCAGTTCCTCCTTGGTGACGGAAGTCCTCAATCAGCCATGCAAGCACTGCAGCAGGCAGCAAGCGCATGGGTTCAGGATATAAGTTAGTAAAGGCTGTCAGAAACGCTTTTACTTTCATTTTTCTTTACTTTGGAATGAATAATAATGAGTGTAAAGATCGAAGACCTTTCCAAGCAATTCAACGGTGTGCACGCGGTCAACGATGTTAACCTTGAAATAGAAAAGGGAGAGTTGTTTGCAGTAGTTGGTCCATCAGGCTCCGGTAAGACAACCTTGCTGAGACTTGTGGCTGGACTTGAAGCGCAGGATAAAGGACATATATATATTCAAGGACGTATGGTGGATAACTTGGAGCCAGCCCAGAGAAACATAGGAATGGTTTTTCAGAACTATGCTCTTTATCCTAACAAGACAGTACTTGAGAATATAGCTTCACCACTGCTTGTCAGGGGTGCTCGCTTGCAGGAGGCAAAAAAGGATGTAGAAGAGTTAGCAGCGAAACTTGGAATCCAAGACATACTGGATAGGTTGCCAGGAGAAATATCTGGAGGGCAGCAGCAAAGAGTTGCTCTGGCAAGGTCCTTGATCAAGAGACCACTAGTCTTCCTTCTTGATGAACCCTTATCAAACCTGGATGCCCAAGTTCGATTTTCAGCAAGAAAATTTATCAAGCAGCTACAAAGAGAGTTTCAGATAACTACACTTTACGTAACTCACGACCAGTCGGAAGCCCTAGCAATATCAGACAGAATGGCTGTGATGGATAAAGGCATCATAAAACAGGTCGGTACGCCAAGAGAAATATATAACAAACCAAGGGATGAATTTGTAGCTGCGTTCATAGGCAGCCCGCCACTAAACATAATAGACGTAGAGATCAAGAATGGGATTGCTTATCCTCTTGATATTCCTCTGCAGGGAAGAGAAAATTCAGTAATAAAGATAGGTATTAGACCCGAAAGCATAATTATAGGGCAGGGATACAATCAGGCTACTGTCAGTGAGCTCGAATTTTCGGGAGGATACAGTGTTGCATACCTCAAAATAGCTGATATAGAGCTAAGGGCGGTATTGAGTTCTTCGGATGAGGTTAAGGTAGGTGACTCCGTTCACTTTGCAATAAACAAGAAAGGGGTGCTTTTCTTTGAGTAGCATGCACCGTTTATCAGCAAATATATTCTATCTTCCTGCAATAGTCTATCTAGCAGCTATAGGTCTTCTTCCCTTTGCTCTGTCGATATATTTTTCATCTCCATCTGGTAATTTCAGCTCCTATCTGCAACTTTTCAGGTCAAAGGAAGCAATGGAGGTGATTGCAAATACTGGAATATTTGCATTCGGCACAGCTGGAGTAGCTACCGTGCTTGGACTGGTTTTAGCAATATTTGTTGACAGTTTAAAGAGATTAAAAAGAGCTTTTTCTGCATTGGGCTATCTTCCTTACATGATACCTTTTACGGCTAGCGCATTGGTCTGGACCACGATTTATGACCCTATTTACGGCCCGGCAGATTATTTCCTTTCCCTACTCGGTCTGTCCAGGATAAATTGGCTAGGTCAACCATCCATTCAGATATACAGCGCTACCATAGTAAGCATATGGAGCAGTATTCCACTAGCCTTCCTTCTGATCCTGGCAGGTCTATCATCAGTTCCAAAGCAGGTCAGAGAGGCCTCTGCAGTCGATGGTATGGGCATGGGAGAATACTACACCTCTGTAGCATTGCCCATGTCAAGAAACTCTATACTGACTGCATTTTTAATGACATTGATAATAGCTTTTGGAAATTTTGACCTGCCTTACATACTGAACGGAGGGCTCTCCTATTCTATGGCTACACTGCCATTCCTTGTCTGGTTCCAGATATTCTATGAGAATCAGGTAGCGCAGGGGCTTGCCGCCGCTGTCATACTGACAATAATAGTCAGTGTATTTGCCTTTATTCTGATAAGGGTGAACGAAAGAAGAGCTACAGGAAGCAAAAGGAGGCTACGAATATCCTTTAGAATTCCAAACAGAATATTTAACTTAGCTATAAAGATGGTAACAATTCTTTCCTTTGTATTCATGGTCTTTCCAGTTTACTGGATGATATTGATGGCATTCAGGCCACAGAGTCTCGACTTTGTTACACCGCCCATTTTATACCCTGCAACATTCGATGTGTCAACATTCATATCTACAGCTGTCCAATCAGAGCCTTACGTAATAACAACATTCGTTGCTTCAGCAATAACCATGATTGTAACACTCCTGCTTGCCGCTCCTGCAGCTTATTCTGTCGCAAGGCATGGTAGAAACTGGCTTCTAATACTAGCCATTTACCTGTATACACTTCCCTCTGCATCTTTCGTATTCGGTGCGTATTTCATAGTCTATAAGCTTCACATGCTGAACAACTGGGCTGCGCTCATCCTTACCTACCCTCTATTTACTGTACCTTTTTCTATATGGACCCTATCTAACTTCTACAAATCTCTGCCAAGGTCGTTCGAGGAGGCTGCTCTGGTAGATGGTTATGGGCCATTTAGATCATTCTACCAAGTTGTTATGCCATTGATAAGACCAGGGCTTGTAGCTACAGCTATGCTTTCTTTCATCTTCTCCTGGCATCTCCTTTTATTCCCACTTGTTCTTTCAGAAACACCATATCAGTTCAACTTTCCTCCCACAGGTTCGTTCACAGTTACCGTCTTTGCTACTTTGTTCGATCCTACAAGCTTGGGTTCTTCCGTAGGCTACAATGTGTGGGCACAGCTAGCTTCCTCAGGACTGATTTTAAGCTTACCAGTCATCCTACTCACTCTGTACAGTCAAGAATACCTGCTACGAGGACTTTATCTTGGAGGGACAAAGGGTTAATAGAATTGAGCAGACTGCTTATTCTATAACAGCTTTGCATATAGAGTGCTACGCAGAAAGACCTCTTTTAATGGATGACATCAGCGTTACTGATACAGTTTGGACTCTGGAATATCTTTCAGATGGCTAAGTAATATGCTAGTTGGGATTATTCAAACTATAGCTGCTGCTTTTTGAATAGATCTTATAGTTTCTTCTATTTTTCTTTTTGCAAATGTATTGAGAATAGAAGAGCCGAGCCCTGAGATTAAACCACTGACCTCAGCATCAGCAGACCATCTTATTTCTTTTGGATTTCTTTGAAAAGATATAAGCAAAGCGATGGAGCTTCCTCCACCAGAACCACTTGCATGGATCACAACACTATCCTTGGTTGCTTCACGTATCTGAATCAATGTTCTGATCGAACTGCTCACTATTGACAGCTTTAGCTTTATGACAGCTTCAAATGACCTATCATCCAGCCTTTTTGAACTCTCAACATCAGGTATAGATTTTATAAGAAATTCTGGGTTACCAAGCAGTGCAAACACCCTATCATTATCACCAAGGAGGTCTATGACGCCGCTATAGGTCAGCTTCACAGTTCTTCACCTGTATGCTTCATACTCCTTGCCCAGAATGGTTGATGCTATCTTGAGTTCCATAATTTCATCAGTCCCTTCGTATATCCTTGCTACCCTGGTATCCAGAAAATGTCTTGTTACAGGAGAGAACAAGTTATAACCAAAACCACCAAAGATCTGCATTGCTCTATCCGCCACATCAAAGGATGCGTTTGATGCTGTATATTTTGCTATAGCTGACATTCTATCGGTTTCCAGTCTTAAATCTATATCTTCTGGGCTTTTGTCATACTTTTCCTTCTGCAGGGCGGCCCTGTAGACGAGCCACCTTGATGCTTCAAGCTCAGATGCTATTTTTGCTATATGCTTCTGGATAAGCTGGTGTTTGGCTATAGCTTTACCATGCTGAACCCTGTTTATACTTCTCTCCTTTACTTGCTTCAGACAATCATCCATAACTCCTACACATCCTGCACCTATCCCTATTCTTCCGTTAAGAAGTGCAGAATAGGCAACGCTGAGCCCTTTTCCCTCCTTACCAAGTAGATCCTCTTTTGATACCTCAACCTCCTCCATGGAAAGTAGAGCTGTATCAGAGGTGAAAAGACCGGGCTTATCGAGCAGTTTCATTTCAACTTTGAAACCTGTTGATTTTGTATCCAGTATAAACGCAGATATTTCCTTGCTATTTTCTATGCCTCTTGCAAAGACTATCATATTATCGGCTACCGAGCCGTTTGATATAAGATACTTTGATCCTGTTATATAGTATCTCCCGTCCTTGGCTGAGTATGTAGATAGCATTGAAGAAGGATCACTGCCTGCTTCGGGTTCAGTTAGCGCAAAAGCAAGTATGATACTTCCCTTGGCTGCCTTTGGAAGGTATCTTTGTTTTTGCTCTTCGTTTCCCCATTGCTGTATAGTCAAGCTACCCAGAAACTGATGCACGTCAGCAAAAGTAACCACACCCATACCTACCTGGCCTAAACGCTCCATAGCTAGAGCATGAACTATAGGCCTTGCTCCCCTACCTTGATATTTTGTCAGTATAGGAATCCCCATGAGATCGTACTTCGATAGAATTTCAGGAATCTTTTCATTGTATCTGTGCTCCAGATAGTATTGATACTCATATTCCAGAAGCTCCGACGCTGCCGAATCTACATCCTCAAGTATCTTCATCTCTTCTCTACTCAGACCTACGAGATTCTGAACCTCCTTAACTGTCTGGGAAAAGATCTGTTCCATATTGACCCGAGGTACCTGCATGTAAGCAGTTCTATAAGAGCTTATGCATACCAGCTTTATCAGCAGTCATGCTTACATCATATATTGAGAAAAGAATATCCGAAATTAGGGAGATAAACCGTTTAGTCTTTAATCGGTAAAAAATGATATTTTACTCTACTTTTATTCTGTGCGCCTTCTTTCTTGGTGACAGCTTTCTAAGTGTCACCTCAAGTACTCCGTTCTTAAAAGATGACTTTGCTGAAGAGGGATCTACTTCTGCCGGAAGTTCTATCTCCTTATGATACTTCTTCCTTTCCGTATCAACAGAAACAGTTAGAGATTTATCAGTAGCTTCTAGATTGATATCCTGCTTTTCGACACCGGGTAGCTCAACAACAACCTTGACTGTTTCTGCCTCATCGAGTACATCAAAGAACGGCTCCCTTGCTCCCTTAAATTCGAATGGTGTTGGACCTGGAAGTCCGGGTCTTATATTTCCAAACTCTCTTATTACTGGCTTACCATCGGGACCAAGTGTCATAGAATAGCCATATATGAATGGACCCCATTCCTTGGTAATGCTACCGTCAGGCAGCTTTCTTTCGCGGACGTAATTCTGAGGTATCTTTGATTGTATCTCCTTGAATGATCTTTCAAATTCTCTCTCCATATCCTTTATCATTTCGTCTATATCCGGGAAGAAAAATCCTCTTGAAAACCTCTTTCTGAACCATTCATCGAAATCCATCAAGCATCACCAAAGGTGCAAACTCGGAAGATTCTTTTATCCTTGTCGCATATTTTGCTTTGCAGATGCTAGAATATCATTATCAGTTTGACTTGTTGATATGATTTTTACCTAACTAAACTGTGGAGAAATCCTACATTTTTTATTCTTGTTGGATTGGATTCTATCTTAATTTTATCTCTAGAGGATTGTGTTTCATCCAGATGGACCTTTTACTTATTAAAAAGATTATTTCTTGACTTTTGTCGCTACTAAAAATTATTGTTTGAAGCCAGGATAAACCTCTAGACTGAGCAGCTTGGAGAAGAGGAAAAGATTATCATTTTATTCATTAATGAATCTTATTAAAAAGATAGGTTCGAACAGAATGGCAGATTAGATACAGTTCTGCTAACTTGGGACAAGTTAATTTCTCTACATCGATTTCGCTAATTAGTCTTGAGACATTTCACTACAATCGCTTTAACTGCAGGGTAGTGAGACCTGAAACTCAGGCCTCATGCTTTGTTGCTCACGTTGGTCATTCGGGTTTAAATTACCCATATACTGAGCAATATTTACTCTTGTGCTTGGCATCCACTGCCGTAATTTGGGAAAATTAGTACGTTAACTCATAGAACACTGGTTCTAATTCGCTGCTCTATCCTAAGTTAACAGAAACTCAGATACCAAAGTTTAAAGCACCCAGTATGTTTATCATTCAGGGTAGATTTGGCAGGTTTATGCAAAAAATGCGGAAAAGAGCTGCAGCCCGATGCTAAATACTGTCCCTACTGCGGGACGCCTGTAGATGAATATAGGATGTCTGACTATAAGCTTCCTTTTGATAGTTTGATAGAAGATAGAGCTTTGCAGAGATACTGGATTACAAGGATAGTAGCTTATCTGATAGATCTTTTCTTGGTATCTTTCTTTCTGATTATTGTCTATTCTTTGGCAGATGCAGTTCTTTTACGTTTTGTCTTACCACCTGATCCATTTGCTCCTTTACTAGCCTTTGAGGGTTTGGGCTTCGGGCTTACCATGGTAATTTATGCTACACTTGCTGAAGCGTATTATGGAAAGACGCTAGGGAAAAAATTGATGTATATGCACACACAATCAGGAAAAGGGACAAAACCCAGTATTCAGGCCTCCATTGTGAGAAATATAAGTAAAATACACTGGCTTCTCTTACTACTTGACATTCTAGCTGGGCTTATAGCTAGAGGTGATGCACATGAGCGGTATCTTGACAGAATAGCTTCAACGAGAGTTGCTTTAGCTTAGAGTCTTTATACATATGCTTTACGAATAATACGCAAACAATGGACCGAATTTTAATCAGCGGTGCCTGCCCGGCTCATAACAATCGTAAGGATTTCCGTCGTTTATGTGCTCTATGGCTTGTTCAACTATGATCTCGGAGACAGCTATCCATTTCTTATCCCAATCAACATCTGTTACATCAATAGTTCTATTACCTTCTTCATCCCTAGAAATGAACCAGAGTGGCTTTCCATAAAAAGGTTTAACAATCCTTGCATTCCATCTTTCGCATCTCATCCTTGATGCTTGCTGCCTAAAGTATATACATTTGCTGCAATACTTCGACAGCCAGATTATCTCTCTTTGGGGTTTATGGAGCTTTGCTACTTCCTCTAGCGCCTGTTCAGCCATCTTCTTTGCTTCTTCCATAAGCTTTTTCTTTCCTTCTTCTGTGTTAAGATAGTAATCCAGATTCTCTGTTACTTCTTCGAACCATTCCTCCTTTGACCTGCGCTCTACGGTTTCCAAGGCACCTAACAGGATGCGAAAGTAGTATATAAGTTAAGCTAGCCAAAAGTACCGATTGATGCACAATTGTTAATATTCTACCCTATGCAAGCTGGAATTTTAAATTACTAAAAGCTACCCTTGCATGAACACTATGAGTGTTGATCGATTAGCTATATAATTTTGATAGTATGCAAGCAGCTAACGCTAGGAAACTCAAATTTTGAAATTCATCAGGCAGGTATATGAATCTTGGAATCGTACTTTCTAGCAGGGGATAACGTTGGAAGGCACAGAAAATAAAATGAGAAGGGTTAGAACCATAATTATGGGTGCGGCGGGCAGAGATTTTCACAATTTTAATGTCTTCTTCAGAGACAATGATAAGTATGAAGTCGTTGCATTTACAGCTGCTCAGATTCCTGGAATAGAAAGAAGAAATTATCCGCCTGAGCTTTCTGGTACACTTTATCCTTCAGGCATTCCTATAATTCCTGAAGATGAGCTCGAGTCAGAGGTAAAAGAAAAAAAGATTCAATTGGTAGTACTTGCTTACAGCGACTTATCGCATGAGGATGTTATGCACAAAGCCTCCAGAGCTTTGGCTGCAGGTGCAGATTTTATGCTTATGGGACCAAGAAGTACGATGCTTAAGTCAAAACTACCTGTGATAGCAGTATGCGCTACGAGGACAGGGGCCGGGAAAAGTACTGTCTCAAGAGCTATCGCAGCTACCATGAAAGATCTTGGAATAAAGGTTGCAATAATAAGACATCCAATGCCTTACGGAAATCTGAAGAACGAAATAGTGCAGAGATTTTCTACGTATGATGACTTGGATGCAAATCAGTGTACTATTGAGGAAAGGGAAGAATATGAACCTCATATAGATATGGGGAATACTGTCTTTGCAGGTGTAGATTATGAAAAAATTCTGAGAACTGCTGAAAGAGAAGCTGATGTAATTCTATGGGACGGGGGTAACAATGATTTCCCTTTTTACTGGTCCGACCTCATGATAGTTGTTGCTGACCCTCATAGAGCAGGAAATGAGTTAACATATCATCCTGGAGAAACAAACGTTAAAATGGCTGACGTAGTTGTGATAAATAAGGTAGATACAGCGACAGCAGAAAAGGTCAGGGAGGTCAGAGATAACATAGCAAGGTTGAATCCAAAGGCTTTGATAATAGAGGCAGCCTCAGACTTCTATGTCAGCGATGAATCTTTGATAAGAGGGAAGAAAGTGCTTGTTGTCGAAGACGGCCCTACAGTCACGCATGGAGAGATGAGGGAAGGTGTAGGAGCAATAGCTGCCAAGAAGTTTGGTGCTTCACAGATAATAGACCCTCGGCCTTTTGCAAAAGGTTCGATAAAGGATGTTTATGAGAGGTACCCTGCTGTGGGGCCTGTACTTCCTGCAATGGGCTACAGCAAAGAGCAGATGCATGACCTTGAAGAGACAATAAACAGCATAGAATGCGATACTGTGATTTTGGGCACGCCTGTCGACCTTGGCAGAATAATAAATCTTAAAAGACCAACGGTAAGAGTTAGATACGAAATTCATGAAAAAACTGGGGTAAAGCTAAAGGAAATAGTAGAAAGGTTTCTCTCAGGAAAAGTACTAACATACTCTCATCAATAAAGCTATGGACTTTTCGATTCAACTCTTAGACTTGCCATCTTTCATAGTTGCCGCACGCCTTTTCTCTCTTGTAAGTATCGCTATGCTTGTCATCTATTTTTTCACATCCTCTTTTTACCTGCCTATCAGTCTGATGCTGTAAAAACCTATCATTTGCTACGCACTAGAGCATCTGTATCTCTGCTCAAACCTAGGCAAGTCTGTTTATTGCTCTCGCATGCATAGAAAATGAAAGGATTCCACGTTAAAAATCAAGCATAAGCTACAGAGCAGTATTGTTTTGTATATTGTCTGTTGTTATACAGCCAATAATCTTTTCTTCTTCATAGGTCTAGAACGAGAAAACAGCTGTTAAAAATTGAGACTTATTCTTCTCTCCATTTGAATGCTCCGACAGCAGCAACCGAAATTATAATGCACAGAAATGCCACTATGGCAAGGTCAAAGATTGTGCTTTTCAGATTGTCATATACCATCGTTGATGTAAGACCTTCAATTATATAGTATAGCGGAAAGATGTGTGCAAGTTTTGCTAGCCAGTCAGGCATTATGCTCAGTGGGAAAAAGGTACCTGATAGAAACATCATAGGAAATGTGATTATATTCCCTATGACACCAGCAGATTCTATACTCTTCGTTATGGTGCCAACTAGCATGCCAAGGGAAACAAAGAGTAATGAACCAAGAATTATAAATGGGAAGACCCAGGGAGTAATCTGAACCCTAGCTCCGAACAGAAACGTTCCTGTGGCAGTCATCAGAATGAATGCTACGAGTGACAGAATAACGTACCAGAGTATCTTGGAAGTCAGCCACTCTCCCTTGGTTAATGGCGTTAATGATAACTGCTTGAAGAACTTTGATTTCTTGTATTCGGCTGAGAGGTTTACCATAGAGAACATCGGGCTTGTAAGAACTGTGAAACCTATCAGACCGGGTATAAGAAAGTCGATATAGCTCGGGGATGATTCGTTCACACTTTTTTGGCTTATTGATATCAGGCTGGAAGAATTGGAAAGCCGAAGGTTGAAACCTTCTGCAACAGTGTTCACGACTCCTGATACTATCTGTGTCGAAGAATCTGCAGGATTACTGTACAGAATTATATTTGCTTCGTTTCTGGAATAAATCGAATTTGAGAAACTGCTTGGTATCAATATGCCCTGTGAATACGAATGCTTGAGAAGATAATCAGGGAATGATGCATTTGATGGAACCGAAACAACCCTAATTGCGCCAGTTTGGTTAAGAGTTTGAAGGAAAGAGGTGCCTAATGGACCCCTATCCTCATTCAGCGCATAAACTGTTATAGAATTATGACCACTGCCTGAGAAGATTGCCCCAAAGAGAAGAATGAGTATGACTGGAAAGACAAGAGCAAAGAAGAATCCCTCCTTATTTCTCAGGTATTCCCTGCGGAATACTGTAAAGTCAGCAAAGATTCTTTTCAGGTTCAATCCAGCTCACCTTCTTTCATCCTTCCGACTAGAGTTATGAATACATCCTCAAGAGTATCCTTTTTCAGGCTGAGACCTGAGTACGGCTGACCTGAAGACTCTATCGCATTAATGATTTTGAGCAAATCCTGACTTTGCTTTAGTGTGATCTCTATGATCCCATTTTGCCTGATGACAGGCAGGTTAAAGGTCTTTGTCAGAAGGTGATAAATTTTTTCATCCCCTTCGAGAGTAAGTTTCTTTGAACCTCCATATTTGGATACTAGTGTCTCTGGGCCTCCATAAGCGATTATCGAGCCGTGGTTCATTATAGCCACTTTATCAGACAATCTTTCAGCCTCATCGAGATAATGAGTTGTTAGAAAAACTGTCTTCCCTTGTAGCTTGAGGCTTTCTATAACTTTCCAAATGGAACGCCTTGCCTGAGGGTCAAGACCTGTCGTCGGCTCATCAAGGAATAGAATTTCTGCTTCGTTGACCATCGCAAGAGCAAGCCCTAGCTTCTGTTTTTGTCCTCCAGAAAGGTACTCGAAGTACATGTTCGAAACATCCTGAAGGTCAACAAGCTTCAGTAAATGCTCTGCATTCACCCTTTTTCCGAAAAGCTCGGCATAGTAATTTATAGCTTCCCTCGGAGTAGATTTATCAAAGAATCTGAAGCCCTGAGGTATTACCCCTATCCTCTTGTGAAGCTCATACCCATCTCTCCATGGGTCTAAGCCAAGTACAGAGATTTTACCAGAGTCAGCCTTTCTCAACCCTTCTAGAATCTCTACTGTAGTTGTTTTCCCTGCTCCGTTGGGACCCAGAAGACTAAATACTTCGCCTCTTTTTACATATAAGTCAATACCATCCACTGCCTTGACTTGACCGTATGATTTGGTTAGACTCTCCACCTGTACAATTAGATCGTTTCTTTCAGAAACTGAACTAACCTCTGTCACTTTGGACACCCTTTTCAGTAATCAGATGTAAAGTAGAACCCGTGGAAAGCAAAAGCCTCTTGAAATGGCCTCGGTATCATTTATTTAAATATAGCGAAGAATAAGCCGGCTTTTTCTAATCTTGCCTGTTGAGATTGCGGTATTAAGATATAATAGCAGTATGCATGCTTGCATAAGGCGCAAGGGTAACTGTTTTGATAGGGCTATGTATATAGATTTAAGCATTGTGGAATAAGGTGCTGATATGCAAAGATTCAATAAGATTACTCTTACAGGTTTGATAGCTATAGTCTTATTCTTACTGATCTCCTATCTCGTAATCTCTGGCATGACAAGAAGCATAGACAACAGCTACTCTTTACTTTTGAATAGATATGCTGGTGGGTATCTCAATAGTTTCCTCGTATATTCATCTCTGTATGGAAGAGAATATTTCTGGATACCTGTCACAGCGATAATGCTTCTTTTCGGCAGAGAAAAAACAAGGTTCCTAGCTGTTGAACTTGCTGGAATATTCATAGCAGCCATAATTGTAGGGCTTGCTTTGCATCATATTTACTTCCGGGAACGACCTTTTGAAGCGCTTTCTGCAATTGTGGCTAGAGTCCCTCCAGACTTTGGTTCCTCATTTCCTTCTGGCCATGCACTGATAGTTTCGGTGGGAGCAAGCTTCGCTGTTATGAAATTCAGGAACAAAGCTCTCTCAGCTATACTTTCAGCCGAAGCTGCTGTAGTCTGTTACTCGAGAGTCTATGTAGGTATGCACTACCCTACAGATGTTATAGCTGGCATCTTTCTGGGAATAACTCTGGCTGCATTCGGATCCATAGCTATAGAGCTATGGCTTTATGGTATAGCTGATAAGCTAACATATGTTATAAGCAAGGCTTTGGAAGCTCTGAGAATTCCTGAGCTGTTAGATCTTACATAATTTGCCATTATGGCAGCATAACTATCTTGCCACTTTTGCCTGTCTTCATAAGCTTAAATGCTTCTTCGAATTGTTCAAGCCTAAAGTGATGAGTAATAAGCTTTGACAGGTCTATCCTGCCAGACCTAAGGTAAGCTGCAGTGGTGTACCAAGTAGAAAACATTCTGCGACCAAATATTCCTTTAATTGTGATGTATTTCTGTACCACGTCTGAACTTATATCTATACTGACTTCTTTGTCAGGTAGCCCAAGTAAAGAAGCTCTACCTCCAGCTTTTAATACCTTCAGCCCCTGCCTTATCGTCTGCTCTGCCCCTGCCATTTCAAGAAAGACATCTACCCCGTGACCATAAGTCGAATCCATTATGAATTTTACAGGGTCATCACGGGCTGAATTGATCACACTTGTTGCTCCAAAAGATTTTGCTAATGAAAGTCTGTAGTCTGATATATCAACTGCATAGACGCTTTCAGCGCCAGACTGAACGCATAATCCTACGGCTGCTATGCCTATCGGGCCACAGCCAAATATAGCAACTTTCTTACCTTCTACCCCTCCTCCTTCAAAAACTGTATGTACAGCATTGCCCAAAGGTTCTTGGGCAGAGGCAACATCAAAAGGGATAGACTTATCATTCTTCCAAGCTGTCATTTCATCAACAGCCACGAATTCTGCAAAACAACCATCTACATCTACTCCTCTTAGTTTCAGATTTTCGCATATGTGATAGTTGCCGAGTCTGCACTGTTCGCACCTCATACAAGGTATATGTGTTTCACCAGAAACATGATCCCCTTCTACCAAGCTTGTTACATCTTTTCCTACCTCTACAACCTCACCTGCAAATTCATGTCCCATGATAAGTGGGATCTTTATCCTTGACCTTGCCCATTCGTTGGAGTCGTATATATGCACGTCCGTGCCGCATATGCTTGTCGCTTTCACCTTCACAAGAACCTGCTTGCTGCTGATTCGTGGCTCAGAAACATCCTTCAATACTGCCCCAGGAGCTACTGACTGCTTGACTATAGCATTCAAAAAATTCTACCCCCTTAGCTATAGGGGAACACAGAATATAAAGCAGATTGGTTTAATTATGGGGCTCCAGAAAATTTTATATGCCAGTCAAAACTTAAAGTTATATTATAAAGAGAAGAGAAATAGCAGAATGTAGCTAGCTTTACATGAGGCTGTCAGTAGAAGGACAAAGCAGTTGACATAGGACTTGCTACATTCGATATTACCCAAAGAGAGCTTTGAGGAACAAACAAGCCCACATCGCTTTAGCGGAGTGGCGAAATGAAATTTGTTTTCCATGCTAATGAGTAAATATGCCGCCTTGGCCTCTAAGATAAGACATGCCTCACTCCCAGCATGAATGAAAACTGTCATATATTGTCAAGAAATATTGTGCTCAGGCATGAAACTACTCTCTGAGAAACTCATGCCTGAAAATCTTCGTGTAGCAACTGACCCGACAGAACTTTGCCATGAGGTTGAGAATGTCTCCATTCCACAGCCTATGCAGCAAAGGAATGGGTTAAATTAAAGTTAAAATTAAAAACATATCTCGATTGCATGCAGACAGAGATGCATGCAGAGGCAGCACCGATACCTTCAAAGCGGCAACTTTTAGGGCTAGAGAGATGACAAAACTCTGTAACAGGTTCCTACGTAACCGTCCAGACAGCGAGGAGTGAAGACGAAAGAAAAATGAAGCAAAAGTGGACCCCCATACTTTTCAGGGGTGGGAGTACGTCAGGTAGCGAAGAATTCAGTAGAGCTACAGCACTAAACCTTTCAGGTTGGAAAGAGCTTACACAACCCCTATTGTATTGCCGATGCCAGCAAAAAGGACCATTGTGCCAGGTTTGGTCTTCTCTTCAAGAAGCCTTCTGAACCTTCTTATCACTTCATCCACCTGCGCCTTTAGCTCATTCTTCATCTTGCCTATAGCCTCCTTTTCTGACATCTTGACCACTATAGCATACATAGGAACGTTATGGCTTGTTGCTATCCCTTCAATCCTATATCTGTCTACCCCAGGCCCTCCTATCGCTGCTCCTACCCCTTCTGCCACTTCTCCAGAGTTCTCACCCTCAAGCTTCAAGGCTGCATCGACAGTAACAACCATGGATACTGAGGGATAGAGTGTAAGTAATTTTTCTATTGCTTCTCCTGGCCTGCCTACGGTGCCCCCAGGACCTTCCGCCTTGACTATAAGTAATTTTCTTCCCTGATATTCCGTCTCTGCATATACAGTCTCCTCTGCTACAAGTTTAACATTCGCGCCTTCCATGAGTTTGGATGCTACCATCGGGCCGAAGCTATCACCTATGGGTTGCCCTTCTGTAAAGGCATCTACGGCTGAATAATATGCATTGGCAGTATCCATAAGTGTTGGCATCATCATCTGAAGCTGAACCACAGCGAAAAGGTCGTTGTATTTCTTTGCTGAAGTGTAAAGGTGTCTTACGTATCTGTACAGATAGTCAAGCTGCATCCCCACTTCTACCAAATTCGAAAGATTCTGCCTCAGAACCTTCCCAGCATTAGGAGTCAGCTTCGCAACCTTAGACTTGAAATAATCTTCATACGTCTTTATAAGATGCTCCAGCTTGTAAACTATACCGCTTGGGTCCATATTCACAGGCTCTATCATTATGCTTGCCAATATTCTGTCAACTTCTGATTTGACAAGAGACTGCTCTCCACCGTGTTTCGTTAACTCATCAATTATCCTCTGCCTTGACTGTGTGCGCATTCTTTCAAGAGCTTGCAGATTTTTGCCAACTTGCCTTAAAGACATGTATATCTGCAGTCTGTTCCCGTAGAATAAGAAAGCCATTACAAGCACTACCCAGAGTATATTAAAGAGGAAGTTTAGCGTTTCAGCAACTGTCTGGAAATATACCTGAAGCAATTTCTGTTCGCACCAAAAAGCAGTCACATACATTAATAAAATGTTCTCTAATTTATTTCGTTGCGTTTCATTAATTCTGTTCTGTACCAGACAGTGCTATCTCCCATATCGATGAGCAGTATACCTTCCTTGGCAAGATCATCTCTAATCTTATCAGCCTGTAAGAAGTCACCCTTAGCTCTGTACGAGTTTCTTTCTGCTACCTGAGCCTCTATCCTCTTGTTAGTTACATCATCGATAAGAGGGAGTTTGAATCCTAGTATGTAAAACATCGTATAGAACACAGGTTCGATCAAGCTTATCACTTCCTGTGTAAGTTTCCTGTTGCCTGCAAGTCTATTTACATATCTTGAGATCCTTAGCATGCTTGCTAGAGCTGATGGCGTATCAAGGTCATAAGATAAGGATTTATCAAATGATGCGAATATTTCAAGCACTTGAGGTATATCAGGAAATTTCTGTATGAGCTCTTGCAGTTTATCAGCCAGCTGCTGTTTAGGCTGTGATATTGTTTCTTTCATCTTCTTATTTCTTTTCGAATAACTTAGATAATTTGCAGCTGATTCTATGACCCTCCAGTTTTCGTTTGCCTTTGCTATCCTATCAAGGTCGAAGTCCAGTTGCTTTCTGTAATGTGCGGATAAAAGGTAATACCTTACTGTGTTGCTTCCGAATCTTGCTACAGCTTCAGATACAGGAATGAAATTACCCAATGATTTGGACATCTTGACGCTCTTTATCCTCAGCAGACCGGCATGCATCCATATTCTTGCTAAAATCTTCCCTGCATAGGCCTCACTCTGTGCTATCTCGTTTTCATGGTGTGGAAAGATCAAGTCTTCACCTCCTCCGTGTATGTCTATGGGCTCTCCAAGGATCTTATCTATCATAGCAGAGCACTCTATATGCCACCCAGGCCTTCCCTTCCCCCAGGGCGAATCCCATAAGGGTTCGTCATCATAAAATTTCCATAAAGCAAAATCAGCTGGATCTCTTTTGAAAGGATCTGGTTCTATTCTGTAACCTGCTCTGAGCTCTTCTATCCCCTTCTTTGAAAGCTTGCCATAATCTTTGAATCTGGCCACGTCGTAATATACGCCTGACTTGCTGACATAGGCATAACCTTTCTTTAAAAGCGAATCTATTATCTCTATCATGGTTTCTATATGCTCAGTAGCTCTTGGATGGTGGTCTGCTTTCATTATGTTCAACTTCTCGAAGTCTGCAAAGTATTCGTTTATGTATTTCTCAGCTATATCCTTTGCTTGAAGATGAGATTCTCTCGCCTTATTTATTATTCTATCATCTACGTCTGTAAAGTTCTGAACATAAACAACTTTAAAACCCTTGGCAATTAACACTCTTCTTAATACATCAAATATTACAATCTCTTTTGCATGTCCAATATGCGCTCTGTCATAAACCGTTAGGCCGCAGTTGTATATCTTAACAACGTCCTGCTTCCTGCTATCCATTTCTAAAACCTGCCCTGTTAATGAATCTCTGAGGGAGATAGATGGGGAGAGCTCTAAAATCTGCCCTGTTAATGAATCTCTGAGGGAGATATTTGAAGGAAAGGGGGTCAGAAGACCTTCACCGTTTCTGCTGTAGGAATGACATGTCAGAGTAACCTGTCTTTTCAGTTCTGTTGTATATGGCATGCCTCCTTGTTATCAGATGCAGAATAGCAAGAGAGCTTGATATCCCTAAGACTATGAAATAGAGGTATACAAATGGGCTTATCTTCAGTAAACCCAGAGCATCCTTGCCTGCAAAATAAACAAGCCCTGCATTAAGCGCAATAAAGCCTAGTATATTGGCTCCGAAGAAGACAGCTACGAACAGGACTATACCAAGGCTTGAGGCTAGGTCGGGTAAACTGAACCATGATATAAAATAAGAAAATATAGACAGCATAGCGAAGAAGGGGGTTGAAAGCATTAGGAGAGCATCAGTTGCCTTTGCCAGATCTGTCCTTTTAAAAATATCAATATGATGTAAACCAGTCTCCATATAACCTCTATACCACCTTATCCTTTGTCTGATAAGAGTTGTTAGACGAGATGGAGCCTCCTGCCAGACGAAGGCATCTATGTAACGAGTTACATACCCATTTTTTAGAAGTCTTGCCCAGAGCTCTATATCCTCAGTCAGTACATCCCGGAATTCGAATCCCACACTACATAGAGCCTTTCTGCTGATTACACAATATGGGCCAGCTAGAGGTACCGAGAGCCCAAGCCTATCTCTACCTACAGACATAATCCTCCATATTAAGTCCTCAAAAATTGCAAGCTTGGTAAGGATATTCTGACCTGAGTTTATCGTCTTTGGGTAGCCAACCATGGAATGTACGTTTGCCGCGTACATGGCAGCAGCCTTGACAAGAAAGTCGTTTTCAGGAACGCAATCCGCATCAGTGAAGAAAAAGAGTTCTCCTGTAGCATATTTTATTGCTTCATTCAATGCATTGCCCTTTCCAACTGCCCCAGAGCGCACCAGCCTTATTCTCTTATCCTGTTTGCAGAAGTCCATCACAACATCAACCGTATGGTCTGTTGAACCACTCTCAGAGACTATGATCTCAACTTTATCCTTATCATAGTTGATAGTCTGCAGGGAGGCTAGCAATCTGCCTATCACCTTCTCCTCGTTTTTTGCAGGTATTATGATAGAAACTCTAGGCCTCGCTGCACTGTTCTTCCAGGTTTTCCTATCCTTCCTTATCGTTATTCCTCCAGCCACAAGTAAAAGACCCCAGTAGGCTGTGTATACAGATAGCATAGTACCCAGTATAGCAAAAAAGTAGCCCAGTGGTGTCAACATCAAGCGTTTTACGTTGCATATATAAAAGAGTTCGATATGCTGCTAATATCTTATATATGTATCAGCCAGCTGCAGAGCTTTTTCGCATACCTCAGATGGACTTCTGCCAAGGATGTAAGTAGCAGGCTCAAGACCATAACCTCCAGTGTGTATTATGGCATCCGGCTCTGAAGGTAGCTTCGAAATAGCTTCTTGTATAGCAGAGACCACTGGGTCCGCCTCTATATTTCTGCTATTATCCATTGATGCCCTAACAATTCTCCATCCCAACTTGCTTAAGCTTCTATCTACGCCCTCATTATAACAGACATTCATGATGCTCAGGATATAAGGAAATTTTGATTTTATCTTTAGCAGTACGGATGCAAGGTGCCTTGAAGCACCAAATTCAGCTCGATTCATGGCTTTTGCTCTTCCCCTCAGCTTTACTATTCTTCCTGCTATACCCGCTATGTCCTTTTCTGTCCTGGCATCTTTAGCTGCAGCTACGAAGTTTGTATAGACTTCTGGGATCAGCTTCGGAAAATTTTCCGATTGCTCAAGTCTATCTATAGCTTCGTTTAGTTCAACGAGAATTGAGGATCTTGCAGCTGCTGAACCGGTTCCAAAAAGCCTCATGCATGCGTCGCAATCTTGTGGTAGATTATCCACTTTCTTGTGATGAGTGCAAAGCATGCCGCTTGATAGCACATCTAGCAATGTGAGAAGTAGCCTTGTTGTACCCTCAGCAGTTGGATTTTGAAGCGCATCTATTAGTCTTCGTTCCTGTTCTGAAATAGCATCGTTAGTCAGGCCTATAGCTTCCAGCCTTCTGAGATAGGCCTGTCTCTCCCGTCTTAGGTAGTAATTGACAGAGGGCTGAGTAACACCTATCAACATGGAAATCTTGGACTCACTATAACCCCGTGATCTCAGGTCGACAGAGATGAGACCCTTCATCCAGGGTAGGTATTCTTTGCTTACGTACTCCAGAGGGTCCTTCACGTCATATTGTGCGTTAATACTCACTTATAACCGTATCATAAGTGGTTTTGTAAAACATCACAAGGCTGAAGATACTATAAACGGAAGCACAGCAGTTGCATCGCCGTAAACTGTGACATGCTTTGCCTTCGGTTTCACCTTCCCCCAGCTTATCGCTTCCCTTAGCCAAGCGCCACTCAGACTTCCATCGTATTCAACCGCGGTAGTGATGTAAACAGCATAGTCGAGCCCCCCCTTGAACTGTGCCCACCAGATAGTATGATGTTTCGATATACCTCCGCCAACCATCAAGGCACCTAATTTGTTTGAATCAAAGACTGCATCTGCTACCATCTGCTCATCTTTTAGTATATCTACATGGAAATCTCTGTGTGTTTGGTAAAATAGCCATAGTTGAGACCCAAAAGCACCGTCACTTATTCCTGGTACTATAACAGGAATATTGTTTCTTGCGGCCCAGTACAGTATTGAACCCTTATTCTCCATCTTCTTACCTGCCTCCCACGCAAGCTCATAAGAAGCAAGGCTCTTTTTACCTGAAGCATACAGCTCATGCAGAAGGGGCTGAAGAAACTTTTCTATTGTAGGACCATAAGATTCCTTTGGTATAACGATATTACCAAGTCTGTGATATCCTTTTTTTAGCAGTAATTTGTCATCAAGAGCAAAATCTCCTTCTAAATAAGGAGCAAAGGATCTAGCTATGTCATGGTCCAATGTACCGCAAGTCGTTATAACCATGTCAAACTTTCTGTCCCTAAGAAGCTGCCTAACCACACCTCTTAAGCCGGTTGAAACTATATCAGCGGTGAATGAGAGAATTTTATAACAGTCTCTTTCCTTCCACATCTTTTTCAGTATATCGCTTGCCTCTGCTAGATTCCTTCCTGTGAAGCCTCCAGCCTTCCCCATGTTTGAAACTATTTCTGATGCTTGATGTGGGCTGACTTCAAAATCTTTTACTGCTGAGAATTTGTCCAAATTCCATCGCTTGCCTCGGTCAGTAGCTCTGGCACTCTCAGATTTAAACACAGATAGGCAGTGTAAAAGTTGCCTAGAATTTAAAAATACCATACAATGCTGATATAATATGCATAGGCTACAAATCCTCTGTTGCATCTGCTGTAATATCTTTTAACTTTGCTCTCTTCCATCCCCTCACCAACTCAAGGGGACTTCTCACTCACGGTGTTAACAGCCAAAGTTTAAAAACTAAGATATCATTTTAGAACGCGTTATTTTACACCCATTACGTTTGCCATTTCTCTTCTGGCTGCTTTTCCGAGCTGCTCTGCAATCCTCTCAGGAGGTCTTGAGATGGTGTAGACACCAAAGCCTGTAGTCAAGGCTCCATAGCTTTGCTCAAATGAGCTGACCTCTATATGCCAGTGAAATTGAGACTGCTGCTTTCTCTCTGGAGCCATATGAAATGCAATGGTATAGGCTTTGCCGATTTCTTTAGAAAAACCACCCAGACTGCATCTGATTATCATAGCTAATTCTTTTAGCTGATTCTGAGTCAGTTTAAGAAAACTTCTCTGATGTTTTTTTGGCAGTATGAGGAATTCTGCGTCCTTTTTAGGTGCCCATGGCACCATAGCGATATAGCTGTCAGTCGTTATTATCTGTCTCGGCCCCCCTGTCTCCACTCCTATCATCCTGCAGATAGGGCATATTCCGAGTTCATCAAATACCATATCAGTAACGCGCATCTCTGACTCAATGACGGGAGGTACTCTGCTGAGGCTGAGAAGTTCCATATGTGGATGGGAAATACTTCCTTTGCCTTCAGTATAATTTGAATATGCAGCAACATACGCTATGCCCTTCCCTTGATATAGCGTCTTCATCTGTTCTTGAGTTGCTATAAGACCGTTCGCTATCTGACTGACACTTGCAGAATGAAATGCATCATCATGTTTTGGCGAAGTGACCACTACATAATGACTCCCATGGGCAGGTTCTGCTAGAAGAGGCTCATCGCTATACCCAGCCTCCGGGTCGTCATATATGATAGGTCGAGGACTCTTGAAAACTCTTGCAACCCATTGACTTGACCTTTCTTCCTCTGTATCGGAGGTCTTCACTATACCTCCGTACTTATCGACAAGCACAAGCTCTGCTGCTGGCGTCCTTGACTCATTACCAGCGCAGAATTTGCACACATCCCTGTCATCATCTGGTATATTTTTTGTATCCTCCGGTATAAGAGAAATCGATTTTGAAATGTAATCGGATCTAAGCTGTGGCATACTACACACCACCGCTAAAGGGCACCATATTTTAAGTGCTTTCTACGCCGCAGTGAAAAACTGACTGTTTATTGCGAAATCTTTTAACATATACTCTCGTTTTACATGTTGGAGATTCGGATGTCCCTGAGCCAGCACTTTGAGTCATACTCTGCCTTTCTGGCTCGAAGGTGGAAGATTATTCTAGTAGTATGGGTTATCCTGCTGGCCCTCACAGCACCTTTTGCAGCTGTATCACAAGGGATCATATCGTATTCCGTCAGTATACCTGCATCGGATAAGGAATCCATCCAAGCCCAGAACATGATATCCGAGAACTTCACAGGCAATTCAGGCTCAAATTCTACAGTTTATGTAATACTTGAAGGGGCTGATGTGCTTTCACCGCAATTTTACCAGCGTGTATACTTGCTGAACTCAAGCCTATTTCAAGCTCTGGCATCGCTAGGTCTTAAAAACCAGACATCCATATATTCCCTTGAGCTCAGAGTTCTAAATTCTATCATCAACGGCAGCAGTCAGCTGACTAATACGACAAAAAATTATCTGAATGATACAGCCTTTGCCTTGCAGAAGCTTAAGGATAACATTACCTATACTGATAAAGCTGTAAACACTTTAGCTCAGAATATCTCTTCCCTAAATTCTGATATGTATAAAGTCAAGGAATTTGTGAACTCAACCTCTTTGTTCGCACACTATATAGCAGAGAACCTTACATCTCTAAATTCTGAGACCTACAGTCTTCTTAATCAAGCTGAACAAGCTGTAAATTCTGTTTATAGCCTTGCGTCAGTTGCCAATGAAACGAGTTACCAAGTCTATTCCCTTATCTATGCGCTTAATGGTACAGCACAGCTGATCTATGGGGTTCCTTATGGATACATATCAACTTGGAAGCAGATATACTCTAACCCTAATTACTCTAATCTTAATTCATCCAGCTTGGATACAATGGCAAATCTGAGCTATTCATCAGTAATAGCTCAGCAGCCTCAGTCCTATCTATATTATCGACTATTTTATGCAAAATGGTATCAGCTTACCTTTAACCAGAGCCCTTCCTTTGTCAATTCCCAATCGATTTACCTTGCAGAAGATGCAATAAACTCTAGTGCTCCGCAGTTCATAAGTAATCTTAGTCAGCAGGAAGCATCAATTTTTATCGCTGTATTAAACAACCTTAATCTAACTGACTTCAACAATGAATCTCTTATAGATGGCACAGCGCTAGGCATTGTTACAGCAAATCAGTCGGTTCAGCAAAAACAGTTTGTCTTTAATGTCTTTAACCTAGGGGCAGAACCAAATTCTACTGTGCTTGATAACTTTGCTCTGCAGACAATAACGGCAAACATGACTCCAACTGAATCAGAATTCGTTACCTCAGCGTTCAGCGCAAACCAATCTTCAAGCCTAGATGCCTTTGTGCTTAACCTTGTAGCTTCAAAGCTTCCTCAGCTTACAATAGAGAGCGAGCTTAATATGTCTCCTTACAGACTGGTTCTTTATGCATTCCAACTGGGCTACCCTCCAAATTCCTCAATGCTAGAGCAGGAAACAGCATCTATAGCTGCTAATGCAATGCCTGACAACCTTACTAATGCAATAAAGAATCTCGGGCAAGATCCATACTCTTTTATGATACAGGTTCAAAGACTTGGCTACCCTTTAAATTCAACCTTAACTAAGAAGTATATCGTATCTCTTTTCGCAAACATGACGGGTCAGGGTGTAGATGATAGCTACATACAATTGCTAACCTCTGTCTATAACCTTGGCCAAAATGCAAGCACAAGCTCAGAATTGCAACTTGCAATAAGCTTCATAGCGGATCACATGCCCGAGGCTGAGCAGGCTCAGTTACAGAAAAACTTTGGACTTGACGCGACACAATTTGTCAATTCTATCGCATCGATCGGTTATCCTGCAGATCAATTAGCTCTAAGGAATCTGACAATTTCCCTAGCGTATACTCAGCTTGTAAATAACAACCTCTCCGTGGTAAATAATATAAGTAAAGATCTAAACGAATCACTTATCGACTTTATATCTAAGGCTTACGATATAGGCTATCCACAGAACTCTACTCTGCTCAGTAGCTATACTTTTGAGATCTCTTACAAGGCTATAAAGAGCTCCTTATCTCAAAACCCACTTTTTGTGGTGAACGAAAGCGCATTGGCTAGCTTGCTACATCAGGTAATGCAAAGTAACGTTACAGCTTACCATCTTCTCAGCAGCTTGCCTATGAAAGATATGCCAGTCATGCCTATTAGCGGTATAGTAAGCCAGTACGTAGACAAATACAACAATGCCACAATAATCACTCTAACCTTTGCGTCCAAGCCAACAGATGAAGCTACAAGCAAGATGGAGTATGTCGTGGAGTCATTTAATTCGCCTGAGTTCAAAACATACTATACATCTGGTCCAATAATAGAGTCTCAGCTTCAATCCATAGTTACATCAAGCGAGAGGGTTGCTCTACCAGCGGGGATAGCTGCTGCAGTTCTCATAACAGGTCTGTTCTTTATGTCGCCTGTTGCTGCCTTTCTTCCCATGCTTCTCTTTGGTATAAGCGCAGTTGTTGGATTCGGTTTAATCGATATTGTCATAGGAAGACTCCAGGGTCAAAGTCTTAGCTTTATCAGCCCTCTAGTGATTCTGATACTTGCACTAGGTCTTATAACAGATTATAGTGTTCTGCTTCTGAACAGGTTCAGACAGGAGATGAAAAGAGGAAAGACTGTTGGAGTAAAGCTTTCCACCAGATGGGCGGGAGAGGCTGTCTTCACAAGTGGCATAACTGTAGTTCTCTCATACATCGTTCTATCTCTGGCAGGAATACCCCTTTTCAGCGACGTTGGTTCTGCGAACATAATAATGGTCTCGTCTGTATTAGCATCTTCTCTCACTCTTTTACCCTCCTTGATGCATCTCTTTGGCGAAAAAATATTCTGGCCAAAAAAGAATTTCAGCTATAATAAATCTCGATTAGCTCGGATAACGAAGAAAGCTATAGCTAGGCCAAAGACTATTCTTTCGTTGCTTTTGATCTTTACAGCTATCAGTTCAGCGATCGCTCTAACCTTGCCTGTAAACATAAACATACTGGGTCTTACACCTGAAAGTACAGCAAAGGAAGGGCTGGACCAGATAACAAACAACTTTGGAGGGAACATTCTTACTCCAACTTATGTTGTTGTGTCATTGCCAGCAAAAATATCCTTTGCAAATAACACATTCAATGAAACTGAGCTTATGGCACTTAGCAATATAGCTCAGTCAATAAGAGAATATGAAGGTGTTGCTGCAGTGTATGGCCCCACCTCACCGTACAATTCGACCTCTATTCCAGCTGATACCATAAATTCACTTCCAAGTCATGAAAGAAGTATTTATGCTGCATCTATGGCTGGGTATATATCAAGAGATAATTCTTCAGTCTACTATAAGGTGCAGTTTTCTGGCGATCCATACAGCAACAGGGTTCTCAATGAGGCTCAGAACCTAAGTAACACAATAGGTTCATTCATACCATACGGTTACAAGGCTTACGTTGGTGGCGGCTCTCTAGATTCAAAGGCTGTTCTTAACTATGTCTTTGAGGTTTTACCGAAGATAGTTCTGACACTGGTAGCTGCCATATTCGTGGTACTTTTCTTCCAGCTCAGGTCTGTTTTTACACCCTTAAGGCTTATATCAACAATATTAGCTAGTGTTGCTTGGACTGTCTTCTTTGTATGGCTTATCTTTTACAAGATAGGTGGTTCATCTGTATTCGTCTTCGCACCTTTATTTCTTGTAACGACGATGCTGGGCTTAGGGATGGATTATGATATCTTTCTTATAGTAAGAGTAAGAGAAGAAGCCTCTAAAGGATTGACTGATGAAGAGTCTCTAATTAGAACATCTGAGAGTACAGCAGGCGTTATAGCTGCCCTTGGATTTATTTTATCATCTGTCTTCCTAGCATTAGGCCTCAGCTCTATCAGACTGCTGCAGCAAATTGGCATAACTCTAGCTATAGGCATATTGTCAGATACGTTCATAGTATGGCTTGCCTTTGTACCTTCCATAATGATACTTGCAAAAAGGTTGAACTGGTGGCCGGGCGACCCGAGAAAAGAAGGTATGAGAAATACTGTCAGCGATTCATAATATTAGCTAGATAGCTAGCATATCTTTTAGCTAATGATGCTATATCCTTCTTCCCCAAAATACCTTTATCACTAAGTATCACTTGAGAATAGGTAAGAGGTGTAATATCGAACATAGGTATAGCTTTGTCTTTGTCATAGAACTCAAGTGTTATACTATGCCCCTTCGGGCATACCTTGAATGATTCAGCTAAGACGTACACCCTCTTCCCATCCAAGGATGCCAGCTTTGTTAGAGTGCTGGAGCCCAGTTTATTTACTATGCTTCCATCTTCGTAAATCACATCCGAGCCTATAACTATGAAATCAACCTGCTTTATCATGCTTTCAGCAGCAAGATCAGGAATAAGATAAGATCTTATATGTGAAGAATTTAACTCTTCAACCAGCATCTCCCCTTCTCCCCCAGGTCTGCTTTCACATACAAAAACGGATGATATCCTGTCTGAATTATCCTTTATCGCTTTGCTGACAGAACTACTGTTGCTGATTGTCAGAACTGATACTTTTTCTCTCCTTCCCAAAACTTTTGAGAATTCATATGCTATTTTACTTTTAGCATCTATAACTTTATTCTGCAGCCTCTCTGCCTCATCTAAAAGAGAAGAAGAACCTGACAGATACGAGGAAACTGCTTCGCTGATGACGTTCGTTATAGCCACAAATGTTGGCCTTAAAGATACAAGTTCTTTTGCTAATAATAATGCTGTATTTCTATCATCAGTATACTGCTTTGCAAATACCTTTAGGGCTTCGAGCCCCTTTAGCGCAAGAGACGTCGAACCGCTAATTCTGTCATTTTTTATATCTTCAAGTATCTTCCTTACTTGGCTTGGGTAACTCAAGCTCTACCTCTTTGGCACTATACCAAGCTTACTTGCTATCTCAACTATCTTCCTGACTGCAAAATCGAGGTCTTCTTTGGTATGCCTTGCATTAATTATAGTCCTTATCCTTGCTTTATCTTTTGGCACCATAGGATAGACTATAGGAATCACAAATATACCTTCCTCGAACAGTTCATCTGCAAGTCTCTGTGCCTTTGCGCTATCCCCAACCATTATAGGTGTTATTGGTGTCTCACTTTTCCCTATATCTAAACCTGCACCCTTAATCTTCTCCTTAAAGTACTTCGTACTGCTCCATAGTCTTTCGAAGAGCTCTGGATGTTTCTGAACATACCTTATTGCTGCTATATTTGCTCCTACAACAGCAGGGGGATGAGATCCTGACAGCAGATAAGGCCTTACCTTGTTTTTCAGCATTTCACAGAATTTCTCACCTCCAACAACGTAGCCTCCAACACTTCCGAAGGCTTTAGAAAAAGTTCCCATTTCCACATCAACCTGTCCTTCAAGACCAAAGTGATTTACTGCACCTCTGCCGAGTTTCCCCAATACTCCTTCGCCATGCGCATCATCAACGTAGGTCATGGCATCAAATTTCTTTGCAAGTCTGACTATCTCTGGCAAAGGAGCGATATCACCTTCCATGCTGAATACGGCATCTGTAACTATCAACACACGTCTGTACTTTCCACTATCCTCCAGTATAGCTTTTAACGATTCTATATCATTATGTCTGTATACTTTTCTTTCCGCCTTACTCATACGCATACCATCTATTATGCTACCATGGTTGAGTTCATCACTCACAAGCAGATCATTCTCTCCTACCATAGTAGGGATTACACCAAAGTTTGTCGCAAAACCACTTTGAAATGTGACAGCAGCTTCAGCATTTTTATATTTTGCAAGCTCTCTTTCCAGCTCTATATGAAGCTTCATCGTTCCAGCAATTACTCTCACAGCCCCAGAACCTGCACCATATTCCTTCAGCGCGTTCAGAGCCTCAGTTTTTATTTCAGGATTGTTTGCAAGGCCCAAGTAATCATTGGTGCAGAGCATTAACTCTTTTTTACCATCAACAATAGTCCAGTTGTTAACAGCCCCATGCAAAACATGCTCTTTCCACATTCTGTTCTCTGACTTCAAAACCTCCAGCTCAGCTTTTGCTATTTCTTCAAGATTATATTCCCTCATGTCCGCTTATTGTAAGCATAATCAATTTATAAGGAAGACGGAACAGTCATTTTTCGGTGTCATATAGAGGTTATGACTTCATATACTGACAATAGCTTCTGATTGCGAATTCACCTTGAAATATTTCCTTACTCCAAAATTCCTGTATGATGAAGCGATTGACCATATCCCTATAACTGTTCTTGTTTTAAATATTTAAAGTAATGACTATACCTAAACCAGTTGTGATCTAGGAGCTCAGAGGAATCACAACGAAAATTCCCATAGCTTGGTAATTATGGCTTTTCTGCCTAGTATATTCTTTCTATGACAACTTGTTTAATCAACTATTTTGCATTTACTACCGGAATTCACCGAGTTCATTCACCATGGCTTAACTTATTGCCAAGCATCGCTGTTACGACTTCGAGCCAGGCCTCTGCAACATTGTCAATATTATAGCCACCGCCCCCAAGAGCTACCATTCTACCATGTGCATAGTCATGTGCCAGTCTATGCAACCTTGAAGCCGCAACCCTATGCGTCCTTGCTGTATAGTTTAGATGAGTCAATGGATCACCATGCAAGCCATCCGCTCCCGCCTGCATTACGACAAATTCTGGATCTGACTGCTCCGCAAAATCCATCGTCTTCATAAAAGCAATCTCAAATTCAGAGTCTCCTGACCCTGGAGGAAGAGTCACGTTAAGCTTCTTACCAAGCCCCTCCCCCTTGCCTTCTTCGTCGGGAAATCCTGTTCCTGGGTATAGATACCTTCCATCCTCATGTATATCTATAATGCTCAGCCATGGAACATCTTCAAAGGCATAGAAGACACCATCACCATGGTGTGCATCTATATCCACGTAGAGTATTCTGTTAAGATGAAATTTGCTATGCAAATATTTAATGAGTATTGCGGCATCGTTAAAGACACAGAAGCCCGAGGCTGAACTTGCCTTTGCGTGATGAAGTCCTCCCAGGGGGTTGAATCCATGCTCTATTGTTCCCTCCATTATCATGTCTGCAAGCATCAAGGTAGAACCTACAGAATAGCTCGCTGCTTCGTAGACACCCTTGAAGGCCGGCGTATCTCCATAATCAAGATACCCTTCTCCAGTTAAGGATTTCGTCTTTACGAGCTCGAGATAGCTTCTTGTATGAAAGGATAGCAATTCCTCATCATCTGCCCTCCTTCCCTTCACTTCAATCAATTCATTTCTATATGGATACCCATCCAAGGCTGAATAGAAGGCTTGAATTCTCCTGCCTGTCAAGGGATGAGGAGAGGGAAAGCTGTATGCAAGCAGATGCTCATCCTTTACAACACCAACTTTACAAGCCATACAATCATCTCTTATAGCCTATATCTCTTAGAAACTTCTTTCTCTTTTGCTTATCAGATTCTGACTCTATCCCTTTAGGAGAGATACCATCTACTATCCCCATTATTCCCCTTCCCTGTTCTGTTTCAGCAACAACAACCTGTAGAGGATTTGCAGTGGCGCAGTAAATATTTACAACCTCCTGAACATGCTTTACTCTGTCGAGTATGTTTATAGGGTAAGAGTCCTTTAATGCGATAGCAAAGCAATGCCCCGCAGCTACAAGCTTGGCTATTTCAGTTGCTTTATCTATGCACCCTTTGTCATTTCCATCTGTTCTTATCAGAGCATCGCCACTTGATTCACAGAAGGCTATGCCGAACTTTATCGATGGGGATGAAGTCACAAGAGATTCATATAAGTCCTCTACTGTCTTGATAAAGTGCGTTTGACCAAGGATAACATTAAAGCCCTCTGTTTTTATATCTATAACCTTAAGCTCCATGCGTTACTGCTGCCAACACGAGAGTAATAATATTTTTGCAGCATTATACTTTTTTACAAGTCATTTTTGATTTGTGAGAATAATGGATCTGACACATTTGATCCATTTATAGACGAGCAAGAAACAAAGGTAAAGCTGTACATTATACGTAGATAGAAGCAATCTTAGAAATGAGATCGCTGATAGAAAGGTAGCCTTTACTCAATTTTGCAGATGGAAGGAAGTATAAGGCATGAATAGAGAAGACAAGGCTCTTAAGCTAAATCTGTTTATCTTGTAAGCAATTCTTTCGTGAGTTTTATACCTACATCTGCACTCAGCTTATCAGACTCATGATTAAAGATTGCGGCAAGCGCTTCTAGACCTTCAACAAGCCTCGGGCCTGGTCTGCTGTAATACCATGACCCATTCATGACATAGACATTGGACTCTCTTACAGCTTGTATTTCTCTCCATTCTCCGATATTGCTTGCAATGTATAGCTCTTTTAGTGTTCTTTGCACATCGTAACCACATACAGTTAGCAGCAAGTATTCAGGATCTGCATTTGCTATCTCTTGCCAAGTTATTCTGCGGGATGGTTTACCAGTCAAACCAAGGACTTCCTTTCCACCGGCATACTCCACAAGCTGAGGCAGCCAGTGGCCACTACAATATGGTGGATCAATCCACTCTAGGCAAACCACTCTTGCATCATGCCTTGGTAGGCTCTTGATTCTTTCAACCCTTCTTTTAAGAGAATTTACAAACTGTTCTGCACTACGCAGCCTATTTGCTGCCTTTCCCACTTTTATTATGTCCTGAAATACATCTTCAAGTGTATGCGGGTTAAGAGTTATTACTTTCGGCTGCAGATTAGACTTCTCAAGTGCTTCTAGAACTACCGCAGAAGAGGTGGCACAAACGTCGCAAACATCCTGAGTTACAACAAGGTCAGGCTTTAGCCTGCCAAGAATATCTCTATCAACAGTGTAAAGAGAGATGCCTGAGCGATAGTATTCAGATACGAGGCTATCAATCTGTGAGGAACTCATAGCGGATGTATCGAATCTGGATCTTACAACAACAGGTTTGGAAGATACACTTGATGGATAATCACATTCGTCCGATACTCCAACTAGCTCTTTCTCTAAACCAAGAGCGCAAACTATCTCGGTTGCACTCGGTATAGTACTTAAAATCCTCACAGGTTAATCAATATGCTAATTAGATATAAATCTTTACAAGGCAGTCATAAACAATCATATATTGATTCAAAATCTTTGCTAGGCTCTTGAGATAGTAGACAGCAAAATTTGGATGGTGAGAAGTAGAATAGAAAGATTTTACACTTTTTACTGAAAACGAGAAGGGTCTTCCAATTAACGCGTAAAATGTCTTATATAGCCACAATTCGTACTAGTTTATTTATCGGTGGACACTTCTTGCAGCCATGCAAGTAAACTTGCCCATTGATATAAAAGAAGAAGCTCTTGCAGCCTTTCCACACTCCGCATTGCTGATAGTAGGTTGCACATCTACAGGTATAAACAGGCGGTACTGCGAAGTGGATATAATGGCATTTCCAGCAAAGGGAAATGTAAGGCTGTTCAACAAAAATGGTCAGTTCTACAGAATCATACCTTCGGAAGAGAAGACTACACTACTGCTTAATGACATCAAGCTAGTTGAGGATGAGATGATGATAGTTGCCGGACTCCTTTCCGGATTAACTGGTCATAGGATCAATAAGGCCAGAAGAGCAAAGTCTCTCTTACTGATGGATGAGGCGATAGAATTTCATACATTAGCTCTAACCGCCCTCAAAGCACAGGAATATGAAGTAACTACACTCTACTTCATTGCATCTATCCTGAAGTTCTCAGAATCCATTGTATTTGCAAGAGGTGAGGTAAGTCACCCTTCGCACCTAGCTGACCAGTTAAGAAAGACAGACTTCTACAGGGAAGTAACAGGTCTTTTAGATTTTGATCTTGCTACAGCATCTAACGTGAGGAGGAGAATCCTGAAGCTATCCCAGATAATCAAAGAAGATAACCTTGTGATTTTGACTAGGAAGATGGAAGGAATGGTAAACGATGGGAAAGTGTTTGATGCTTTATTTTATTCGTTCTGGGCAATATCTGCTCTTCTAAGGAAGAACATATTAGCTGATAGGGTTCTTGCGGATGCATTAAGAGTTGGTGTTGAAGCAAACGAACTAAGACGAAGAGTAGACTGGTTATCTACTCTGCTTAAGAATAATCTTAGCCGTTAGATGCATATCAAAAAACATTACGAAGGGATTTATTCTGATAAGATTTAAGAAGATGGGTAACTACATTTTGCTCTCTGTATCATTGAAAGCAATGTAAATTATTGGATAAGGAAAAGGTAAGGTTCAATAGGCTTCTGAACCTTATTCTGATGATAGCTCGAGTGCAACCGACTTTGAGCAAAGTTTAAATAGGGCTTTTATAAGTTATATGTTAGGAAAGTTTTCCTGTGTTGAATATGATTTCTCGAAAAGACAGCTATAATCCTGATAGCGCTACAACATCTGAAAGATGCCCTAGGTGTGGCAGGGGACCCATGGTAGTAGACCCTGCAAGCGGGGAGATGGTATGCGGTTACTGCGGATTCGTAATAAAAGAAAGGATAGAAGAGACAGGGCCAGAGTGGAGAGCATTTTCAAAAGAAGAAAAGGATGACAGAAGCAGAACAGGGATACCTGTGTCGCTTGCAATGCATGACATGGGGCTGGCTACTGTTATAGGTCCTGAGGATAGGGACGCATCTGGTAAAACTCTCTCATCAAGCGTCAGAACAGCAATGGACAGGCTAAGGACATGGGATGGAAGAAGCCAGGTGCATGAGCCCGTAGACAGGAACCTGAGACAGGCATTCAGTGAGCTTGATAGGCTTGCCGACAAGCTAAGCATATCAGATGTAGTGGTTGAAAGAGCAGCGTATATCTACAGGAAGGCCCTCGAGAGAGGCTTGGTAAGGGGAAGAAGCATAAGTGCACTGATAGCCGCTTCTGTATATGCCGCATGCAGAGCTACAGAAACACCGAGAACGCTGAAAGATGTGACAGCTGCCAGTAGTGTAAAAAAGAAGGATATAGCTAGATGCTATAGATTATTGCTGAGAGAGCTGGATATAAAGATGCCAATAATGGACCCGGTCAAGAACATATCAAGGATAGCAAGCAAAGCCGGATTGGGCGAAAAGACAAAGAGGAAGGCTGTTGATATACTTAAGAGAGCCATAGAATCACGCAGTAGCGCTGGTAAAGACCCAATGGGGTTAGCTGCGGCTGCACTTTATGTAGCATGCGTCCTTGAGGGAGAGAATAAGACACAGAAGGATATAGCTGAAGCTGCAGGCGTAACTGAGGTAACAATAAGAAACAGATACAAGGGCTTAAAGACAGCTCTTAAAATTCAGGAGCCTGTAGAAACAGCCTGATCATGGTTCTTCGGACACAAGAAGTCTGGATCTGGAAATTTCCCTTAATTCTGCAAGCGGATAAATCTGAGAAAAATTCTTTTCTATTATATTCATGTATTTAGAAACTTCGTTATCTGACATGAACTGAAACATGTACTTTCCATGATATGGGGCTGGATCTCCTTCTCTCTCTACGAGCTCAAAATGCATAAACGGATCACTCTTTCTTATGGATATAGGTCTCCTACTGTTATTTAGATTGACTACCTCGAGCGCTAACCTACCAACATAACCGCTATGCACTTTTGCAGAATTGAGAAACGAAAGACCCTTCCTTCCAAAGACACTCTTCGCAGTTAAATGAGCTACGAAGGATGGAGGGACAAAGACTATCTCTTTGGATATGAGATTTATATGTTCCAAATAATTTATAACAACATCATCACGTACAGTCAGAACATATCCATCTCCGTCCATAAGAGACGGGTCAAAGGGATCTATTATCTCGTACTGCTCCTGTAGAGACAAGAACTCGCTCTTTCCCATTATAGCCAATCTATATCGCCCACAGCTGATTATTCCCTGTGCTTAAATGCACTGCGGTTATGCAGCCTGCCTTGTATTATAGTGTAAATGAAGTACGCATAGATAACAAAGGCGCTGAATACCATAAGATATGTCTCGTATGTCTGGCTGTACAACAATGCTTGAGAAAAGTTAGAAACATTACTTATATCAGGCAAGCCCCTGACGTCATCAAAATAAAGGAATGCCGCTTGGAAATAATCAAATCCCCAGTGGGATATTACTGCAGCAGGAAAACCATGAGTATAATAGATAATTGCAAGAAATAGCCCAACTACGGTCGCGCTTACTATCTTCCCTACTTCCCAGCCTCCACCGTACAGGTAATGCGCAAAACCAAAAATCAAAGCGCTAAGCGCAATAGACAGGTACAATGGCGCCTGTCTCCAAGTCTGAATTCCAGCCTCCGAAAGTGCATTTGAAGGATGCCAGAAAGCTCTAAGGGAATGATAGCTTTTCGTCACTCCCCAGGAGATAAGAAAGGCGGCAAGACCAACAAAGCAGAGTCTGAAACCGAATTCTTCGATCAGAGGGGCTATACTCAGCTGATAGAAGAAACCTCTTGGATCCTGTTGTGGCAAAGAACCAACTGGTATACCAACTGAGTTCAGAAGAAACTCTATTGCAGCTGCAAGCATAAGCATTGCGGGGAAGGCCACAGCTACTGTCAGAGCGCCGTTCGAATAGATGGCAAGCGTCCTATCCTGTTTTATTTTCTTTAATGAGTTTAGCAGGCCAGACCATGGTCCCATCAAAAGAATAACGAAGAAGGTAAGGTAGATGGCCCAGACTGCAACAAAGATTTCACCTATGGTAAGAGGAAAAGGGAAAAAAATAGGCACTGCTATTCCAAATGCGAAGATAGGGAAATACTGCGTTGTTTGTCTTACAGATGTGCCCCCTAGCATCGGACTTGTAAAGGCGTATGCACCTAGAGCGAAGGAGGCAAACATGAAGGCTAGAACTATGACTGACACTGCAGCTACAGAATAAAGAAGCATATCTTCAAATCTACGCTTTTCCTTAAGCAATTCTTACTCTGCCTTTTCAAGCGCTATGTATCCCCTGTAGCCACACTTCTCACAATAGTACTCCGCAGGTGTAACCCATCCTGCTAGAGGTGTTGCCATCTTTAGAGGAGATAGGCACCTTGGGCATAGCTTCGTGGAGAAGAGCTTTCTCTTAATCTTTACATCATTATCCATGTCACTGAACCTCTATGCTTGAACCATCAAATCCCTGCGCTATAAGTATCTCTCTAGCTCTTTGCCTCTGGTCACCCTGCAGCACTATAGTCCCATCCTTTGCAGAGCCTCCACATGCCAGTTTTCTTTTCATAGTCCTTGCAAGTTCTTGCTGATCTATGCGTTTCGAATCTATTCCCTCGATCAGAGTGGTAGGTTTTTTGAATTTTCTCATCTCTAGCCTGACAACTATCCTTGCCTGTTGACGCTCAAGTTCTTGACAGACGCAGAGTTCCTTAGGGAGGCCACATACAGGACAAACTTCAGCCACTTTTAACCTGCATATCTTGTCGAAATTTATCTTTATAAATGTATCTAAGATAGTGGTGTGTTGTACGATCTGGACTCATTATCAAGGGATTTTGGCTCAGCTGGGGTTATACCTATCTGATGCTCTTTGTGCATGTACCTTAGCCGAAGAGGGATGCCTCAACTGTGAGTTCATTTAAATAGGGATGTGAATGCTGCAGTGAACTACCCCGCCCTTGCGGACGGGGTCTTCTTGAGAGATTAGATAAATATTCTGCATTCCTATGGCTCAGCAGTTGAGAGATGGTTATGTGATGGGTATCTTAATACTCAAACTCCATCAAGCACTAATGCACCAGAACCCTAAGATACAGCTTATTCGCTTCGGAGAAAATCTTTAAGCTTTTATAATGTCTACATTGTCCTTAGGGAAAGTGTTGTCTCCCCTGACTATGCAGGGTTTGATCTTTTCTGTTCAGCTACTAGTTGTTCTGGCAATAGCACTTTTTTCATACAGGGGATGGCGATTCCTGCATTCAAGAACTCTTGCCTACGTTGCTTGGGGATTTCTGTCGATAGGTATAGGTATAGCCCTTCAGATCCTCTCTCTATTTCTTGCCCCATTAGAAGCACAGACACTACTCGTATCCGGCTCTACGTTGCAGACGATAGGTTTTTTTCTTCTTGCACTCTCCCATTTTTATACAGTAAGAAGAACTTCTGTCCTGTTCATAGCTTCACCTTTTCTTGAAATCCAAATAACTCATCCTTTCCTAAGCACTTTTGAGGCTGTTGCAGATTCAGTAGCTTTTTTCCTTCTTCTTTACATACTAGCTGAAACAATCATATCCTTTTACAAAGAAAGAGCAAAGATGCAACTGCTCCCTGTGGTAGGATTCTTCCTCCTTACAGTATCTGTCTACTCAAGACTATTCCTGTCTGGTTTTACAACAGGTACACTCTTCATCGATATAACGAGTCTCCTAGGCTATGCAGTTCTCGCCGGTCCTGTGCTGATGTTTGCCGGAGGGAGGGGCAATTGACCCATAGAACTCAGATTACAATAGTTGCTGATCTTCTTAAAGCTGTCAAGGAAGAAGATCATGTAGGAGGAGCAAGAATATCATCTTTACTTAGAAAAGCGAACATCCCTTATTCTAGGCTTGTGGATATAACAGAAAGAATGGTTTCAAACCAGCTTTTGTTAAAGATACCAGCAGAAAGAGGTTCATTGTACAAGCTTGGCCCAAAGGGACTTGAGTTTCTTGAGAATTTTGAAAGATTTGAAAGATTTGCAAAGGCATACGGCCTAAGGCTTTAAGAAACTTAATATCATTGCGTCTAGGCTGCTAAGAAAAGGTGTCATATCTGCATATATTCGGAGGCTTTTCAAGCAGCGAGAAGAGCATCATAGAGTCTCTTAAGACGCATGCACAGCTTTCAGTCAAGGCATCAGAGAAACTTCAAACACTAGTATCAGAAATTGCAGCTGATAACTGGCAACATGCAAGGGATATTTATCTAGAAATAGATAGGGTCGAATCTACTGCCGATGAAGTGCATAAAGATATAGTAGAAGAACTCAGCACAGGAGTCTTCTTCTCTGGGCTGGGTGTAGACCTTATGAACCTTGCAGAGAAGATAGACGGAGTTGCTGACAGCGCAAAGGATGCTGCAAGAATACTCATATACAGAAAGATCAACGGGAAAGAAATATCCCCGATTCTGGAGTTGCTTCTTAACTATCTTATAACACTGACAAAAGCTGCAGTCTCTCTGAAGATCGCTATAGAGGCTCTAAAACATGACAGAAAAGAAATAATGAAGAGAGCTATGGAGACTGAACAGTATGAAGAGGCTGCAGACGAAATAAAAAATGAGTTGATGGAGCAGGTCTACGAACTTCAACTTCCAGTACTAAGTATCCTTCAGCTTAAGGACTTCATTATAACAGCTGACAATATAGGAGATAATTCGGAAGATGCTGGGGATATACTCTACGTATTACTAGCGAAGGGCTATGCATGATATACATATTGCTTCTTTTAACATCTACTTCCTTCGTCTTCGCAGCAAACAACATAGGAATGATTAGATCAAGCTTCAGTACAATTGCTGGAAAACCATACTGGATCTACATGGCACTTGTTATTATTGGCTTTATATCTGGCTATCTGCTGGAAGGCTATAAGGTAGGGTCGAATATAGCAATCAGACTTGTATCTTTGAATCAGGATGCAGCCCTTATTTCTTTATTCGTAACTTTATCAGTCATGGTAGCCTTCACTATATTAAGGCTTCCTGCGAGTATATCAAACGTAGCTCTGGGAGCCATCTTGGGTCCAGCCATTTTCTTCGGCCTTAGGATATCATACTCAGATGTCTACTCTATACTTTTGGCTTGGGTCATAGCTCCTGTTACTTCAGCGGTTCTTGGTGTAATCATCTACAATACATATGTTCTTGCCATCTCCAAGCTATCTTTCTTGCAGGTTGCAAGGTTAAACAGAATGTATGGTATAGGTACAGTGCTATTCACCTCATACAGCCTTTCAGCAAATAACCTCGGACTACTGATAGGATTCAGCTCGGGTGTAACTTCTGACTTCGCTATCCTTTTTGCCGCAGTGCTTGGGTCGATACTTTTTAGTAGCTTTGTTGCATCTACGCTTGGCTACAGGGTTGCTGTGTTAAGCCCTGCGGCATATTATTCTGCTCTGCTCTCAGGCTCCCTCACTCTGTGGTTTTATACTCAATTCGGTATCCCTGCCAGCCTTACACAGACTGTGGTGGCTTCAATTCTTTCTCTATCTATGATTAGAAAGCCTTCTGTTGTGAACTCGAGGATAATATTCGAGATATTAGGGAGCTGGCCTTTCTTCTTTGTATTTACGCTCCTTTTATCATATGCTATATCCTTCTTTTTCCCAAGACTTTTTTAAAACGATAGAATCTCCAGCTAGCAACGACATCAGTATACTTTGCACTGTTATATACAGCTTATAACATGTGTATCCTTACACATATGGAGTTGAACGTCGTAAAGGCTCTTAATATGTCAAGGGTAGGTTTGATAATTATAGCTTCTACTCTGTTTTGCCTTATCTTTCTCGCTATAGCAGGACCTTTCTTTTTGTCAGCTTATTCAGTAGTACCTGTGTCAGTCAAGCCGAACCAGTTCCAGATGAAGATAAGTTATAACGTGATCAATCCCAGCACTTTCTACCTGTCTCCCTTCAGTATATCTGTATGGATAGCATCTCCATCTGGTACCAATATCTCCTCAGAGTCGGTGATAAGACTTCAGCTTCCACCACTGAAGCAGGTGTCGGGTGAAGCATATGCAAACATTACTTTGTTACCTAGTGCGTCAGATATTATCAGCACTCTGCACTCGCAAAACCAAGAACCTATAGTATACGTAGTCCTTTCTTCAAACATATTCGGTCTGGCAAAGGTAACATCAATATATGAGATGAATTCGACGAGTTGATGTTAATGACAGATTATAAAATTGTTGTTTCCGGCTTCGCAAAGGGGATAGGAAGCATAGTTATCTTCTGGGGGCTGCAGCAGTACTTTTTGCCAGAATTATCTATCTACTCTCAGGTTAATAGTCTTAGCAACATGCTTGTGTATGGCATAATAATTGGTTTTACTTTCATAATCTCATCCTTATTGCAAGGCGATAGGCTACGGGGTGCTGGTGATATTTTATGGGGTATTGCATCCATTCTGATCTTGTTTCTTGCATTTCCAAGTGGGGTGTTATTGTTAAAATTTTTCAGTCCTGCATTCGGCAAAGTTACTTTTGAGGTTAAACTTTTGCCAGTTCTATTCATCGTATTAATCATACCTTTGGTCGAAATAGCTAGAGGTGCTGTTATAATTATAAATTCTCAACGACATATTAATGGAACAGCGGGGGGATAGGTGTCATGGTGCTAGCAGGAAAGATCTTTAGACTTTCAGAACCTCTTTCGCTAGACCAGATATTTCAGAAGCTGGAGGGATTCAGAGTTGAAGAAGAGGAATCAAACACAAATCTTATGCTTGTTACTGAAATAAGGGATCTCAGGGCTGAGGGGGACTCTATCTCAGGAAGGATAAACAAGGATGAGGTGATAACAGTAAAACAAAGAGAAGAGCTCAAGCCAATCTTGAGGACTCTGTCTGCTACATTTGCCATCAGGAGAATTCATGATCAGATGTTCCTGATAATACTCGAAAAGAAAAGAAGAGCGAATGAGCTTGCAAATGACATGAGTAGGATACTTTTCATGAAACCTGGCTCGATAGTAGAAGCAAGGATAAAGCCGGAAACAATGGAAAAATACTATGAATCTAGCTTTGAGGACGCAAGGATAATATTCTTCGATCAAGTAGACATACCAAACATAGAGAAGATGGCGTTGTATGGCTCAGCTCTTGCTGACACAGATATTTACCATGACTACCTTAAGCATGGCAGGTTATGGTACATAGTTGTACAATCGAAGACAAAGGGTTTTATCGTTGGTCTCACAAGGAATTGTGTCGTAACAGTATTTAGCCAAGCTAACGAATCAGACCTCATACAATATGCCTATGACGAAGTTGTACCTCTGACACTTGAATAACGCATCGGAGGCGTTCATGCAACGATAAGAATTGTTGCAGGCGAAAGAGCTCTTACAATAGGAGAAACAGTAATAGTAGTATCTGACATACACATCGGGTATGAGCTGTCTATTGTCAGTAAGGGTGTGCGTATACCATCCCAAACCATCCCTATGGCCAAGAGAATAGTCAATCTGATACAGAGGACGGGAGCTGAGGAGGTTATACTACTAGGCGACATAAAGGATCAGATTCTTGGGACTTCCAGAATTGTCATGTCAGAAATATCTAGCTTTTTCAATATCTTGAAAAAAAGAGCAAAAAGAATAACAGTTGTACCTGGTAATCATGATGCGGGCCTAGAGAAGATAACAGACCAGTCAATTCAGTATGCATCAAGCAGAGGTATGATCTATAGAGACGGAAACACAAGGATAGCTCTGCTACATGGTCATGCCTTTCCAGTCAAGGATGCAGAAACAGCTGATATTCTTATCATGGGGCACAGGCATTTCTCCATAAGAGTTGGAAGAAAGGTAGTACCGCTATGGATAAGAGGTAGTGTCAAAGATAAACAGATAATAATAATGCCTCCCTTCAACGAATTCTTATCTGGTGTCTTCGAAGCTACAGAAAAATCATCTAACTCATATGTTTCAAAAATTCTTTCATCTGGTGGCAACTTTGATGCTTTTATGCTCGATGGCACAAAGGTTGGAGGCTTGAATAAGCTGGAAGATATAATACAAAGTGAAGCCTAATTGAATATCTGTCTATCTTCTTTTATTTTGTTACTTATTATTTCACCAGTCATCGTACCGCAGGTAGGCCAGCAAGCAAACACCTATATCATAATGCTATCAAAAGGTGATGGTGCCTTTACAGCTGCCCTTTCTACAAACTTCGCTGAACAGATGAGACAGCATGGAATTACCTTTAACACAGTCTATCTATTCAAAGATATAGCAGTTGGTGGTGAATTTTCCATGACGAGCACAGCTCTATCTATGGTTGAGAATGTATTTCATCCTGAGCTTATAATGGATGATTCCATTATTCTTCTGCAACAGGGAGCAGGTGTTCAATTCACAGGAAACTGGAGCTACTTTTACGGCGGAAAGTATACAGGCAGAAACGTAACAATAGCAGTTATAGATACAGGGGTAGATTATACTCTATCAGCACTTGGAGGAGAACTTGGCAGAAAGGTGATAGGAGGCTATAACCTTGTCGACAACTCTCCAAATCCTATGGACACGGAAGGGCACGGCACTGCAGTTGCATCTATAATTGCAGCCAATTCAAGCAGTTTTGTTGGTGTAGCACCTGGTGCAAGGATACTTGCTTACAAAGTCTTTCAGAATGGCGAGACTACTCTCTCCCTGCTTATTCAGGCCATAGATATGGCAGCAAGTAATGGTGCTCAGATAATTAACCTCAGCCTTGGTGGAGCTGCAGAAGATGTGCAGCTCCAACAGATAGCGTACATGCTATCCCAGCAGGGGATAGAAATTGTAGCTGCAGTAGGCAACGAAGGGCCTGACACCTACACAGTTTCAGCACCTGCAGATTTGAGAGGCTATTTTGCTGTGGGCGCATCGACGAGTATTTATTCTAACGGCACTTCTGGATGGCTTATCGTTAACGGAACCATGCTGCAATCAGCTGTGCCAGCTGCAGACTCGCCTGTATCAGCCTCTCCGATAGAAGGAAAGACAGTATACATAGGAAATGCTAGCCAAGTTATACAATCAAACTTAACAGGATACATAGCTGTAGCATTGAGAAATGAACAGACATATTTTGGTGTCATGGAAGCTAATGCTGCAGCTGCAGGAGCAAAGGCTCTTATCATAGTAAATAACTTTAATTCAAGCCTTCTTGCTAACCTGACAAACCCATTCCAGCCCAATTATAAGCCAAGAATACCCGTACTGACGGTTTCATGGCAAGATGGAGCATTTCTAGCTGTTAGCAATGCAAGCTACACGGCTAGACTGGATGTATTTCAGGCCAATTCAACTGTTTTTCCAGCCTACTTCTCATCAAGGGGTCCAGTGAATGAATATGTAATGAAGCCTGAACTTCTTGCACCTGGGGACGCGGTACCAGCAATAACACCTAATGGTGTTCAGCTTCTGTCCGGTACAAGCTTTTCTACACCTCAAGTGTCTGGTACTTTGGCTCTACTTAAGCAAGAATACCCATATCTAACGCCAATCGAAAGCTATGCTATAATTGCACTTTCTGCAACGCCTATAATGGCTGACAATTATTCCCTTCCTTTCTACGTGCAAGGAGCAGGTGAGCTGAATATAACAAAGGCACTTGATATTCCATTTACCACAGAGAATGGAGACTATCTTATACTCTTCCCATCTCCATATGGTAGTTATAACTATGACCTTGCGTTAAAATTCCTGAAAAATGTGGTTGTCAGAGTGAACTATACTGGTTCCTATCCATTGACTTTAAGCGAGAAGATAATAACACAAGATAATGCTACTCTTCTAGTAAGTGCCCCTCCTACTGATAAGGCAGGGACATACTATGATAGGTTGATATTCAGCGTAGGTAGTCAGAACTATACTTTGCCTGTAACGGTAGTATCCTCTGAGGCTGGACTTGCTTTTAATCAGAGTAATTATGAGATAAGCATACTGTATCCTGAATACGTAAGGGCTCAGGCAAATGTTACTTTCCCTGATGGTACAACGTACTTTGTGTCAGTCGCCAAAGGGCAGAATATTAGTTTAGCCTCAATAGCTCCGTTAGAGCAAGGATTCTACAAGCTCTCCGTACATGTATATAATGCTGAAAGTAATGCTTATGCGCTTGGCCTTTTTTATGTAAATACTACTAAAATACCATCCATGCAGCATAGCATATCCTTTCCTTTGTATGCAGGAAAAACCCTAATCTTTTACTCTATCTTCATCAGCTTTTTGAGCATGCTCTTGCTTATTGTTAGACGCGAGAAATCACTGTGAGCTTAGGGATGCCACGCCTTACAGCATCTAGTGAACTCTTTACTTTTTCTCTTATCTCTTCAATAGACAAGAATTCCCTGACTATCTTACCGTTTCTGATAAGGGGTGTTAAGAGAGGGGTAAGGTTCGAAGATGCCCGGAAACCTGCAGGGGTAAGAAAGTCTTCAAGCGATTTCATATCTCTGTAAAGTGACTTTGTTCCTGAGAGGTCTCCCCTTTTTGCCTTCGGAACCATCCTACCATTCTGTTCGACTTCAACAAGCTTCATGTTGAAATCTACAGCAGGTGCAGAACTTACGCTTGTTCCCACGCCGAAACCGTCCACTATATCCTTCATCCTAGCGATTTCTTCTTCGTCCAGACCGCCAGATATGAATATCTTAACGTGTTTTGCACCATGGAGATCAAGTTCCCACCTCACTTCCTGAACAATCTTCCTCCAGTCCCCTCTTCTTGTGGAAGGGGTGTCCAGCCTTACACCTGCTAGATTCTTCCCCAGAGTTTCATATGCCATTAAGGATTCAACCTTTTCATCATACATTGTATCTGTTAGAGCTATTATCTTCTTCTCTTCTGCTGCTTCGAGGAATGCCTTCCATGCTTCCTTTTGGCTTGGATAGCAAAGTATGAAGCTATGAGGCATCGTGCCTGAGCCTTTTATCCCAAGCAACTTTGCGCCAGCTACGTTACTAACACCGTCGAAACCAGCTAAGTATGCACTCCTTTCTATCAGGGGGGCAAGGGCAGGATGCGCCCTTCTTGTTCCAAAACTCAACAAAGTCTTATCATCAGCCATTAGCCTTATTCTTGCTGCCTTGGTGATAAAACCAGTTGCAGATGATATAAAGCCGAGAAGTGGTGTTTCATACCTGGCAAATACTGCATATCTTCCCCTTATCTGCATTACAGGTTCGTAACCCGCATTTTCTTCTGGTGTGACAAAAAGGGTTCCCTCCTCCATGGCATCCACGTCTACAGGGAGGCCTTCAAGTAACTTTGCAGCTTCATATATCCCAGAGACAATCCCCCACTGCTGTTTATAGGGAAGCTTTCTAGCGTATACCTCCATCGTAACCTTTGGGTTGAGCCCGCTCTTCAAGAGAGCTTTTTCCGTATTCAGAAAATAATAATCTGTAGCAATGGCATCCTTTATTTCTTTATCGGTGGATATCCAGAAGAGCCTATCCTTAAGATCATTCATCACACCACACTATCTTTCCCTGCTGTTTTATTTTTTGTTAGTAAAACTATTTTTTCATCTACTGCTCTATGGTTGGTGTGGACCTGAAGAAGGCTCGTGAGAAGATAAGGGATTTCATCAAAAACAAAGTCGAAGAAGCTGGAGCGGATGGTGTTGTTGTAGGAATAAGCGGGGGTATAGATTCTGCCGTTACCACCTTTCTTGCAGTAGAGGCACTTGGAAGCAGAAGGGTACTGGGGCTTATTATGCCAGACTCGAGAATTACACCAAGAGAAGATATCGAAGATTCTATCTCTATGGCTAAAGAGCTAGGGATAGAAACGAAGCAAATAGATATAGCAGCTATCCATACTTCATTTATGAAAAACCTTGAAGCGAACAAACTTGCAGAAGGAAATCTTAGGGCAAGAATAAGAATGTCAATTCTTTATTATTATGCAAACACTGGCAACAGATTGGTTATGGGCACTGGTGATAGGTCTGAGATACTTCTTGGTTACTTTTGTTATGATGAGGAAACCAAGGCCCTGACAGATGAGGGTTTCAAAGACTACAAAGAGCTAAAAGAAGGAGATGTAGTTTACAGTCTTGATGCATATGGGGTGATCCACAAGACTCGAGTAAAGATGATGCATGTATTTGATTATAGCGATTATTTATTACATTTTGAAGGCTCGTTGGTAGATCTAGCAGTGACTCCAAATCATAAAATGCTGCTAGCTGACGAAAATAGGATTTACTTCAAAAGAGCAGAAGAAGTGGGTAAAAAAAACGTTATCCCTGCAGTGCTGGGTTCAGCATCCGAGCAGCTAAAACTAGCTTTTTCTACAACTCGAGCCACAAAAATGGAGTATGCGGGAAAGGTATGGTGTCCTGAAATTCCAGTTTATAACAATCTGGCTGTGGTAAGAAAGGACAGGATTGCCTTCTCAGGAAACACAAAATATGGTGACGGAGGGGTAGATATACTGCCTATAGGGGATCTGTACAAGACAGAGGTCAGAATGCTCGGAGAAATCTTGGGTATAGACCGAAGGATAATCACAAAGAAGAGTAGCCCTAGACTCTGGGAGGGACAGCTAGCCGAGACAGAGCTCGGAATAAGCTACGAAGAAGCAGACAAATTCTTTGATATGTACATCGAAGAAAAAAGAGACTTTGAGCAGATATTATCAGAGCTTGCTATTACAAGGAACAAGGCAGATCTAATACTACAAAGAATAAAGGCAAGCGAACACAAAAGAAAGATGCCTGAAATATGTAAACTTAGATAACGATTATACCAATGTGTGATTTATATCATTGTAATTCTGCCTAGCTTTATTTCTATGCAATATTATGTTTTGTTCGTCTGTTCTCTTACCAGCATAGTCTTCGATGAACCTAGTTCAAACATCAAGAAAGGCATATGTCCTATGTATTATACGGATTCATGATAGGAGCTAAAGTCAACTGCCAACCCCTAAAGGAGTTGGCTTGATACTAGCCTCCCCATGCCTAAGGGCATGGATTCATTGAGCCCAAATGATTGGCTGGTTGACAGCCTGAAGTACTCAGATCTACCAAGCACTTCATTTTCTTAAGCATAAATGTCTCTCTATCTTCCGCTCACGTGCCAGTTTGCGATTAGATCGAGTGCTATCTTGCTGTAATCTCTTCCTATTGTATTGTGTTTATTAATCTCTTGTAAGTGCGCTTTCGTCCAATCAATAAATGGCATCGTTTTCCCGCTCACTGTTGATAAAGCGACATTGCTTGTCTGTACGCCTTGAATAAGGAAGAAGGTTTGGTATGCTTAAGCCAAGAAATACAACGTTAATAAGAAATGACTTGTAATACCTGATACCGTGCAAGAAGCTTGTAAGAAATGAGGCTATTCCAACAGATGAATTTTGTGAGCAAACAAGCAAGAAAAACCTGAAGAATCGATCGTCCGAAATGGATGAAGCCGGTGTATACGCAAAAAAGGGCATAGGATAATGATAAAAGGGTACATAGCTCAAGGTGAGATTCCTCTTCGAGACTAGCATAGATATCAAGAAAATATAAGCAGAATAGATAAAAAAAGCTAGCATGAAATGACAGAACCGCTAGCATACCCGAGTAGCTATAAGAGTTCATCAGGAGAAGAGTTGGGAACTATAGTAGCAGCTGATAGAGCCGATTGTAATAATACAGCAAGCCAAAATGATTCTATCTATCTTTTCTTTTATTAGTTTGTAGATCATAGAGTACCATAACATCAGTACTCGATTAAAGAATGGTAAACCGGAATTCAGACCTGCATACAGAGATCTGCCAGTTGCATTCAGCGTATATCTTATCTTTTCTGACTATCCTCGTCAATCAGATCTTTTAGGATGCCAAGATGATGTTACAAAGTCCCTCTTGAAAGACATGTTTCTCTCCGGAGCTCGAGAAGCTCATTTTATTTTTAGCCAAGAGCTGTATGAATCTCTTTCGAGCAGGATGACTGAATATTTCAGCTTTAGAAGTTTGCGATGGGTAGCTGCTTGACCTCGATACCCTGTTCCGAACCTCTAGACTTATAACTCTATTATAAAGCATCAGGCCCTCTGAAGAACTGTTGTAAATCCCTGCCCACCGCCAACGCATAATGTTGCTACACCGTACTCTTTACCTTCTTCGTGTAACTGCCTTGCAAGAGTTCCTATAAGTCTGGCACCTGATGCACCAAGTGGGTGGCCAATAGCTATTGCACCGCCATGTACATTTACTTTTGAGGGGTCGAGAGATAGCTCTTTAATTGCATTTAAGACTACTACAGCAAATGCTTCGTTTATCTCCCAGCGTTCTACCATATCTATGTTCAGGTCAACCTTTCTGAGTGCCTTCATGGTTGCAGGTACAGGACCTCTACCCATAACACTTGGCTCTACTCCTGCCCAGCCAAAGCCAAGTATCTTTGCAAGAGGCTTCAAACCTGATTCTTTTACTTTTTTCCCCGATACGAGAAGAAGCATGGAAGCTCCTGAGTTCAAGGGAGAGGAATTTCCAGCTGTTATCACACCATTATCCTTAAATGCAGGAGGCAACTTTGAAAGCTGTTCCATAGAGGTTTCCTGCCTTATGCTGAGGTCTCTATCCACCGTGACTTCTTTTCCTTCAACCTCTACATTCATGGGTATTATCTCATCTTTGTACCATCCTTGATCGTAGCTTGAAGCTGCCCTTCTGTGTGATTCTAAAGAGTACCTGTCCATCTCCTCTCTCGTTATACCTGTCTCTTCTGCCAGCTTTTCAGCAGTGAGACCCATGACGTACCCTATGTTCATCTGATACTTCATATATTCAGGCCTAAGAAGAAGTCTCATATTCACTGCTATATGCGGGTTGTTTGCCATGGGCACATGAGTCATGTGCTCCATACCTCCTGCTAGCACTATGTCTGAATGCCCTGTCATAATTTCGAAGGAGCCAAGCGCGGCAGCATTCATGGAAGAGGCGCATGCTCTGTCCATTGCAACAGATGGTACAGATACTGGTAGCTTTGCTAGTAATACAGGATGTCTACCTCCATAAAGCCAGTTCTCATCTACCTGTAATGCGCAACCAGTTATTACATCTCCTATCTCTCCCTCTGCAATGTCATTTTCTTCCACTATTGTCCTTATCAGCTGAGCTAATGCCTGATCCATCCTTATAGAATTGAATACATCCTTCTCAGGTTCATTAGGCCTTGCACGAGAAAAAGCAGTTCTCTTAAAGTCAACAACATAGACATCATTTTCCTCCATGCTCTTACCTCCCTTTGTACTCAGCCTTTCTCTTCTGCATGAATGAAGCAAGCCCTTCCTTTAGGTCCTCTGTACCGAATAGCATGCCTAGAAAAGCAGATTCCATCTCAAGACCCACATCCATGGGCACTTCTGCTGCTTTATTTATCAGTCTCTTTGCTAGCATCACAGAGACTGGAGCGAGGCTTGAAGCGAGTTCTCTAGCTAATGATAATACCTTTTCATCAATTTCCGATTGTTGCATGACGTAGTTTGCCAAGCCGATTTCGTAGGCTCTCCTGCCTGTTATCATCTGCCCTGTAAGCACAATTTCTGATGCCTTGGATAGCCCGATAAGCTTTACTATCCTCTGAGTGCCTGACCATCCTGGCACAAGAGCCCTTGTTACCTCAGGTAATCCAATCCTACAATCTTCAGAGACTACCCTTAGGTCACAGGCCATGGCGAGTTCCAAGCCTCCGCCAAGAGCATACCCCTTTACGGCAGCGATGGTAAGCTTTGGAAACTCTGCAAACCTCTTGAAAATCCTTTCTCCTCTTCTGGAGAACTCCATAAAATCTACAGGGTTCGAGAAGAATTGCGCCAGGTCAGCACCTGCGGAAAAAATATCCCCGGCACCCTGAAGTATGACAACGTTCACATCTTTGTCATCCCATAGGTTGCTCAATGCTGTGTCTATGTGGTCAAGAACCTCGTTGTTTATCGTATTTAGCCTTGGCCTGTTTATAGTTATTCTTGCAACTTTACCATCAAGCTTCTCCACCAACACTACATCAGTCTTTTCTTTTGCTGTTGTCTTTTCGATCTGTTTTTCAGACTCAAGCACCTTACCCTCTATTACCTCTCTCATTTTACCCTGTGCTATAGGTTCAGCTGGCGAAAATATCTTACAGTCAAAGCGTTGTGATAGCTCATTTAACTTCTGTGCTATTTCACTGCTTGTGAAGCTCTTTGCTACAGAGATGGGGCCAAAGGGTCTGTTCATGCCAAGAGTTACAGCTGTATCTATATCAGATGGCTTTGCGATACCTTCTTGGATAAGCTTTACTGCTTCGTTTATCTCTATAGCGAAGAGATCCATTAGCGAAAGCTTATCTGTTGGTTTTGCCCCAGATAACAATGGTTTCCCTGAACTCCAGTCATAAAATCCATTACCTGTCTTCTTCCCGAGTTTCTTTTCTGAGTACATCAGAGAAAAGGTTTTGCATTTACCATACTCAGGGGATATTGTTCTTGCAAAATACATCAGTGAGTCATAAGCTACATCTATTCCAACGAAGTCTAGCAATTCATAGGGGCCCATGGGCATCCCTTGGCTTCGAGCATATGCGTCAACCTCTTCAGGCTTTGCTATTCCCTTGTCCAGAATAAGTCCAAAGAACAGCATGTCTGCAGCATTTATCCTGTTTACTATAAAACCGGGGCTATCTTTAAGCACCATGACGGGTGTCTTTCCAATCCTTTTGCAGAGCTCCGCAAGAGAATTCAAAACTACAGGGTCTGTCTTTGCATTCGGAATCAGCTCAACCAATTTCATTACTGTTGGAGGATTGAAAAAATGCATACCTGCTACCTTATCTGCTCTGGAGGTAGCATCAGCTAGCTCAGAGATTCTTATATTCGAAGTGTTTGATGCTAGCACTGTATGCTGCTGAACAAGCGTATCCAGCTGTCTGAAGACATCCTTCTTCAACTCTGGTATCTCAGGCACAGCCTCTATAACAAGGTCTGCATCAGCTACGGCATCTTTTAATTCTGCAGCAAAATTAATTCTTGAAAGTATAGAGGCAGATTCCCCCGATCTTATTTTTCCTCTTTGTTCAAGTTTCAGTAGATTCTGCTCAATTCTCTGTTCTGCCCTGATAAGTGCTTCTTCATATTTATCTGTCAGGGAAACTCCGAACCCGTACTGCGCAAATATCTGCGCAATACCATGGCCCATTTCCCCTGCTCCAACTAAAGCTATCTTTTTGATTTCCAATTTTCCACACTGTCGATTATAGGTTCTAGCTGCTTTTAATCGTTTTCAAGGAAGATTATTTAACAGATAATTTGTAAATACATGCAATGATATTATCTGACGCGAAGATAATCGAAGCAATAAAGGATGGCAGGATGAAGATAGAGCCAGAAAACGAAATACACCTGACCCCAAACGGAATCGACTTCTGTATAGGCGACGAAGTAGCTATAATCAAGAGAGGAGGCGCATACAAATCTAAAAGGATAAAGCTTGCAGACCAGATAAAGGTTGAGCCTGATACTATAATGCTTGCAGCTACAAGAGAAGTTATGACACTAGGCAACGGGATGGTAGGTCTTGTGGGTATAAGAAGCAGCTATGCTAGGCGAGGCTTTACATGCTCTCCAACTATAATAGATGCAGGATATTCAGGGAGACTTACTCTTCAGCTGAGAACACCTCCCTACCCTGTTACGATATCGAAAGGGGAGAGGGTTTGGCACATAGTCTTCTTTGATTCATATCCGTCATCCAGACCTTACAACGGAAGATATCAGGGAGTTCTGAATCTAGCCGAAGGATAGTTCAACTATGCCTCGGACAGTGTAAAAACGAACCTAGCGCCTTGAAACTCTTCTTCACCTACACGTTTCCAGCTTATATTGTATGACTTGGAATCCTTGGAACCTATCACTGTGATCTTCTTCGGCAGCTTCTCCCAAAGAGTTTCAACCTTTTTAGGATCCTTCGTAAAGAGGAGACTCCTCCTTCTTTTCATAAGGTATTTTATAGCGACCTTCTGGTAATCATACCCTTCGACTTCAACCTTTTCTTCACCAACGTCTATCGTAAAATGTCTTTTTGCCAATGCATATTTAGACCATTATTGCTCTTAAAAGGATTTTCCCAGCATTTTTTTGGCTGCATAAAGCTGTTATCTTTGACAGATTCTTTCATCAAAGCATATAGAGGACATGCTTTTCTATGGTTCTAGGAATTTATACACAGCTTGCAAGCTTGCTAAAACAAGTTTTTGCATGCATACCATCAAACTTATCTTTATGCATAACCAAAAAAAATAATTTTTGCTTCCATACTACTGGATAAAGTTTACCAAGCCATACAGGCCAGAATAGCTAGTAGAACAGCTCAGAATGTAGCACCTAGCCCGATAGCTCATTTGGAAAGACAGCAATTGCAAAAGACAAGTAACCTACAGTAATATCTTTTAGCGTACTTTTTATAAACATACAAAATCCTACCCCTCCTCTGACTATGAGGCTTCTCGAATACCAGGCTAAGGAGCTCTTTAAGAAATATGGAATAAACGTGCCTAACTCTTTACTTATTAACAATGTCGAAGAGCTAGAAGGAGCTAAAAACCTAGGATTCCCACTCGTGCTCAAAGCCCAGCTTCCTGTGGGAGGAAGGGGTAAGTCCGGCGCCATTGTGAAGGTAAAGAATGAATCTGAACTTAAACAAGCTTACTTGACTTTAAGAAATAAAACCATTCAAGGGCTTAAAGTAGATAAAATACTTGCAGAATCTTTTTTCAATCATACCTCTGAGTTCTATGTCAGCTATTTTGAAAACAGAAGCGACAGATGCTTTTCAATTATAGCAACAGCAGCTGGTGGTATAGAAGTTGAAGAGGTTAAGGAGAAATTTGTTTCCAACTTCGGACTTGAGGGACCAAGTGATGAGCAGCTGAACCAAGCAGCAAGCTATCTTGGATTCAATGGTGTTTTAAAGGATAGATGCGTATCATTGATGAAGAAGCTCTACAAGGTCTTTGATGAATCCGAGGCCGAGCTTGTTGAAATAAATCCTCTAGCTGTGTCAGAAGGAGACTTTGCAGCTCTTGATGCCAAGATAATCCTTGACGATAACGCACTTTTCAGGAGACCTGAACTCAAGCCATACCTGCCTGAAGATGTATCTGTAGAGGAAGCAGAGAAGTTTGGCTTCAATTTCGTTCCACTTGACGGGGATGTTGCTGTTGTTGGTAACGGTGCTGGGCTTGTTCTTGCAACTCTTGACATGGTATCATCAATAGGACTATCACCTGCTTGCTTTCTTGACCTAGGAGGTGGAGCAAGCCCGGAAAGGGTGCAGAGTGCATTAGAATTCCTATCAACTTCTTTACCAAATATGAAAATTCTTTTCATAAACGTCTTTGGTGGAATAACAAACAGTGTTTCGGTGGCTCAGGGATTCCTTGAAGCAAAAGGCAGGGGTTTCTTAAATAAACCATTTTTCCTTAGATTGTCAGGTGCAGGTGAGATAGAAGCAAGAGAGCTACTAAGGAAGAACGGTATAAATTCATTTATAGACATAGAGGATGCTCTTAAAGCATTAAAGGAGTACGGTAAAAGATGAGTTATACTTTGCTCAGAAGTTGGCTTAGTGGAGAGAAGAGTGCAAAGGGTGCTAAGGTATTAGTGCAGGGAATAACAGGCAGGTATGGAAGGTTGCACACGGAGCTGATGATGAGCTACGGGACAAACATAGTTGCCGGAGTTACTCCTGGAAAAGGAGGCGAAAGTGTGAATGGTGTACCTGTTTACAATACATGCAAAGAGGCTGTTTCCAAACATGGTGTAGATGCTAGCATAGTATTCGTACCTGCACAGAATTACCTTAATGCAGTCAGAGAAGCATTTGAAGCAGGAATAGAGCTTGTTGTTGGGATAACAGAAAGAGTCCCTGTGAGAGATACCATTCGAAGTATACATATAGCCAAACAGTACCATGGTGATATAATAGGTCCTAATACTCCAGGCCTCATTATGCCGAATGATATAAAGATCGGTATAATGCCAGTTCAACCTTTTCTGCAGGGTGATACACTTGTTCTCTCACGCAGTGGGACACTAACCTACGAGATTTCAAACTATCTCAGAAAGGCTGGCATAGGTATTTACGCCGCACTAGGAATAGGGGGAGACCCTATCATATCGACAAACTTTATAGAAGTGCTTGAAATGGCAAGAGAAAACAATAGAATAAAGCTTGTTGTTCTTATAGGAGAGATAGGAGGGGATGCAGAGGAAAGGGTTGCTGAATACATTAAACAAATAGACTCTAGAAAGAAGATGGTAGCATATGTAGCTGGAAGATCAGCACCCAAAGAAAAGAGGATGGGACACGCTGGCGCGATAATTATGGGTAACGTGGGCACTGTCGAGAGTAAAGAGAAGGCTCTTAATGACGCAGGAGTACCAGTGGCAAAGATGCCTTGGGAAGTTGCAGAGCTTGCAAAGAAGATGCTCTAGTTGTGTACGAGCTGCAATGGAGAAACTATTGTCTTCCTTCCATTAAGACCATAGTTCTTTGCCTTCTCTATATCTAGCCCTCTCTTCTTGCATATTGACTCAACAACCTTCATCATAACCCACCCACCAAAGCTAATTATCCCAGATGCACCCATCTTCGAAAGGAAGTTTCCAGAACCTTCAGAGTAGGCATCCCTTGCAGCCATCTTTGCTAAGTGCCTATAAGAAGCATAGTAAACAGCAAGCTGTGCTTCTGTGAGTATATCTACCGTGAATCTCTTGCTCTTTATCATACCCAGCGGTACGTTCTGCATTGGAGTTACTGTAAACTCGAATGGTCTACCATTAACCTCAGAATTACTTAGCTGATTGATAAGCGCAACTGTATCCCAGTTGTCTTCGTCCGTTTCTGCGCTCTGTCCTACTTGGACAGTAAAGGCAGGTCTCCAGTAGTACAGGTTCATGTTGTATACTCCCTTCCAGACTATCTCCTGCCATGAGCCATCCGCTCCTATCTTGAGAGGAAGTGTCTTGTTTGGCATATGAATCTTGGCGAGCCTTTCGCTTCCTGTTTCAAGCCCAACCTGAATTCCTATCCAGTTATCCGGTCCTGCTTTCATTATGCTTGATAGTTTCTTCATGAGTTCTGGATATCCTGCTGGTATCGATATTCTGCCATGGGTAGGATTGGTATGCCAAACGCCAGGAATGGACATCACACCAGAGAATAGTTCAACAAGAGCTTCAACATTAGGTTCAAACCTTGTCCCATGCCTATAGGCGAAGATTTCGTCACTGTGAAGCCACGCAGAATGGCTTCCTGCCTTAACATTAACCTCTATCTCTCTCTTTATCTTTTCAAGCGGATAATATCTCAGAGGTCTCAATGTCACTTCGCAGAAGTCACAGCCTACACCACAACCTCTCATCACTTCTGTCAGATCCTTCATTGTAGGCCTGACTATATCCGGTATCTGATCCAGTGTTGGATACATTCTTATTCCTGGTCTTCTCGAGATGAATCGAGACTGTGGCTTGAAGAATCTCGTAAAGCTCTCGTCGTACGACATATAGCCATCAAAGAATAGGTTTCTATCTATGCTTGCATCTGCCACTTGAGAAAATAGCTGAGGTGCAATATCGTCAGCCTCACCCTGAAAAGCATAATCTACATCGAATTTCTCAAGCTCTTCTGGCATTATGGTAAATTCCCAAACTCCGGGCCCTCCAACCATCAGCTTCGCTCTTGTCCCCTTCCTTGCTCTATTTATCCTAGTCATAAGTTTCTCCCATTCTTTTCTTACCCATGGATAAGAATCACTTCCAAACAGAACTGTGTAGGACATGGTAAGAGGACCCAGACCCAAAGGATCCATAGTTGAGACACCTATAACTTCTGTATCGCTATCTATGAAGTTTTCAATATAATCGAAATGTGGAACTGCAACGTCTTCCCTCTTATTCTCTCTCAGCAAGGATGCCTCCAGCTTTCTTATTGTATAAGTACTGTACATTGCCTCACCGTTATCCATGGGAGGAGATTCCTTCCCCTTCAGAAAGGAATAGATGAAGCCAGGTACAGAATCAGAAGGAGCGCAAGGGAGAAAGTCAAGTAGAGGGAAATTTCTATAGTTGTACAGAAGTGTCAAGTCTGAGACTAGAACATATTTTGCCAAGGATAAGCGCCCCCTTTATCATTACTGAGCAGGATAATCTGCCCGTAAAAAACAAAGCATGATGCCTGATGAAATATCAGCAGGCTAGTGCTCTGTTTCAATATCATCGCTTCAAACATTAAAGCGAACATGCTAATAATCCTTCTCATAAGTTTGCAGATAAATGGAAGACAAACTAGTAAAAACTAAAATATACATATGTTGCAACGTGATGAGATTAGCATGCCGATTGCTGATGCTGCGAAAAAACAGTTAGCTATGGAGAGAAGATTATTTTTTAAGATATGCATGAACTGTGGTGCAAAAAACCCATACAGTGCAAAAAGATGCAGAAAATGCGGAAGGTCTGATACGCTTCGCCTAAAGAATAGACAGACAGGGCCAAAGAAGTAGATGTAGACTGTAGCTAGACCCAACCCCTGAGCTTCATCGCCACTTCTACCTTTCTGATGGATATTATGTTTGCCACTGTTCTCATATGTATCTTTTTATTGAATTGTTCGTAAGTCTTCAGAACATCTGAGAAAGCTTTTGTCATTTTAGAATCAAGTCTTTCATTGACTTCCTCCTCGGACCAGTAGTATCCAGACACATTCTGCACCCATTCGAAATAAGACACTGTTACACCACCTGAATTGCACAAGAAATCAGGTATTATGAAGACACCTTTTTCATGCAGTATGCTGTCTGCATCTGGTGTGGTAGGTCCATTGGCAAGTTCGGCAACAAGCTTTGCTTTAACCTTATCCGCATTATCCTTTCTTAGTTGATTCTCTATAGCTGCGGGTATAAGTATATCAACATCCAGCTGTAGAAGCTGCTCATTACTTATCTTCTCAGACCCCTTAAATCCGTCAACGCTTCCAGTTTGGCTCTTATGCTTCATCACTTCTTCAGCGTTTAGTCCATCTGGGTTATAGATACCAGCCTTTGAGTCGCTTACAGCTACAACTTTGCTTCCTAACATATTACTAACCAAGTAAGCAGCATAGTACCCAGCGTTCCCAAAACCTTGAACTGCTACCTTTGCCTTTCTAAGGTCAAGCTTAAGATACTTCGCGGCCTCCCTGATATTGAACATGCCACCCATAGCTGTAGCATCTCCTCTTCCAAGGGACCCGCCTATTTCAACAGGCTTGCCTGTTATAACACCTGGCGCGTTGTAGCCTACAATTTTGCTATACTCATCCATCATCCACGCCATTATTTGTGGGTCTGTATATACATCAGGGGCTGGTATATCCTTCTCTGGGCCGATAAATCTGCCTATCGCTCTTATGTATCCTCTGCTGAGCTGTTCCAGCTCTCTCTTTGAAAGCTTCTTCGGGTCGCATATTATACCTCCTTTTGCACCACCGTAAGGTAAGTCAGCGACAGAGCATTTCCATGTCATCCACATAGACAATGCCTTTACAGTATCCAGAGTTTCTTGAGGATGATATCTAATTCCTCCTTTTGTCGGACCCCTCGCATCGTTATGTTGTACCCTGAATCCTGTGAAGACCTCTACAGTCCCATCATCCATTCTGACAGGTATAGAAACCTGCAGTATACGCATCGGTTCTCTAAGCATAGCATGGGCTGCGTGATCTAGCTTCATCACTTCAGAAGCAGCATCAAGTTGTTCTTGCGCAATTCTGAATGGATTCAATTCTTCTTTTGACAAAAGATGCACCCCAGACATAACTAGCACAGGCTAGAGTTATAAAAGTTCTGAAAACTTTTTTGGGTGAAAGGCGAAGTGATGTATATATAGCAAGAATAAGAGGTCAAGAATTACAATTTTTCAATCAATCTTCCCACCCGCCTTTCCGCTAGGTTCGAAAAACTCATTATTGTGGACAATTTACATTAAATTTTTAAACTAGCGCATAGATGATTCTAAGACGAGCGCAGAGATTTCGAATTTGAAACTCCCCATCTGCAGTTTTGATGCCAAGATAGGCGTCCTTTGTCCAAAATGTGAGCTGAAGCTGAGGAACGGGGAACTTACCAGAACTGATGTAGATATCTCCTTTATGCTTGCAAAGCTTGTAGGCAAGCTTCCTTTACTTGATAAAATTACTTTGAAGAGGGCTTTAGAAGTTGATGGAGAGATCGTACTTTTACTGGGACAGGGGGATATTTCATTGATACGAAGCAATCCAGGTTTTGTTGAAGAACTGCAAACGGCTCTTGGAAGAAGGGTCTGGCTTACCGAAGGTGAAAGCGATGACAGAAAATTCATAGAGAGCCTAATCTTCCCTGCAAGGGTAATGACTATGAACACGGTATGGCTGCCTGACGGGTCAAAAATAATGAAGGTTAATATTCCTGGCAGAAGGACATCTAAATTTCCGATTGATCTTGAAAAGGTAAAGAGAATAGTGAAGGAGACACGTGGAATAGACTTGGTTGTTCGATTTGAGCGCTAAGAAGATATACAGAACAGATGAACTTCCCTCCATCAGACTAGGAGAAGTAGTTAGCGTTAATGGTTGGGTGGAGGATCAGAGGCCTTTAGGCTCTCTTCTATTTATGACATTGAGGGATAGATGGGGTATAGCACAGATAGTCTTTAACAGGTCTTCAGCAGAAGTGTTCAGGGTTGCAAGCAATGTACCAAGGCAAAGTTATGTATCAGTAGGAGGCAGGATACAGAAGAGCAAAGCCAAGAATCTGCAGGTAGAAGTGCATGCTGATTCGATAGAAGTGTTGAATAAAGCTTCGCATCCTTTACCACTAGACCCTACAGGAAGAATTGAATCAAGTCTAGATATAAGACTCGATGCTAGAGCACTTGACTTGAGAAACCCAAAGGTTTCCGCTATATTTAAGATTAAGTCAGGGTTTCTGAAGTTTGCAAGGGAATACCTAGAATCAAAAGGTTTTCTTGAAGTCAATACACCAAAGATAATAGGAGCTGCTGCAGAAGGAGGCGCAGAGCTGTTTAGCCTTGACTACTTTGGTAAGCAGGCCTACCTTGCCCAGAGTCCTCAACTGTATAAAGAACAGCTCACCTTATCTCTTGGCAGGGTATACGAAATAGCATCCTACTTCAGGGCAGAAAAGATGCATACTGTTAGGCACCTGAATGAATTTCTAAGCTTGGATATAGAAGCTGCGGATCAAAGCAAGGAAGATGTGATGGAAATACTTGAAGATATGGTTAAGCAGTCACACAGTATACTGAAGAGCAGATACTTGGAGGAGTTCGAGAAGATAGGTATTGAGCCATCTTTATACAACTCTAAATTTGAGATGATAACTTACTCTACAGCTCTAAGGGAGATATCAGAGCAGGGCAAAGAGGTAAATTTTGGAGATGACCTGGACTCAGAGGCCCTCAGACTGCTCTCTTCCAAGCATAAAGGATACTACTTTATCGTCGACTGGCCTGCTTCTATAAAGCCTTTTTACATAAGGCCGAGCAGAAAGCATGAAATGCTTTCAGAGTCCTTTGACCTTATGTTTGGTGCCCTGGAGCTTGCATCTGGAGGCGAAAGGGTTGCAGAGAGGACTGTACTTGAGAAGCAACTGACCAGCAAAGGTCTTGGTTTAGAAAGCTTCTCAGAGCACCTGAAAGTATATGATTGGGGAATGCCTCCTCATTCTGGTTGGGGCTTCGGTGTGGATAGATTTATCATGAGCATAACAGCAAGAAACAACATAAGAGAGGCAGTTCTCTACCCTAGAGATAGCGAACGCATTGCACCCTAGAGCGCCTTGTAATTTTCGCTCCATGTAATGAATGCTTTAAGAGCTTCTTTGGGGACGCTTGGCTTTCTGGTTCTTAGTACTTCTTTGAAATCGCTCATTGTTATTGGCCTTGGTTTTGCATTCGGATCTAGGGCTCCGCCTCCATCGAATAGCTCCGAAACGACTCTGAGCTGCACGGCTTGGCAGATGTCCTTGATATCACTCCCGGAATAATTCTCCGAAAGCCTTGCCAATTCTGTAAGACTTACATTTTCATCTAGCCTAAGTGGCTTCGTATACTGCTCGAACATATACCTTCTAGCTGAAGTATCTGGCAATGCTACATAGATTCTTTTTTCGAATCTTCTTAGGAAAGGTGTATCCAACTGCCATGGTTTGTTGGTAGCTGCGAGAACATAGACAGGCCTTTTATGACCTTTATCAAGAATGCCGTCCATCTCCTTTAGAAACTGATTTCTGACTCTTATTTCACCACCAACCTCCTGGTTTCTTACTCCGAGTAAAGAATCTACTTCATCAATGAATATGAGAACAGGCTGTCCTTGTTCTGAAAGTTTTCTAGCTGTTTCAAAGAGTTTAGCGACATTTCTCTCCGCTTCTCCCAACCATTTGCTCATTATGCTTGCAGCATCAACTGTCATAAAATAGCCATCTATCTCAGCAGCTGTAGCCGCAGCAAGCATTGTTTTGCCACAGCCAGGTGGACCATAAAGCAATATACCCCGTGGCCAGCCAAGAGGAAAGAGATCTGGCCTTTTGTAAGGAAAGATTATAGCTTCCTTTAGCGCTTTTTTTGCATCCTCCAACCCTACAACTTCATCTATCCGTACATCAGGTTTCTCTTTTACCACCAAGTCATCAAAAGAAGCCTTAAGTGTCTCAACCATCGGGCTTGTTGAAGAACCGGATTTGTAGCTTTCAACCTGCCCGCCCTCTGCAGGTAACAGACCCCTAGCTGATTGCAGAGCCTTTATCCTTTCTTGATAGGTCATAGCCCTTTGAAGATATATCTGATTAAGCTTGTACTCGGGATATAGCTGAACGAGTCTCATTAGAGTTGATATAGCCTTCTGGTAGAGGTTTATTGCAGTGCCGTAGCTTCCCTGGCTATCTGCCCTTATCGCCTCAGCAGCATACCTGCTTGCAGCCTCTTCAAGCTCTTTTGCCGCCAGCTCACTCAATTCTGATCACTCTTTCTAGGAAGATGCAGTCTCCCTTCAGAAACTAGTTTTATCACAGTATTCTCCACGCTATCTACAGGCTGACCTATAGCTGCAGCCGTTTCATATACGTTTAGCTTGCCAGATTTCGTGATATAATCGCTTACAGCATCCTCTAGCTTCTGTGGCGTCATAACATCAATTTTGAATTCATCATCTTCTCCATCCGGAGTAGCGAGGATTTCCTTATCAACAGAGCTAGGTAGATATGTTGGGGGCTGTGGCAGTTCTACTCCTTCAAATTTTGATTTCACATATTTGATAGCTTCTTCTACAATCTCTTCCCCGTTTGATGTCTGGACATTTATTGACAGGTCAGGGGCAACCTGTCCAAGCTCTGCCATAGTGTCAGATAATGTGTTCTGAATCGAAGTCTGTACACTATTAATTTGACCAGATAAACCGTTAATAACCTTCCCGACACCCTTTATTACTCCGAATGCCTGCTGCATTTCTTTCATAGCGTCGCCTACATCTCTGATGCTCTCTAGCCTTAAGATTATCTGTGTGAAGGCTAGCTCCGCTGTCATTAGCACTTTGGTTATCTTTTTTAACTCTGCATATTCGTTAGCATATACTGTTGCTTTATCCTTCTCTTCACTTTGAATACAGAATACGATATGCTCAAACATATCAGAGCTTCTATCCTGTATCCTTGAGCGAACTGTTTCTAACTGCTTCTTGTGCAGTTCGAGCCTTCGGATAGCATCTGCTACCTTATTTCTTACCGTATCTTTGCTGCTCGCTCCCTTCCACACAGCTATCCTCAAACTCTACCAGCCCTTCCTCACGGTTATGACGAAAGGTTGACATTTGCAGAATATACTACATCTTGGTCGACATATCTTGACAATTGAATAAATCTTGATTATCAATCTTTCACACTAGGCTTCTCTATAGAAAAAATAAAAGACTGTATCTGCTTATTGCTGAGAATATCCCTGCGCTTCGGGGGTGCCGAGAGAAGGAAGGTCTGGGAATTTATCCTTCATTCTTTGCTCAGCTACAGCCGATGCTTCTCCTAGTATCCTTTCTGCATCCTCGTTAGCTGCCTCGAAGTTCAGAGTCAGGCCTCCCAGCTGCCCTGCATCGACAAGTATGCTGCTCAGAACGTTGTTGATCTCACTTATTTCCTGCTCTGCTTCAGGCATTACACCTACAAGACCAGACTTCACGTTTCTGATTACAGCCATGGCTGGAGCTAAGGTTACAACTATGTCTCCCAGCTCTGTCGCAGTGCTTAACCTTAGAACTATCTGCTCTAATGCTATCTTTGCGCTTGAAACAAGCTTATTCATCTTTCTTATTTCTGCAAGTTCATTTGCATAGACAGATGCGTGCTGAGTGTCATGTTTTTGAATCGATGTCACAACTTTGTTAAAGAGAGATGCGTCCCTTTCTTTGAGCCTGTTGCTTGTTGCGTCAAGCTTTGAAATCTGTATCTGAATGCTTCTTATCGCTGTATCTATTCTTGGCTTTAACGGTCCTGCAGGTCTGACAGCTTCTTTTACTTTATCGCCGAAGCTTGGTGTGTTAGGTGTGGTCCATTTTTTCGTGAATTCGGACATTATTCTTGCACCTGCTATTGCTTTGGCTGTCAAAATAATATGGATACTGTAACCGTCTATTTCTGTCACTCCAGTTACATCCGAGCAGGTGACAAATTTGAGTTAATTGTAAAGGGAAGTGAACCTCTGGTATTCATGCGTTTAAGCAATATAACAGCTTGTTGCCACAGCTCGATAGAAGTACAATAGAAGCTCTTCGAGAGCTAGGTCTGACAGAGTACGAGGCAAGGGTGTATGTGTCTTGTCTGGATAAAGGCTCGCTTCTGCTAAAGGATCTTGCCTATGCAGCAGGAGTTCCAAGAACAAAGGTATATTCAGCAGCAAAGAGTCTTTCGAACAAAGGTTTAGTGAGGCTCAGGGATAATCCTTTGCGCTGTATACCTGTCGATATAGAAGAAGCCTTTGGCCTGACTATAAAACAGGAAGAGAAGAGATTGAAGGAGCTGAAAAGTGCGGTTGCAAAGATAAAGAGACTCAGAGAACAGAATCTTAGAGGGCAAGTTCTAGTTGAAGGGAGATATCAGATATATGTGGCTCAGGAAGCATTACATAAGCTTGGCGAGCTTATATCTAATACCCAGTTCAGCCTCCATGCACTTGTTGATTCAAATGGTTTAGCTATGCTTCAGAGCTACAGGAAAGAGCTTGCAGCGTTGGTACTGAACGACTGCGAAGTTAGAGTTGTAGTTTCCTACAAAATGGATGAATTCGCCGAAGCCAAAATTGACCTGCCGTTCCCCATCAGGGTTGGCCAGACTATAGAAGGAAAGAATATCTTTGTTTTTGATAGAAATACTGCATTCCTAGCAAACGCAAGCACAGGAAACGCTGCTGTTATCAATTTTTCCGACCTTAGCTCCATTTTGGACGTGAACCTCTTTCAACAGCTCTGGGATACTGCTCTAGAGATGCCAGTATATACAAGAATCCAGAGCCATGGGTTGGCCGAGGATCTACCTATCCTAGTAGGAGATGGCAATCTTCTTCCATTTTTACTGCGGGCGGTGCTAAGCATAGCTGATGATGATATGCTGAGGAGGCTTGTTCTGGAGTTCTATGAAAGAATAGCATCAAGCTTACCCAGCCAGATCTTTACTGCCTCACCTGATGCTGCACTACAGGCATGGGTAGCTCTGATAGAAATCTCTCTTGCAAATAAAGGAAGGGTAAGATATGATGATGTGACAAAGTTGATGACTATTGAAATTGAAGAGGTTGACCTGAACCTACCTGATTCTGCTTGGCTCCTAGCTTTGATGGGATACCTTGAGAAAAACGGGATGCCACTGAAATTGCTTCATAAGTCGCAATCAGACCATGGCGTGATCTTTCAAGCCAAGATAACAAAGAGCATCCTCACATGAGCTAATGAGCAAAGGTTATATTTTATCTCCAGAAACACTCCTGCATGCCGAGGCAGGTCTTCGATGCTAAGTTATTCAAGCGCCTGATCGAAAAGGCAGATGAGATAAGAGTTGTAAGGCTCAAAGATGCTGTTAAGGTCAAAGCGAGGACAAAGAAGTCATTATACACATACGTCGCAGAACCGTCTGAAGCGGATAGATTGCTGAGGAATCTTTCAAAGCCTGTAGTGGAGATAGGGGCTAAGAAAGAGGATAAGAAGAGTAAAAAGGAAGCTTCATCTGAAAAGAAAAAGGAAGAAGATAAGGGAAATAAGTAGAGGTATAGTAAGCCCTGGAAGAGCTTTTCTTTTGCTAAGTAACAGTAATGTTATCAGAACACCTATGTCCATAGCCAAAGTAACTGTCAAGGCCGCTGATAGACCATAAACAAAATAGGCAGTTGCAGGAACCATTGAGTAAAAAACCTCATCTCCCAGCCCAACGGATATAATTCCAAAATCTACAGAGAGCATCCCAAATGCTGGTTCATCGAGTATACTTCTGAGTGGGCCTCGAAAGACTGCTATCAAGTCATAGAGAGCGAAGAAAAGGAATATAAGATATACAGTTGGAGGAAGAAAGATTATGGCCAAGTAAGCCCCAGCTTCACTGCACATTATCACACCCACAACAATTTTGAGACTTCTCTTCCCTTTTGATAGAGCTAAATAACTTATAATTGCTACAGCTAAAGCTATAATTGCGGAAAGAGCAAGAGCTTCTATCGCTGTGCTCAAAATTAGAAATGTCAGGAGCATTATGAGAAACGCCTCTATGATAGCATAGAATGCTCTAGCACTTCTTATCTTTCTAAGTCTAAGGTAAATCGCTGTCCCTATTATTGGGAGCAGGACGAATATCAGGGCATTAAATACCGGAGCGCCTGTGCCGGATACAGGTTGAAAGACAAAAACACCAGCGAGAGGAGAGAGTATGTATGCAAAGATAACAGCTGCAGCTTGCGTAACTATTGTATAGGCGATTGGAGCAAGCAGAGCTGATATCTTCAATACAAGCTCTTAGGTTAGTTTAACTCATATAACAAATTTTTCCAAAAAAACTATACAACTAGGCTTTCTCCCATCTCTGGCACAGAAGCATCAAATCCAAGCTCCGACTTTAACTCTCCAGCAAATGACTCACTGTACCTTCTTTCCCCATGCACTACTATTATCTTTGGGCTTCCTTTTATCTTTGTTTTGAAGAAGTTTAGCAGTTCACTTTTACCTAAATGTGAAGAGAAATCGAACCTGTATATGCTTGCCTTAACTTTTTTGTATCTCTTACCATCTATTGTAACCTCCCTTTTTTCTAAAAGCCTCCTGCCAGGAGAACCCTCAACCTGGAATGAAACTATAGCTACTGCACTCTTCTGATCATTAGCTATCCTCGAGTTATAAAATATCGAAGCACCACCTACGAGCATTCCTGCAGGGGATATAATTACACATGGCTCCTTTACAACCCTTTTTCTTTTTGCCCAATCTTGAATATATTCAACGCTGGATAATGCCTTGGAGAGCAGTTCATAATCCCTGATGTAGGGCCTGTTTTCGAGCAGTATACTATTTGTTTTTAGTGCCATCCCATCCATGTATACCTTTCCCTTAAATCCATATGAATAAAGAATGCATGCTATCTCCTGAGCCCTCCCTACAGCGAATGATGGTACCAGAAATACTCCCCCTGATTCAACAATTTCTCTAGCCTTTTCGATGAATCTGACCTCTTCATCCTTTCGCGCAGGATGATCTGAGTAGGAATATGTGCTCTCTGTTATTACTATATCAGACTCAAGAACAGGCATTCTGACACCGTCTAGAAGCTGGGTCTTTGTTGTATTCATATCTCCTGTGTAAAGCAGCCTTCTGTCACCCGTCAGATAGGTGATTGCACTTCCAGGTATATGCCCGGCATCAAATAGAACCGCATCTATGCTTCCAATCTTAAATCCTTCCTCGTAACCTTTTGAAACATAGTTTTTACTGAAGTTGCTTACTGATTCCGCATCAAAAGGAAGATAATCTCCGCTTATCTTGAGAAAATCATAGAGCAGAAGCTCCGTCAAACTTTTTGTGACCGGTGTGCCATAGGCTGGAAGTCCTTCACCTAAGTAGAGTAGTGGAGCACCTCCTACATGGTCAAGGTGAGCATGGCTCAAGATTACCCCTTCAACATCTCTCGGCCGGATATGAACAGGGAAGAGTGGCTCTCTATTGGTCTGTACGCCGTAGTCAAGTAAAAGTCTTGTCCCGTTCGACTCAACAGTAAATGCCGACCTGCCAACTTCTCCAGCAGCGCCCAAAACTGTTACCTTCATGCTTTCAATACCTTATAGGCAGCCTTTTGAGGAGGCTTCTTTAAACCTTTGCGCGATGACAAGTATAGAAGTTGTGCCATCGGACTACGACTTCAAAGGCTGTACCCTGATAACTGGGTTTCATGGCATAGGTGCAACTGGTTACTGGACTGTCAAATATATGATCCAGAAGTTGAATGCTGAGAGGGTAGCATATGTTGACTCTGAACTTACAGCTCCTGTAGCTGCTAACCTTGGGGGTAAGCTTGTAACACCACATGAACTTTACAGGTCTGGCAATCTTGTATTTTTAAAAATAGAAGTGCCTGTGTACAGAGATCACGAAGTATCGTTCTACAGAAGTATGGCTTCCTGGATAGCAAAAGCAGGGTTCGAAGAGGCTGCTCTGATAGGTGGACTGGATGCAAGCCTTAGGATAGATGAAGGTACACACAGAATAGTATACACCAAGGCTTTCAAACCTAGAGGTGTGCTACTTGATTCGAAGGTGCTTGAAGATGATAGGATAATAGTTGGACCTGTAGCAGTTTTGCTGAATAGGTTCGAAATACTGAACTTTCCAGCATATGCAATATTAGCCTATGCTTCTATGGAAAGAATAGATCCGAGGGCTGCTTCAGCAGCTATAGATGTAATATCAAAGCTTTACGGTATCTCTATAGATACAGAGACTCTGATAAAAAGTGCAGAGGCGCTGGAAAGAGAAAGCATCAAAGAAGAGAGACCTGAGCCAGAAAGGGAAAGAGGAGGAGCTATGTATACTTGACTGGCTTAATAGAAACCTCGCGCCCCTTATACCTTTTCAGAAGATTGTAAGCTCTTAATGCTATATTTCTCTGCCCAGCATCATATACAAGCTCAACATTGTCCAAAGAATATAGCTTTACGAGATTGACAAGATTGCGTAAGGAGACTCTTAACGTCTTTCTATCAACTCTTTCTGGAAATACGTTCTGGGACAGAGGATATACTTGTAGCAACTCTGCAGGTACCATTGAGAAGAAAGGATGGAAAAATGCTTTATCCCATGTCATGTTCTTTGCTAGGGAATACCTGTAGGCTCTATCCCAGTCATTCTGCAGGAAGTATAAAGTCAGCTTCTTTGATCCTGGTCTGTAGTTATGAATCATCCTTTTTAGGTGCCGTGTTACCTCCGGGCAAATAAGGTCGTTCGAATCAAATAACATTAACGCTCTGCTCTCTCCAATCATAGATCCTTGCTCCATTTCATCAAGCGTCCTTTTGCTAAAATGAAATGAGTCAAACAGTTTAGGATGAGTTCTTATCTTCCTCATAAGATAACTCCATAATCTTCCTTCCCTTATAGCCTCTCTAGTCATTGCAAGCTCAGCTCTAATTACATTCAGATTATGTACCGCTATCTTTATGATTCTCTCATCCTTTGGCATTTCAATGAGTTCTTTGACATTCGTGCTTGAGCAGATGCTGCAGCTGCATGGTAAATCGGTCATTTCATCAAGCCTCCTTACCCCTTCAGTTGTCATATAGCTATTACGTTTGGCGAACAAAATGTAGGAAGCGGAATCAAAAAGGTCACAGCCCAAAGCGACTGCCAGAGGGATGATAAATGGATGTCCTGCACCAAACAGATGTACGGGCTTATCCAAAGGCAGGTAGGCCTTCGCATTCTGAATTAGGCTCGAAACGTCTTTAAAACGGTAATTATTCATAAGTTCTACCGGAGAGCCTATTGCGAAGATGTCAAAAGGAAATTTTGAAATTTCTTTTGCAGAATATTTTACCAGGTCAGAATATACGCCACCCTGTACAGGCCCCGCCCAGAGTGGTGGCTTCGATCCTATTATTTCTGAAGACTCCTTAGCAGCAGCTAGTGTCCTTGTTACAGTAGCTTCTGCATGAGCTCTGTCAGCTGGATAGCCAGTAGGGGTATCAAGTATGACTGCTATGTCAGAGCCTATCTTCTTCTGGTATTCTGCAATCTGATCAGGCTTTGCATCCAGCTTACCATATTCCAGCAGCTGATAGCCACCAGAGTCTGTCATAACTACTCCATCAAAACCAATTTGTGAGTGAATATCAACACCATGGGGAAATTTCTTCATAGTTATGTATGCGTTTGTGATTACTATCTGAAACCCCATAGAACTTAGCAAATGGGAAGGAACTTCTTGCCTTATTGGATGAACGACTGGCAAGAAGGCAGGAGTATCCACTCTTTTGCTTCCAATAGTCAGCTTACCTAGTCTAGCTGCTAAATCTGTATGTGTGACTTCGAACACATGGTAGGCCAGGAAAAGTACGCGTTTAAATGTACTCCTTCGCAATAGATTAGTTTTTATCAGATAGATATGAAAGGTCAAGCGAGTACTAATGTTCTTTGAACTGACGCCGGAGCTCTTCATTGACAAAATACCAAGAAGGCGTTCTGGCTCAAGAAAGGGTGAGAATGGCAGAGTATTAGTATTGGGTGGTAACTGGCTCTACCATGGTGCCCCCTTTCATTCAGCCAGAGGAGCTCAGGCAAGCGGGGTTGACCTTGTATACTTAGCAGTTCCAAAGCAGATATCTTCTGCATTAAGGAGTATGTCCGCTGACTTTATAGTCTACCCATTACCGGACACAAAGTTGACTCTTGGAGCAGTAAATAGGTTGTTGAAATGGTTACCTGAAATAGATTCGGCTGTTATTGGTCCTGGAACTGTTAAACCCCCTCAGAAATCTATGCAAAGATTGCTTTTAGAGCTTAAGAGTAGAGGTATTGCTGTAGTTCTTGATGCTGGAGCACTTGAGAAAGAAAATGTCCAACTGCTGACTGATTCTAAGGCTGTCATAACTCCACACGCAGGAGAATTCAAAAGGATAACTGATATTGAGTTGCCTGCTGATGATGCAGATAGAGCAAGAATAGTTGCAGAGTCTGCCAGAAAGCTAGGGGTAGTTATATTACAGAAAGGTAAGGGTGACGTTATCTCTGACGGCAAGACAACATTCTTCAACAGAACGGGAAGGGCTGCAATGACGGTTGGGGGCACAGGGGATGTACTTGCAGGTTTGACAGCTGGACTACTTGCCTTAGGGGTTGAGCCTCTTTATGCAGCAGCAGTGGCAGCATATGCAAATGGTCTTGCAGGAACAAGTGCATGGGAGAAGTTCGGTAACAGAATAACAGCCTCTGACCTTCACCTAGAGCTAAGGTATGCTCTTAAGCAGTTTGAGAGGCCGGATATAGATTGAGTGGAGATACGGGGCTGGGTGAAGATTGGAAGAGGTTACTTCATGACCTAGATGCAATTGTAGAGATATATGAAAAGGGAAACAACCTAATGTCATTCGGTAGAGATGTATCCCTTAGGAAAGAGATATTGCAAAGAGGCATGCCTGAATCTGGACTTTTCCTAGATGTAGGTTCGGGGCCAGGAAATATGTCAGCTATGGCAAAAGACCTCAGACCAGATACAGAAGGTGTAATGATGGACCCTCTTCCAAGTATGCTTAGGAGAGCGATGATAGAGAGAGGGGAGAAATCATTCATGTATGTTTGTGGTATATATGAAGCGTTGCCTTTTAGATCTGGCTCTTTTGTTGCTTGCCTTGCAGGATTTACAATCAGAGATGCCATTGACAGAATAAAGGCATACCAAGATATACACAGAGCGTTGAAGGATAACGGTGTATTCTTGATTATAGATCTAGCGAAGCCGGACTCTGCCGTGAAGAGATTCTTTGTTGGCACATATTGGAGGCTATTAGCACCTCTTATGCTCAGTCTTTACCTTGGATCGAAGGCAAGACACTTCGCTGACATATATATTACCTATAAGCACTTACCAAGAAATAGAGTCTTCATAGAGCAACTCGAAAAGGCATTCAGAAAGGTCTGGTACGAAACAAGAATGGTAGATGGCGTGATAATGGTAAAAGCATGCAAAGACGAAAGTCAGTGTTAGGGTTATATAGCACTAGGCAATTGACATAGATGATAGGTATGGGAGGAACAAAGAAGAGACCCCTTGCATCGATGGAAAAAGAGCAGAAGAAAGAAGATGAATCTGAGCAGAAAAAGAAAGAACAGAAGGGAAAGCAGACTAAGAGGGCTGCGCCAGGAACAAGAGTCACCTTTGCTTCGAAGGATGAGGATACACTAAAGGCTCTGAAGGAGTCAAAAGCAATTACAGTCTATGCCGCTGCGAGGGCTTTAGGCGTCAAAGCTAGCGTAGCTGTATCAACCTTAAGGGAGCTTGAGTCAAAAGGGCTTATACAGAAGGTAGGTGGCTTCAGCGGCCATTATGTTTACAAGGTAATATAGAATTATACCTTCTATTCATCATTTGCCTTGCCATCACTTCTAAAAAATGACAACCTCTTTTTCCCAGCATTTTATAATAGATTCTGCATCTTGGCTTGCTGCTTTATATGCCCCTATGAAAAAGTAAAGAGCTAAACTATATTTATGGTTGATCTTCAAACTTTCTAAGTTTGACAGCTACTTTACAAGCTGAAGTCCTAAGCATTCGTGCAAAGTTACCTAGAATGGTATCTACCGAACATCCGTTCTTCTTTACTTTTCAAACTATCGTCATACTCCATCCCTAGGACTCTGCATAGAGTTCTTTTCTCTGCTTCTAGGCCTAGTACAAGAATTGAATCATTGGCGCATGCACTGTGTATCTGACTGTACTTGAAGGTCAATGACGCAACCTTTGAGGCTAACGGAGCATGCTCTTTTGTTAGATCCGACAGCCTTTTTGAGAAGATCAAAATCTCTTTATCCAATTCCACAGATTCATCGTTTACTGTATCCTCCAATGCGACTTCCAGCAGGTGTGATACATCTATATTCAGCGTTTCCGCTATCTGCTTAACCCTTCGTGTCTGCTCTTGGGTAAGCTTTATCTTCGGCGATATCATGTTTGTTGCCGCCTCGATGAGAGAAGTTCCCTAAGCCTTCTGTTCTCGTTTTCAAGAAAATCTATTCTTTCCTCCATCCACTTGTAATCTTCTTCTGCCTGTTTAATCATAATAGTCAGCCTTCTGTAGAGTTCTTTCATCCTTGGCAGGTCTGACTCAAGAAATTCAACCCTATTCTTAAGCTGAATAAGCTCCTGCATTTTAGCATAGAGCTCGACCCTCTGGACAACTTGCTCTCCAGATAGTCCTGCAAGGATTGATTTGTCAGATGAATTCCTTAATCGTCTAAACACTGGCAGACAGCCTCCATATGGCAGTTAACTGGATCGGCAACTGTTGACACCATACCATTACATGTGTTCGATAGGATTCATCAGCTTCCATATGGAGCGGTTCGAGCCGTCAGGCTCCGGCGGAATCCATCGCCTATAATCTTTTTGACATAGCGTTATATAGATGTTATGGTTGAAATGGTAATAGTGTTCAAATAAACTGACCGCCTGATACACCTGATTCCCTGATGCAGCGTATGGGACATCAAACTTAAACCTGTTATGCCCTAGCGCAATCCTTGCTATGATTTCTTCAAGCCATGAAGGCCTATCTTAAACTTGCACTCAATCTGCAGTAACCTACAGCTGACTTACAGGATCATTTGTGAAAAAGAAGGGTAGTCGTTCCGCAACTTTTCCGTGTCTCTTATTGACTCTTGGCAGGATTTAATCCCAAGGTACTTTTATTCTGTAGTGCAGTATGCCTACTTTGCAGAGAACAACGATGAACCACTATCTCATCATATATATTCTGAATATTATATCAGTGATTCAAAAAACCCATGCCTGAAATACTATCCGAGTTTATATGTGATAAGAATTCTTCATTCAGCGCAAAAAATACTGTCAATCTTAGCCCTTTAGGAGAATATAATTCGTCTGCAGGCTGATAATAAGCTTAAATACCCCAATTAGACCTTTTCTCCCATAAGCAGTCTAGATAACATATCTTTGAAGGCGGCGTGTGATGCTTCATATACTACATTCACATTTGGTCTTCTTTTAAGGATCATCAGCTCGTCAATCCATGTAGCTCCCCTTGATATCTCGCTTACATTATCAACCTCAACATACCTTTGCTTGATGCTCTTGACTATAGAAGGATTAAGCACTATAGCCATTGTAATGCTGTCAGGGCATGTAATTGCATCTAATCCGTACGCTCTTTTCATAAACCTTAGGACCTGTCTGTTAACAGACATGAAAAATTCACTCTCCTTAGTACCGAATCTTTGAATTTCAGTGTATTCCTTCCTGTCTAGGAGACCACTTCTCATACATATTTCCCACCCCACCATGGTTGTTGGTATTCCTGAATTCAGCACAATCTTTGCAGCATCAGGATCGACCCAGATGTTGAATTCAGCAGCTGGAGTGACGTTTCCTTGATAATAATTAGTCCCTCCCATAAAGTAAAGAGCTTTTACTTTATCAGCTATAGAAGGGTCCTTTCTAAGAGCCATGGCTAAATTTGTCATAGGGGCTATCTCCACAATTGTTATTTCACCTGGCTTTGCGTTTACAGCCTCTATAATCGCATCAACCGCATGCCTGTTCTCTGGTCTTTGCTTAGCTCTGGGAAAATTAGAGTTTCCCATCCCGTCTCTGCCGTGAACATATTCAGCAGTCTTCCAGTCTTTAAGTAAAGGGTGCCTTGCTCCTGGATAGACAGGTACTTTACCAGACATGCCTGCGAATTCAATTGTATAAAGAGCGTTCTCGACCTGTTGATCAAAATCTATGTTCCCACAGTTTATTGTTACTGCCTCTAGCTTTGCGTTTGAAGCTCTCAGAGCCATCAGCATTGCTATTGTATCGTCTCCAGCTGTATCCGTGTCAAGTATCAGATGAAGCATGCAGAATCATAGATTCAGGAAAGTAATAAATATGTTGAATATGGGTTCTGATGCGTTAGTGGTTGGTGTTCAGTTAAACCATCTATTGTTAGTCAATTTTGTTAGCTCCTACAATTCTTTGGAATATAATGCACTGCCATTCTATATTCCATTAATTACTCTGCTAGCAGATAATTTAGACTTTTTTGGTACATAGGCAATCGATTCGATATGAAGACATTATATTCTATCCTCTGTTTCTACTTTAACTGGGGCATGTGGCTCAGCAGAAAAGTTGTATTTTACGGAAATGTTTTCGCCTTGTCTCTTTGCCTCAACATTGAGTCTGCCACCAAGAATATATAGCCCTTTCACCGATATATTGTTTAACCAGTCTGGTAGAAGTGGCGAAATTCTGACACTGTAAACATTATTGTACCTTATATCTATCCCAAGGAGAGAATGAATGATTCCGAATATTCCAGCGTCGCACCAAGCAACAGGAAAACCTCCCATCGGAGCTAGCCTCTTTATGCTTTCCCTCCTTTCTCCTGTAAACAGCTCTGGCATACCATTTAGGCCAAGCTGGGTGTACGAATCAAGTAACTCTAAGAAAAGCTCTGAGAATTCTTCAGGAAGATTATACCTAGCAAGACCGCTCAGAATTATCATGTTATCATGTGGCCAAATAGAGCCATTATGATATGAGATGGGATTATGCCTAACTTCACCATATGCCATCGTCTTAACTCCGTATCCAGAATTCAATTTATCTCGATCAGTAAGTACTTTCGCAACCTTCCTTGCAAAATCAGGGCTTAGCACCTGCAGCCATAGAAGATGACCAGGGTTTGAGGTGATTATCTCTGTTAGTCTACCATCTCCATCAATTGCTTCACCAAAATAACCTAGTCTGTCTGACCAGTATTTCTTCTGTATCTCTGAATACAATGTCTTCGCTGTTCGGATTAATTCTCTCCTTTCTCTATCATCTGCAACAAAACTTGCACCTTCTTCTAATGCCTTTGCTGCGTATCCCTGCACTTCGACTAGATGTAAAGGATGAGGTGGCAGACTTCCATCTTTGTGTGATACCGAATCCCAAGAATCTTTCCAGGCTTGGTTGCTTAGCATACTTTGCGAACTGTAGCCGAGGAACCCATGATAGCCGACTTTGTTTTTAATCCATCTGACTGCAGCTAATACATTTTGTTCCTGCCCCTTGACTGACTTGTCTTGGGGATGATATTTGATATAGTTAGTGTAGGTAAGGACGTACAGCGGCGTAGCATCTACGCTGCCATAATATCCTTTTAGCACAGGATCACTACCACTGATTTCTCCAAAACGCTTTTCGTGTATTATTTTTCCTGGCTCTTCTTCTGTTGCCTTGTCGAATCTCTTTCCTATCAGCACTCCTAGCTTTGCTATCGTGCTTTTGGCTATTGACGGATTAAAGAGTAAGGTGTGCAAAGAGGTTATAGTGGAATCTCTTCCAAATATTGTATGAAACCAAGGTATCGAACTCAACGGGAAAAAAGAACCTTCAAAAGGAGAATCCATGCTGTTAGAAAGGTTGATGATAGAATTATTATAGAGAGATTCCAACCTTTTTTCGTCAGCTAGAAGTCTAGGAAAGCATTTGTATATATGAAAAGGGAGTGATTCTTTTTGCCTGACCTTCCTGAAGATTAATCTAATTTTTGATTGATCCCGGCTGGGTCTGAGAATAATGTTCTTTCTTTTTGTTATTTCCGCTGCCTCCAGCAGTATTCTCTTAGACCCATCAATTTCTATTTCAGCACTTTTCTTTTTTACGTTTAAACGATAAGTTACATCCTTCAGCCATCTTTCAGCATCAGAAGCGCCTGATAGAAGACTTCTTACGTAGAAAATATCTGTATATTTTGGATGTAGTTCAAGTTCTACATTCTTTACAAAAGAACCTTGAATCTTTTCTTCAATTCCCTCATAGAACATGTGAATAGTCCTTATAATCTTGCCGTCAGCAGTTGCATATTCGTATTTGATCTGCGTATTGCTCTTCTCTATTACCCGTGGGGATATTACTGAATCCTTGTACTTGAACAAGTAACTATCTACGTACCTGTTATCATCATAATATATACCAGTGTAAGGCACACCTAGCCCAGCCTCACCCATAAAGAGTATCAGGTATAGCTTACCAAGAACCAGTGATTCAGTCCTGTCAGCAGAAACTATCTGATAATCTAGCATATTTCTCCACTCAAAAATTCATAAAAATTACAGAGGAAAATAGCACCTCTTAGGGGTACGAGGAATTGAGATTTAAAGCTTAACGTTTGTTGCATATATACGATCTACAATGAGTGTTTTAATAAGCTGTCTGTAAACTTGAGCTACCCACACAGGTCTTTGTGAAGTTGTTTCGCATAGTTAAAGCCTTTACAGATGCTTGAAACTATTCGTGCGAAACGCCCATAGGGTCGCGCAAGCGCCTGCATGAAACGAACGGAAGCAAAAGTCCATGACTTTAGTCGTTGGAGGATGTCACCTGGATATCTTCTTTTATGGTGTTCATTTGTTTAGTGTTCCTGTATAGGAAATGACATACGATTTATGTAAAGCATTTTATGGTTTTGAAGTTTTTCCACTCTTGAAAGCGCAATATTTAAATGTGCAAGTCGAATAAATATGGCGACATGTCTAAAAGATATTTTCTTAGAAAATCTTATGCAATAAGCAGAATGTCACTGATTTTGATCGTCATTGCAGTGATTGTGATAGCAGGAGCTGCCACAGTATTCTTAACCAAGCCATCGAAGGTCACAGTTAACTTTTACGAAAGTTTGGCTCCTTCTGAAGCCAGCTTCGTCAACACTGTGCTGATTCCGCAGTTCGAGAGTCAGAATCCTGGCATATCTGTGAAGCTAATTAACCTTCCGACCGGTCAGGTACCTACAGAAGTAGAAGCTTTAGTAAAAGGAAGTGACGTGGGAACTTCGCTGGTTGGCATAGACGATATGGTAGTAGGAGAGCTTCTCTATGGAAATGACCTGATGAACTTAACACCTTTGATCTCGACTATGGAGCCCACAGGTCTTATACCGAGCGCTGTAAATATGATAAACTACGAAAAGCAAGTATTCAACGGAATATACTTTATACCCTTCAGGTCAAACGTACCATTGGTATTCTACAGCAAGCAGGCCTTTTCACAAGCAGGGATCTCTTCTCCCCCGTCAACATATTCTGAACTTCTTTCAGATGCTGCAAAGCTAAGTGCGTCCGGTTATTCTGGCCCCGTGATGTTCCAAGGACATGGGGGAGCTAGTACTGCGACGGAGCTTTATCAATGGATGGTGCAGTTTGGTGGTAACCCACTTCTCCTTAACGATAGTGGTGATGTTCAGACATTCCAGTATCTTTATAACCTCAGCCAGTACTTTAACCCTGACTATATTCACGGATATTGGGGAAGCTATGTAGGCCTTGCAAAGGGAACATACCAGGTGCTAGACTACCAGTGGCCGTATGTATATGGTCTTCTAACTAACTCAACACTTGGTATGACAGACTCTACGCTAGGTGTTTACCCTGGACCGTCCGGACCTGTTAACGGAAACCACCTGCTTGGAGGTGACGTCTTAGTAATACCGAAGGGAGCAACGAACCTTCCTCAGATTGAAGCATTTGCAAAGTTCCTGCTTGGTGCACAGGCCCAAAGAGAAACTTTGCTAAGCCTTGCTTGGGTTGCAGTCAACTCACAAGCATATCAGAACCTTCCAGCGAACTTTTCGGCTGTCGGCACGGCTCTAGAAGAAGCAATAAGTACTGGAGTCTTTCTGAGAAATCCTGTACCTTGGATAAATGAATGGAATGCGATAGTCGATAATGCTTGGACAGCCATAATAGTCAACCATGCGTCATATGGCCAGATAAAGGCTATACTTGATGGCGCCAACCAGCAACTTTACAGTTACTTGCTAACGAACTACGGAAGTTCTATCGCAAACCAGTACGAGCAGAATTTTTTCAAGCCTATCTCAGTGTAGCATAAATGAAATGGCAAGAGAAGTACACCACTGCTCTTTTTATCTTGCCCGCGGTTGCTTACATAGTGTACTTCTCGTTTTTTCCTGCAGCAAGCGCTGTATTTGGCAGCTTCCAGACACCAGTATCACATTTTGTCCTAACTAACTATCTGGGCTTATTGAACTTCGGTCTACCCTATGCTATAATGAACACTATAGTGATAACGGCAGGAGCGCTAGCTTTGCAGTTCGGTTTGGCCTTTGTTGTTGCTCTCATACTTCGGACGCAGTTTAAAGGTAAAGGTATCTTTTCAACGATATTTCTGATACCCTTCGGTATCGCAACAGTTGTCGCTGCTTTTTCATTTACAAACATATTCGCCACAACAGGAGGATATGCAAACTCATTACTGAGAGTGCTCGGTCTCCATACTATGAACTGGTTCTCAAACTGGTGGCTTGACATGTTCACTGTCATCCTGTCAGACAGCTGGAAGAATACACCTATAGTAACTCTCATCCTTTTGGCAGGGATGAGCACAATACCAGAGGATATTTATCATGCAGCTTCTGTAGACGGTGCAGGCGCTTTCCGCAGATTTCTGTATATCACTCTCCCAAATCTACGTAACTATATAGCTATAGCTCTCATCATACGAGGAGTGAGCGAATTCAATATATTCGCTCTACCTTTAATTTTATTGGGGTATAGACCTGTATTACTTACAACGCTTACTTACCAGTTTTACTCTACAACCGCTTCTGTCTACTATTCTTACGCCTCTGCAACAATACTTCTGTGCTTCATCTTGGTCTTCTTTGTAGTTACAATGAAACTAAGGAGTAATGAATGATGAAGCTAAGCAAACTTTTGCTTTATTTTACCGCAGTCTTGGCTATTTTAATTGTGTTGTTTCCTATATACATACTTTTCCTTATCGCCTTCACTCCAGTGAAATATACGATTGACTCGGTCTATCCCATACTGTACCCAGCTGGTTTCACTCTTGCAAATTTGGTGACAGCGGTGGAAAGCTTTGGTCTAGAAGGTCCTACTATAAGAAGTATAGAGACGGCAACACTTGTGGGACTGATAGCTATAGGGATAGGGCTACCAGCAGCTTATGGCCTGAATAGGCTCCCCCGCAACACTTCAGGTATATTAACAGCCATGCTCTTTCTTGCAAATATGCTCCCTGCTATTGTTGTAGCAATACCCATAAGTGCTGAATTCATTTCGTTCCATCTTTATGGTAGTGTAGTAGGTCTTGCCCTTGCTCAGGAACTCGTTGTTTTACCTTTGACTATATTTATTCTTCAGGGTGCATTATCATCAATTCCGAGAGACCTTGAATACCAGGCTAGAATAGACGGTGCAGGCTTGCTCAAAACTATATACACTGTTCTGGCACCGTTAGCAAAAGCTGGCATCGTTGCAGCATTCTTATTATCATGGATGATATCTTGGGACGAATTCACTTTTGCTGTCATATTAAATCCTGCTAACCCTACTTTGCCAATAGTGATATACATTAATCTATTCAGAGGAAATATACTTGCATCATCTGCGTTTGCACTCATACTTACAATTCCTGTCATCATATTGACTGCTGCACTGCAAAAGTACCTTAAGGGCGAGTACCTTACTGCGGGGATGGGCGGATGAATAAGCTCGAATTAATCCAGCTGTCAAAGACATATGGGCAGAAGATTGTAATCAAGGAGTTATCCCTTAAAGTTCAGAGCGGAGAATTCTTTGTGATCCTAGGACCGTCTGGGGAGGGAAAATCTACTTTATTAAAGATGATAGCCGGCATAGAAAGACCAAGCAAGGGTAATATCATCATCGATGGTAAAGACGTGACAGACCTGCCTCCAGACAAGAGAAATATCGCTATGGTATTCCAGAGTTTTGCACTGTACCCGAACATGAGCGTTAGACAGAATATTGAATTTCCCTTAAAGATGCGACATCTCAGCAAGCAAGCAATTGAGGCCAAGGTGAAGGAAGCACTATTACTATTCAATATTGAAGATATAGCTGACAGCTCCGTCGCAAAGATAAGTGGCGGGCAAAAACAAAGAGTAGCTTTAGCGAGGGCCACGGTAAGAGAACCGAGTCTTTTCCTTCTTGATGAACCACTAAGTAATTTAGATGCAAGAGCAAGGTTTGTGGCAAGAGGAGAGCTCAAAAGAATACAACAGACACTGGGTCAAACATTCATCTATGTAACCCACGATCAAAAAGAGGCAGCTAGCTTAGCTACTAGAGTTGCTGTCCTACATAAAGGAGTCTTTGAGCAGATCGGGACATTTTATGAGCTGGTAGAAAGACCGAAGACAAGATGGATTGGAGAATTTGTAGGAGAGTTTCCCATGAGTTTTATCCCTGGCTCAATGATGGGGCTTGATGATAGTGTAGAGATAGGGTTCCATCCTCACTGGGTTTCTGAAGGTGTACCCGGTATAAACTGCGAAGTAGAGTCTGTTGAGGCTGTGGGAAATGACCTGTATCTATTCTGTTCTACCGACCGGGGTGTAAAGGTTATCATCAAGGCTGCAAACCGAAGGCAGATAGGAGAAAAGACGAGTTTCAGATTAGACAAATACCTCACATTCAAAAATGAAAACAGAATCGACAGTAACAACTAAAAGTGTGAGTATTGCTGAAAAGTTTGGAAATTTCTCTATCACCATCCTACCTTGTAAGGACTGCATTTTATACCCATGAATCGGAATCTAGCTTTCATACTTTTTTGTCTCTTGCCTATCTTCGTTGTTAAGTCTGTCAGAAGTTACACGATAGGATAAGATCCCCCCTTAACATGCTATACTTGCTAAATATTTTAAGTGGATGATTATTTTTTATGGGCAGAATAACCCCTACCTTCAGGCAGCTTTATTTCAAGTATCTGCATAAACTATCAAAACACTTTGTCCCATTCCTGAGGGATAAGCAAAAAGTTGCTGCTTTTAACA
>JARVJU010000029.1 GCA_029775965.1 Nitrososphaeria archaeon | reverse complement strand
TTGTCAGAGATGTAGACATACATATGCTCTTCTCTATACCTTCTAATCTCTTCAGCCTTCAAGTCGTTGTAGAGGTTGCAGAGGAGGAGCAGGGAGCGATTGAGCCGCTTCTCCTGCTCTGCTGCTGGATAGAGCCTGTACCTGAAGGCAGAGAGCATAGATGTATGTATACATACAGCACCTATATGTTATTAAGCATATATGGAAGCGAGTTCAGCAGTCTTCAACGTCAATTACCACATGCATAGTTTGTTGCCAAGTATCGCAAGCCTGTCCTTGTCGGGAGTGTCAAGGAGTCCCTGGACTAGACGCTGGACTATAGCTGACACTAAGTGATACAAGATCATAGAGAAGAAGATGATGCCCATCATATCAATCTGTTCATCGAGGCGGACCTGCTAGACTCGCCCACAGACATGGTGAAGATAAGATCTTCGACTGAGTAGCCTGAGGCTGAGGAAGAGGTTCCAAGAGCTGAGAGAACAGATGTGTCAGTCTGCTCTGGTCCCCGTCATAGTACGTGGGGACTGCAAGTGATGTTTCAGCTGAGACGATTCAGAGGTACATCCAAGAGCAGGAGGGGCATTCATCCACAGGATGAATAAAGTGGTCTTCTGCCCTAGTCCGTTATAATCTGTTTTAAAGAGAAGCTTTCTTCTCTTAAAAGCTTTCGTTAAAGCATATCGTCAACTTTGATATTATTCATACTATAGGCTGTGTACAAGCGCATCCGTTTTGTTTTTAGTTGCAAAAGCGTCTGTTGTGCATCAAAATAGCTAGTAATGTTTTTCCATTTTTGTGCGATATGTATTATTCATCTTTTTTCCTAAAAACTGTCTCTGCATAGTCCTTCAAATACAGTAACACTAAAACACATTGCGCTTACCTTTTAATGGATTTTAAATTTATCAGCGATCTTTGAGTAAAGGTAAAGATAATGTCTATAGATATCTATCTTGCCATGGAGGATAAGGAATCTGAACTAATCATAAACGTAGAGAGAAAGAAGAAATCAAGAAGAAGGACGAGAGGTCCATACAGGAAGGCATTGAAATCATGATGGCTCAAGCTTAGATATCCCATCTGCGATAACCAAAGCATGGGAGAATTCAAACATAAGATAAGAGTATCTTGGTTTGAAACAGATGCAGCAGGCGTAGTGCATTTCAGCAATTATTATAAGTTCTTCGAGAGGGCAGAGATGGAATTCTGGCGCTCATTAGAGATAGATTATAAAAAAATTATGAAGGAATACAATATATGGCTACCACGAGTTGAGGCATCGTGTAAATTTATTTCTCCATGCTATTTTGATGATGAATTGGAAATCCGGTTAACTATAGGAGGCTTGGCGCGTAAGTCAATAAGGTATAACTTCCAGGTATGGAATCTTTCAACTGCAAAGCTGGCTGCTGAAGGGCATATGACTGTGGTATCAGTAAGCAAAGATACAAACAGATCAGTCGCGATTCCTTCAGGTATTGCAGATTCCCTTAAGGATTTTATCTAGCAGTTAGGAAACTTCTACATATTTTCCAGGATTAAAAATATGCAATGGATCGAATATTGTCTTTATTTCCTTCATCAACCTCAGAGTTTCGATTCCATTATGCAATTCCAATTGCTCTCTGAGTAGCTTTGCCTTCTGAATCCCTATACCATGCTCTCCTGTTATAGAGCCACCGATCGAAATTGCATACCTGCAAATTTCCTCAAAAGCCGCTTGAGCTTCCATCCTGCTCTTTGGCTCCTCAGCATTATAAAGTATAACCGGATGAACATTTCCATCTCCTGCATGCCCATTGACGGGTATAGATAGAGAATGCCTCTTAGCTACTTCTTTGACTTTCATGAGATAGCTAAAAAGTAGATGAATTGGCACCACCACGTCCTCTACCTGAACGCCTGTTGCAAGGCGCTTTACAGCAAGAAATGCAAATGCTCTCATATTGTATATTTCATCTGCTTCTTCTTGGCTTGAGGCCACATGAATATCTATGGCATTATTTGATTTTGCTATATCTAAAAATCGAGGTAGATCGTGATCATTTATGTCCACTATTAACGTTGCCTCAGCCTCCGGGTAGGTTGAATTGGTCATGCTATTAACAGCTGATACTGTTAATTTATCCATAAATTCAAGAAGAACAGGTATGATTCTTGACTCCTTTAGCGATATAATGACTTTGCTTGCATCAGCCCAGTCATCGAACTGAGCAACAACTCTCTGTATCTTTTCTGAAGGTAAAGGTAATATCTTCAGATATGCTTCGGTTACTATACATAGCGTACCTTCGCTTCCTACTACAAGATGAGTAAGGTCATAGCCTGCCCTATTCTTGGCTAGCGGTTCACCAAACTGCACTATTTCTCCGTTAGATAAAACAACTCTTACAGCAAGAACCCAGTCTTTCATAGTGCCGTATTTGACACAACGAAAACCTCCAGAGCCTTCTGCCACAGCTCCTCCTACAGTGCAGAGAAAGCTGCTTGCAGGGTCTGGAGGGAAGAAGAAGCCTTTTTTAGCTAGTTCTTTATTTAAATCATCTAGTATTACACCTGCCTGAGCTCTCACATAGCTATTGTATACATCTACATTCACTATTTTATTCATACGTCTCATATCTAGCATAAGAGAGTCAGAGGCAATAGATGCACCTGTGAGGCTTGTTCCCGCTCCTCTTGGTACTATTGGTATTTTATGAGAAGCAGCTATCTTGACTATTCTAGCAACTTCTACTTCATTAGCAGGCCTGATTACGGCTATGGGTCTTCCTTTAAAGTCAGCCATATCTGAAGAATATTCTTCCAGACCTTCTGTAATGACATTATCAGAGCCAACCACCTCGCTAAGTCTTTGTAATAGTATGTTTGACATTAGTCACCTCTGCAGTATTAGGGTTGATAAAAAGCTACTGACTATACTATCTTGTCAAGCCTTCAGGACTGAATCTATCATCCTTCGTATATACGGCTCTGGTACCGCGCCGATAATGCTTTGCTTAACTTTTCCATTGCGGAAGACCATAACAGTAGGTATGCTCATTATATCATACCTTTCAACTATTTGCTGATTATCGTCAGTATCCAATTTTGCAAAGACCACTCTGCCTTTGTACTCATTTGAAAGTCTTTCGATCACTGGCTCAATTATATGGCACGGTCCACACCAGTCAGCGTAAAAATCAACAACAACTGGAAGCTCTGATTTAAGGACAACATTATCGAATGTAGAATCCGTCACATGAACCAGACCATCACTTTCTGTCAAGTCTCCAAACAGCTCAAAGCACATATATTAGTAATTTTTGGAAAAAACAAGGAAGCAGTAAAAAATAAAATGTTCTGATGATAACTGTTACTCATAGAATCCTTATGCCAAATATAATTAATTAACCCTAGCTAACAAAGGGAGGTAGGTTGAAGGCTGTAGTAATAGGGGGAGGAATAAACGGAATGTTCACCTCTTATTATCTTAGAAAGGAAGGATTCGACGTAACCATACTAGAAAAAGAGGATAGAGGAAGAACATCAATATATAATGCTGGTCTGCTGACACCATCGCTCGCGCCTGCAAGAATAACACTTTCTAGGCTTCTATCCACATTTTTTACAAAAAAGGGAGCTTTGTACTTTTCTCCATCTATTATCTTAAGAAATTCCAGATGGTTTTCTATAGCTATGAAGAAAGGTCTTACCGGCTATGAAGAACAGTTAATAGAATTAGGAAAGCAAAGCCTTGCACTGTACAAAGAGTTTCTACAGGGTGAGTCCATTCAGGCAGACGTCATAAACGGTGTGGCTGCTATTTATGTTGATGAATCACTAGCTAGAAGGATTGGAGCTGAGTTTAACCGCCCTTTTATTACAGGTCAGGAGCTAGAAGTTTCTGGCTATACGGGCTTCGGGGGAGGGGTACTGTTTGAAGATGAAATATCAATACATTCAGGAAAGCTCTTTAATTCTTTGCGCAATATTCTATCAGACATGCAGGTTGGGTTTGTTCATGCCGAAGCTTTAGGCTTTGACAGAGAGGAAGATCACGTAAAGGGCATTATAAGCAGCAAAGGGAATATTTCTGGTGATCTCTTCGTCATAGCATCTGGAGCTTGGACAAGCAATCTGTGCAGAAAACTCGGTTACGATCCTCTTATATTACCAGCTAGAGGGCTGGTGAATATTTTTTATACTTCGGGCAAGAAGTCGGTTTCTCTGCCTGCTCTGCTGGAGGATTATGGAATAGGGATAGCGCAGCATGATGCAGACACCTTAAGAATAACAAGTTTCTTCGAAATGACAGGCTTTAATGACTCTTTTAGTAAAGCTAGAAGACGTTGGCTACAGGATGTAATTAAAAAACACCTCAGATATGTCGATCATCTACAACTGAAGGAGGAAGGAGTGGGCTATAGGCCATGTACGCCAGACCAGATGCCTGTAGTAGGAAAGCTACCTAGGCTTAAAAATGTGTATATCAACTCTGGTCAGTGCAGACTTGGAATGACGTTGGCACCAATATGCGCTAATCTGCTTGTCAGCATGATTAAAGAGAACAAACAAGGACCAAAAAGAGTGGATCCATCTCGCTTTATTACACAGAGCAGTCATCCATAACTGCTATTAAATAGTACAAAAATGCCATAGGGGTATGAGCGAGCTACAGGCAAAGATAGGGGATACTGTGTATGTTCATTATGTTGGAAAATTTCCTGGAGGCAGAGTGTTTGACACTTCTTTGAGCTCGGAAGCACTAAAGGCTAAGATATTCAACCCTGCAAGGGATTACAAACCTTTAAAGATAAGGCTGGGAGCAAATGAAGTGATTCCAGGTTTTGAAGAAGCTCTGGTAGGCATGAAAGTAAACGAAACAAAAGAGGTCATAATCCCTCCGGAAAAAGCATACGGAAAGAGTGGAAATCATCCTATGGCAGGCAAGACTTTACAATTCAGACTTACATTGGTGAGCCTAGAACGTAAATAACTGAATACGTCTATCTTATACAATCTAATTACTTTATCGCCTGTTCGTGTGGATTATATCAGAATATGCCCGCCAAGCAATTTTAGGCCTCTCGTAAGTGTCTAGGAGCCCAAAATAATTCTCCTGTTCTGGAAACGAGCGCCATGTACTGTCTCTGTATCTCCAGATTGCGATCGCTTTGACGTGATCCATACTCAGTGCACTCGAGCATGCACTTCTTACATATTCAGCTTGACGTTGCTCATTATACCCTAGGATAGAAGGACCGCTTGGATAACCTGTTTCAGATATGATTACCTCTTTTCCTGTTTCTTTGTATATAGCTTCTGCCCTTGATAAAATTGATACATTTATAGGGTAAGCTAATCTGTAGTTTGGATAAAAATCGAGGCCGATTCGGTCACAATATTTTGAGTATTTTATAACATTAAGGTCTTGCTTATCAGCTTCCAGATTTATGATCGTTGTTGCATCAGGGTCTTCTTCGTGTACTGCATCATTCAACATACCCAAAAGCTCTTCTGCAAAAGCTCCTTCTAACCAGACTGCTCCTGAACGCCAACCTGCTACTGTATGCATATGCCACCAATTTGGTTCATTCTCAATCTGCCATGTATGTATGAATTTCTTGTAATGTCTTACAAGCAACCTTGTATGAAAATATCCCCTTTTTATATATTCGTTCGGAGCGGAATCGGGGTTTAGACCCTTGGGGAGCATTCTTTGGTAGCCGCAAGCTACAACAGGCACAACACTGATTCCCTTCCTAGTAAGTGTTTCTACCAAGTTATCTAAAGGATACTCATTGTAAGATGCATCCTGCCACTTATTTAGCTCTTTCATTTCACCGGCTTCTCTTTCGAAGAAGTTCCAAGGGAACCAACATCGAACAAAGTCAATCTTCAAATCAGCAAGCATATCTGCCAAAGAAAGTATTGCAGGGATATCTTGAGATTTTTCTTCACTGTCTCCATGAAGTTTAGCTACAAATTCATCTATAGTATCAAGGATCTTCGATTCTGGCAGGCCTATAGAAATAAGATGCGGAAAGATTATCGATTTTGGTTCTCGCAGTCCTGCATATCTCCATGGGTCATCAAGATTCACGCCAAAGAGCAAAGTAGAGGACAAACAGACTGAAGATTTGATATTTAAATAATAAAGTTTTACGATCGAATATATTACCAGATGATCGTGTTACAATGGTGTTATTACTGTTCCCTTTGTTTCTTTTATTGCTGTAGATATTATTAAAGCTACTGCACTAGCCGAAATAGCACCGACAGCCATGGCCCAGCCGTAGCCAGCTATTCCTGACAGGATAGGGATGAGAATCGGAGCCAAGCCAGCTCCCAATCCCCTACCGGCAACTATATATGCGAAGTTCGTAGAAGTGGCACGTATTTTTGTGGGGAAGAGCTCTCCGTACCACACACCCATGTGTGCAAAGTAACCGTTAAAGAAGTTAAAAGCTATAAGAATATAGAAGATTGGAAAAGTCGGAATACTTTGTATGCTCATATGAGAAACCTCTGCTGAAGTTATGCTGACAGCTTGGTAAAAGAAAGCTACAAGTGTTACTAAGAGACCAGCTATAAAGAGCTGTGCAACCCTCTTCCTGCCAAATTTATCGGCAAGAAAACCGTCTAACCAATAGCCTGGTGTTCCAGCAATAACTGCCAGAATTATCATAAAAGTATATGTTGCAATAGGTATATGCAGACAACTTTGGCAAGAAGGAGGGCCACCAAGATAAGTTGGCATAAATACTATCATCGAATAACCACCAAACAGTGCGAATGCGCTGTAGAAAGAAGTCAGGAGCGTCCATCTGATGTTCTTCCTTGAGAAGATCTGAATTATTGGTGCCCTTACATCATATCCAGTTGGAAGTTCACCAGCTCTTCTCTTTTCTGCATACATCAGCCATACTTTGGATTCTGGTATTATAAAGCGGACTGATAACAGAAGCAATGATACCAACCCTGCGAAGATGAAGGAATATCTCCACCCCAACGCAGTCCCATATCCAGCTATGAAGAATCCGGCTGTTGTCGCAGCTCCAAGTATCCCGTATTGGAACATACTCTGCAAAACACCTCCCCACGCCCCCCTTGTCCTCTCTGACCATGCTTCATTAAGCAGGCTGAAACCTATTCCCCATTCGCCTCCGATTCCTAACCCTGAAAAGAATCGCAACAGGAAAAACTGGAATATATTATCAGCAAAGCCTGTTAGCAAAGTGAACAGACCAAATACGAATATTGTCAGGAGAAGTGTTCGTCTTCTGCCAAGTATATCAGCAATCCAGCCGAAGAGAAGACCGCCTATTACAGATCCTATAAGAGTGATTGTTACAGAGGATGCTATGACAAAAGGCTGAACAGCAAAAGAAATACTTATGCTTGGGATCAGATAGCTTATCAACTGAAGGTCGTATCCGTCGAATAGATAGCCTAGGAATACGCCTATTAACGTTCTAATTTTTTCAGGTTTGGTGTATAGTACCTCTGCGTTACTTGCCATTTTAATTACAAACTTTTGATTATTCGCATATAATCATTTGTGCACACATGTATACAAAACCCAATCTAATTTTTTCTTTCCATTCATGTTAAATACAGGAGAAAGCAGTACTTCTGTAGAAAATGAGAACCAATATAGCTGTTGATTCAAAGATCCATTCAAAACTGGTAGAGTATGCTAAGCAGAATCATACGACGGTTTATGAGCTTGGTAATTCTATTTTATCCATATTTGTTGATGCACTTGAGAAAGGACTGGACATGGAGGAAATTAGGGGACAGACTTTGATTCGGTATGCGACAAAGAATCTTGATGTTGTGCTTCTTCCAGGAAGCTTGATAGAGTATATGGTGAATCAACTTTATCCCTTAAGAAGGGAAGAAATGTTTCGCCTTTTCGAAGACGCAGGCGCAGAGCTAGGAAAATACTTTAAGATCAGAGGTATCACTTTTGATGATATTCTAGAGATGGCTAAGCTGGGTTATTCATCTATAGGGTTAAGAGAAATTAATATGAAGAGATTGAATGAAAACAAAGTAAGAGTTTCTATATTTGGATTACTTCTTGGTAAGGCAGCCACTGAAGTAGGTCTTAAATTTGTACAAGGACTGTTGAATGAATTTGGATTCACTGTAACAGCGACAGAGCAGGCAGAAGGAGCAGTTGCGTTGACATTCGAAGTCAATCAAAAAGAAAAGCAATGGCTATAGAAGTAAGCTATGCATATCAGAATTACTAGCACTTTCTACTCAAAGTATTAATATAATTCTTTAACAAACTAATATCTATGCCTAAGGTTGTCGTTTTGTCTCCTCTTCCAGCCACTGTAGTTAGGAGCTTTTTCGCTCCATACATTCCGCAAAACATGGATCTAGATGTAATAACAATCAACGATACCTCTTCACCTTCTTTTATTAAAGAGATATCGGAGGCTGACGTGATTATAGGTGATTATACCTTTGCAATACCTATTACAGAAGAGTTTTGTAAATATATGAAAAATGTGAAGCTGATACAACAACCGAGTACGGGGTATGACCATATAGATGTAGAAGCCTGTAGAAAACTAGGTATTCCTGTGGCTAACATAGGAGGAGCTAATTCTATATCTGTAGCTGAACATACAATTGCTCTTGCATTATCGCTATTAAAGAGAATACCGTATGCGCATCAACAGATAATGAATGGTAGATGGACTCAAGCAGAGCTTATGAATCTGGCAGGTGAAGTTTATGGAAAGGTATGGGGCATCCTAGGGATGGGAAGGACAGGCAAAGAAGTAAGTAAGAGAGCAGTGGCTATGGGAGCAAAGGTTGTGTACTTTGATAAAATAAGGCCTGAGGAGGCCAAAGATATGGAGTTCAAACCTCTCCATGAATTGCTAAATCAAAGTGATATCATTTCTGTTCATCTACCCCTGACTGATGAAACCAGAAGTATGATAGGTGAAAAAGAATTTAGGATGATGAAGCCTACCTCTCTATTTATAAATGTATCAAGAGGGGAAATAGTGGATGAAGGTGCCCTTGCGAAAGCTCTATCAGAGGGCTGGATTGCTGGAGCGGGGGTCGATGTCTTTAGCGAAGAGCCTTTACCGAGCGACCATTCATTAATTAAAGCTGCAAAAGAAGGGTCCAACTTGATTATGACACCACATATAGCAGGAGCTACGAACGAAGCGAGAATGCGGATCATTCAGTTTACGATAGAAAATGTAGCAAGGGTGCTGACAGGAGAGAAACCACAGAACGTAGTGAATATGTAGAGAGTTTTGAAGTAGCGTTAATGATACTGATAATAAGTCTTTACTACCAAGAAGCAAGAATGTACGTCATAGCAACAAGTATTTAATATCCTGAAGATATCTTGTAATTGATATACCATGAATGTAGCTCAAACTATAGCTTCTGGAATAGAGAAAGTAGGGAACAAAACTGTTTATGGACTTGTTGGTGTATCTATTTTAGATTTTCTAGATGCAGTCAGGGATACCTCGCTCAGATACATATCTACAAGGCATGAACAGACAGCAGTCAGTATGGCAGATGCTGAAGGTAGGTTGACAAAGAGGCCGGGCGTTGCTGTTGTTCACGCTGGACCTGGTTTCCTAAATTCTGTAACAGGGATAGCTATAGCTTACAAGGATTCATCCCCTCTCTTGGTTATATCCGGCTCTGTAAAGAGAAGGATGAAAGGACTCGATAGCTGGCTGGAGGTTGATCAGAGCAGTATTGCAAGACCTATAACGAAGGCAGTAATAACTCTTGATAAACCAGTCAATACAGCTAGTGCGTTCTCTCAAGCGTATTCTATTGCATCGAGTCCACCTTTTGGGCCAGTACTGCTTGAGGTTCCAGAAGATATTTGGTATTCTGAAGCAGATGGAAAAGAGATTAGTGTAGATATCAAGCAGGTGCCAATGGCTGAAAGCGAGATGATAGCAAAAGTCCTGAAGCTGATTGAAGAATCAGAAAGGCCTATGATAATCGCAGGTGGAGGAATAAATTCTGAGGAGGGTTCAAAGTACCTCCTGGAAATATCAGAAAGATACAGTATACCTGTTGCAATCACAGGAAATGCAAGGGGAGTATTTCCAGAAGACCATACACTTTATCTTGGCAGGGTAGGCTTCGGTGGTGGCAGTATAGTGGCTGATTTTGCCCTAGAAAGCGCTGACCTGATTCTTGCTATAGGAGGTGGAATATCCGATGTTACGACTTATGGTTATCTTTCCTCTATAAGAGGCAAGAAGGTTGTGGTTGACCTTGACCCTATTGCTGAGAAAAAACCGATCTTTCTAAATCTGCATTACTATTGTGACGGACTTTCTTTTTTAAAATCCCTTTTGCAAGACACATCTTCAACGAAACATTCAAGGGATTGGCTGAATACCCTCAAGCAAAAAATGCTACAGTGGAAGAGAATGCTTGACCTCTCTGCCTCCAGAACTGAAGAAGGATATGTAAATCCTTCAAAATTTTTTGCTCTATTGAACCAAGCTATCCCGAAGGACGTAATTTTAACTGCCGGTCAAGGTGTACATATCCTTTATGCATATGATTATATTCAGTTGCATAGACCAAATAGCTTTCTTGCAGCTACCAATCTGGGGGCTATGGGATTTGCTCTACCAGCTGCACTTGGTGCAAAAGTTATGCACCCTGAAAGAGAAGTTATTTCTATACTTGGAGATGGTGAATTTCTCATGACGTTCCATGACCTGGAAACAGTAGCAAGAGAGAAGATTGCAGCTAAATTTATCATAGTCAACGATAATTCCTACAGAGTTCTGTACATGCGACAGAAGCTACAAAAGATGGGAAGGATTATTGGCACCACTCATGGCAATCCTGATATTACAAAAATTGGAGAGGCGTTTGGAATACCTTCTCTATCTATAAACTCCGACAGGGATATAGATGATGCTATAGACTTCTTGCTTGGTGAACAATCCCAAAGGATTTTGGAATTGAAGATAAATCCTGAGGAGATGCCTCCTCTTAACCTTGACCTCTCATCTAGGTTTTAGATTGGATAACAGCTAGTTGACAGTGCGGTATTAATTGCTCTTCGTCTTCGGATAGGCTGGAAGTAAACGCTCTGCATAGGGAACATTCCGTCGAGGAGAAGTATCATCCTGCTGATAAGAAATGCGAGCCATGACAATCTTTGTTGTTTTGAATTATGTTATATCCAAAAGGAATTGCAAGCGTCTGCTGATACTATCCAGCAATATATTCACTTTAGGTTTGTTGCTGATGAATTGCCAGGATATGTCTTTCAGGAAACATTCTATTCAGACCTACGATAAAATAAGTTATCTAATACCTATATTAACACCCAAAACCTGACAATGTGATATTTGGGAGGAAACTGCTTTGGACTATTCATACAACATCAAAGCCGTTTATCAACCAATAGATATTAAGAATACATTTGATCTCTTTGCCGAAGACTTTGATAATTGGTTCGTTGAAAATAAAGAAATATACCTGTCAGAACTCAACACATTGCTAGCTACAAAGCCATCTGGTAGAGTACTTGATATTGGGGTAGGCTCGGGGGTCTTTGCATTCAAACTAGGTGTAGAATTAGGAATTGATATCTCTAGCAGTATGCTCAAAAAGAGCAAAGAACGGGGTATTGATGTTGTACAGGCTGATGTTAATGCACTACCCATCCGTTCAGAAAGTTTTGATACTGTGCTAGTTTCGTTCACTATCTGCTTTGTGAATAGTGTTGAAAATATGCTTAAGGAGATCAGCAGAGTGCTAAAGTGCGGAAGTAGTTTTGTACTGGGAGAGATAACCAAAGATTCAGTCTGGGGAAAGAAATATTCTGAATTAGGAAAAGGAGGACATAGATTTTACAGTAAAGCAACTTTTTACACCTATAAGCAGACTAAACGAATGCTATTAAAATCAGGGTTCGAGCTAATACGAGTTTACGGAACTTTAGATTTCTCTCCAGACGGAGAACCATTCATAGAATCTCCTACCGATCTAAGGCCAGATGACTATACTTCAATAAAGACGTTTGGCTTCATTGTAATTGTTTCGAGCAAGAGCTGCTGATACTCATATCCTTCTTAGCTTGTCTGCTAAATTTTATTCTGATAGTGGCATAGAAGATGTGAAAATATAGCCTAAAAAACTCTGCTGAGTAATGTTCCATGATTTAATATTTTTATCAGTATGCAGGTCCTGACATTCTACAGCTGAAGCTCTGTTTCAAAGCACCTAAAAGGTTATAACCTCGTATCCTTTATTTATGTAATACGCTATTCTTTCTCCTGCAGGCATAAGATTCAATCCGATTTTATGTAGTTCATGCTTTATATTAGCCCTTTCAGCTACGTTAGAGCATGCAGAATCTATGGCTTTAGATTGCAGTAACAGGTCAAAGTTGGATTTTACTTGCCCTTCGATCTTTGTTAAATATTCCTCGCTAGGTCCAAAAAATATCACCTTCAAGTCTTCGTATCTATTTGCCTGAAGCGACCTGACAGCAGCTGTTATCCCCAACTCCATCTTCATGGGAGAATCAGCACCACTCATGATTAGAAACAGAGCTTTTGCCATACGCTTCTTTTATTGCAAGATATTTTTATTTTTAACTCATTATTTCATTTGTTCCCTTTATTATAGGCTAGGAAGGTTCTTAAAGATGATGTATATTGCTACAATGATTACTATTGCTGAAAAGATAAGTCTGAGCATCTGCCTAGGTGCTCTATATTCTAGCCTTGCACCAAGAATACCGCCGAATACTCCACCAGAAAGATACAGCAAAGAGACTATATAATCTACCTGATTGCTTATAGCGTATCTAAACGCTGATACGATGCCGAATGTCCCAACTGAAATAAGAGATGTAGAAATAGCCTCTGTTATAGCTAAACCTGACGAGAACATCAAACCTGGCACGATTAAGAAGCCACCACCTATACCAAAATAACCAGAAGCGATACCAACAGCTATACCAGTCAAAGCAGTCTTTAATGTTCGATTCGCTGTCTGTTTGATTATAGCAGTAGGGTTTTGAATATCTTTCTTGATATTGTCTCTTCCCCTGAGCATCATAACAGCTACAAGAATCATGAGTATCCCAAACAAAAATAGTAGAGTATTACCAGGGGTTATAAGACCAAGCTCCGCTCCTATAAACGCACCAAGGGCACCAAATAGAGCGAATACTATCCCAGGCTTTACTCTAAGAGTCTTGTTTCGATAATGGCTGTAGAGATTGACATATGCGTTAAGCCCAACAGCTAGAGCTGTTGTACCTATAACAAGATGCGGATACTTTGAGTATCCAACCACGTAGAGTAGAAGAGGTACTGCAAGTATAGAGCCCCCACCACCTATTAACCCCAACGAAAATCCAACTACAAATCCAGATAGCACAGCTAGAAACGCTTGGACAAAATTAAGTGATGGCAATATCAAATTCTCTCAAACACCTCTTAGTCCGCATGCTATGATGGGGAGACTCGTGATTCTGCTCGAGGATATGCCGTATTTCTGACATAAAGTCATAAATAATCGTCTCTAAACAACTACTTACCTTGTTTTGGTATTAGTGCACTTTGCTTTAATATTTTTATTGCTTCTAAAGAGTTGGTAAATTTATCTTCGGCAAAGAGAACATATAACTCATTGTTCTTTCTAATAATGTTCTGTGGCATAATATCTTTCGTCCCTAGCACCTGAGCTAAGAAGGCTGAGGACCCAGGCCGGGCTTCTGTAGCATGCCTAATAGAAATCTTGAGCAGTGTATACTTCGTTGCACTCTGCTTTATATTTAGTCTGTTGGCTGTTTTATCATCTACGACTAAAGTGAGGCTATCACCAGAAAGAAAAAGAATCAAAACAGAACTCTCCAGAATATTCGGCTCCGCTAGTTTTGATAAGAGCCGCGGAATATCCTGTCTACCGAACGTAAATTCGTTAACATTCTGATATATGTTATAATCTGCCTCTGCTAATGCCTTCGCAACAGATGAATAATCTTCAAACCTTGACTTTGATGCGGCACGTCTAAGAGACTGAACTATCGTATTAACTCTGACTTCAGAATTACTCAAGTCGTTTACAGCTGGTTGTAACAATTTAGCAAGAGACGAATAATTAACTATCCCTTCGCCAATTAGATAACTGATGCATGGGTTTGATGAGATCAGCTCTTCTACAATGTCTGAAACCGATTTTGGCATGTCTTGTATCTCACTACCTTATTTTCTTAAATATTACGCAGAACGAATATCTATCTGAACCCTGTGCCATTTATCTTCAGCCTCATTACTATACCCAGTATCAACCATGCGCCAGCGAGTACAGCGATCATGAAGACAAAGCTGGATACTGCCATTTGAATGTTCCCTGACAGTATATGACCTGAAGCACAACCATTAGCCATCCTAGCACCGAAAAGAACTAGAAATGCACCAAAAAATGAACCAACAAATCTTAGCTTCTCACTCTTACCGAATCTTTTCTGCCAAACATTGGGTACCTGTTTCTTGAATCCCATGAACCTCTTAGAAATGAACAAGGATGATATTAGACCACCGAGGAACGTCCCAAGGTCACTAAAGGGTTCCCATCCTATCTGACTAAACGGATTGTCTATGGCTATTCCATTCGATATCTTTAGTCCACCAAATATTTGCCAGTATGGATTACTTGCAGCATAAGAGGGATTTAGACCGTAGAACAGCTGAGACCATATCCAAGCATAAGTGGTCGATTCTCCAAATATCTGCCTTAAATATATAACAGCCACCGCAGTTACTGTGAAAGCTAAACCGAGTAGTATGATAGACCTTGCATTAGTTTCACTGCTTTCATTTGTGAGTCTCACTATGAATCTTCTTGCATTAGGATATTTACTCAGTTCTTCTGAATATTGTTTATCGAACACATATGCCTGCTTGTTTTTCCCTGTCAAGTGATATGCGCAAGACTGTTTAATCGATAGCTTTGGATACCTCGGTAAAAACATAAAGAGAAGAAACATAATTCCCCCAAACACTAAGCTAACGAGAAAGATCTCTAACTTGCTAGTTAGGCCAGCTATGCTGTACCAAGTTATAGGTCCAAAGTTCAGTGTATTCCATAGATCATTCCTTACCGCTCCAAAGATCAAAGACCATGATAAAGCACCCAGTAAACCACCAGCCACAGCATATATCGCATCTCTCCGTCCTTGCCCCAGCGCTATCCATATTGTGCCGGGGAAATAGCCTGCGAATCCTACGCCGATACCAAAGAGCAATCCACCGATAACTATCCCAGGAACAAACAACGCTTTGAAACCGAAATGAGGTTGAACCCCGGGTATGAGATTTAGACCGTACAACAGTATAGCTCCAAGACCAATGGCAAAGCCAAAGCAGACCATTAGAAACCTGTCCTGAAAGGCCATTACACGTTGCAATGTATCAGGGTCGCTGAAGTTCCACAATTCCAAAGGTATCGCCAAAGTCGCACCTGCAACTATACCTACAATCAAAGGAGCAAGTGAGTGAGAGACTAATTGATAGTATAATCCAGCCACTAATAACGAAAGAGATATTATCAGAAGCGTTATTGATGTTATATTGTATATATTCCGTTCATGCTGTGTCAAATTTGTATTTTTGTCATATATCATATCTTTTGTCATATTTGACACCTGATGTCATAATCAATATAAAGCTTGCTACATTTCCTTGCTTGTAAATGAATAGATAAGCCAACCCCTATCTCTTATTCTAAGCATACACATCCTTATCAAAGTGATTATACGCCTTAATGATTAAATTGCAATAAGCGTTGTCAGTCTATGTTTACGTCAACTACCTACGACTGAAGCCGTAGGCTTCTTGCTTCACAGGAACAAACTTGCTTATCCTTCTTTTGATAAGTAGAGGCTGTTCCTCAGCATGTGCATGTTCCAGACCCATAGCTAGAATGTTTCTAG
>JARVJU010000028.1 GCA_029775965.1 Nitrososphaeria archaeon | reverse complement strand
AGCATGAATGAAAGTGGGACGAAAAAAGGGGTATCTGATGGTGCTTGGCCACTAATAAGCTCTAGGATTATGGATAAAACATCTTGAGTTTTTTGGCTTGCAACAGATATTGCAACTATTGATATGCCTAGTCCAATAGAAGCAGTTATCAGCATTACGAGAAAGATTTTGATCCTTTCCACAGTATTGAAAAAGCCGAGCCTCTTTTAACATTTTTCTATCTTTCTGTAGAGTGTCATTCAGTAAGTGAACTACCCCGCCCTTGCGGACGGGGTCTTCTTGCGAGATTAGATAAAATTCGGATGTATCTTGGGCCTAGAGCTAGGCAGGACTGGTTGAAGGAAGTAAGAAAGGTAAAAAAAGCAGCAAGTATGATAGGTATGGGAATAATTTACAAATATTTTTTAGCCAAAGCAATGAGACTCTAACTTGATGACGAATAGATTTTCCATCTCGAGCAGATTCCTTTCTCTACCTTATCTTGAAAAATGGATGATACTGGGTGTAGTGTTAGGCGTTATATCTGGTCTAGGAGCTCTAGTATTCTACTTTTCAATTAGAGCGACAGAATTCCTTTTTCTTGATAGGTTTGTTGGTATGCAAGTACCAAGGCCAATAGGTGAAGGTGGAAGTTTACAGTATATTTTCTCTGCTGTAAGGTATGCTTTGTTACCTGTATCAACTACGATTGGAGGATTTTTGTCGGGACTTATAGTGTATAGGTTTGCTCCCGAGGCGGAAGGGCATGGTACAGATGCATCGATAGATGCTTTTCACAATAAGAGAGGAGAAATCAGGCGAAGGGTTCCTCTTGTTAAAACTATTGCATCGGCTATAACGATAGGCTCAGGAGGTAGTGCAGGTAGAGAAGGACCCACAGCTCAGATCTCGGCAGGTATTGGTTCGGCGCTTGCGAATGTTTTACATCTAGGAGATTCAGACAGAAGGATGGCTGTAGCAGTAGGCATAGGCGCTGGTATAGGAACAATATTCAAAGCTCCTGTGGGAGGGGCTCTTCTTGCTGCTGAGGTTCTTTACAGGAGAGATATGGAAGTAGATGCGATTTATCCTGCTTTCATCGCCGCTGCGGTAGGTTATTCAATCTTCGGCTCAGTTGTAGGGTTTGAGCCGATTTTTGGAAGCACAACATACCAGTTTTCAACAGTAAGGCTTCCCATGTATGCGGTTCTTGGCTTGGTCGCTGGAATTCTTGCTGTACTTTACGTAAGGTCCTTTTACGGAATCAGACGGTTATTTTTAAGGCTAAAGATACCGAATTATGCAAAACCGGCTATAGGTGGGTTTGTTGCAGGAGTAATAGCACTTGCCTTCCCAGAAGTACTGGCGACAGGCTATGGCTGGATACAGCTTATGATAGGAGAAAAACTATCCGCTATACCCACCTTTGGCCTTCCTCTAATACTTGTATTGTTGATTTTACCATTTGCTAAAATACTTGCTACCTCTTTCAGTATAGGTTCAGGAGGGAGCGGTGGAGTCTTCGCTCCTGGTATGGTGATAGGCGCTTCTCTTGGCACCATAGTTGGATTATTCTTCAGTTACTTATTTCCTGCATACGTGCCCCACCTCGCTCCTTTTGTAATAATTGGAATGCTTTCATTCTTTGGTGCTGCAGGAAAAGTTCCGATATCAGTCCTAGTTATGGTTGTCGAGATGACTGGAAGCTTGCAGTTACTGCCTGGCGCAATGGTAGCAGTTGCTATATCATACGTTGTATCTGGACAATATACGATATACAGTTCACAAAAACTGTCAAGGAAGGAATCGCCCGCACATGCAGGAGAATTTTCAATACCATTATTAGCTCAGATTAGAATTAAAGAGATAAAACCCGAGGACATATCAGTTACACCCGATGATGTCTTGGCAACAGCTGAGGAGAAGATGGAGTCATTAGGTATAACATCTTTGCCTGTGGTAGAGGGTGACAGACTGCTTGGTACTGTCTACCTGTATGACATATTGCACAGGGGGAGTGAAAAGGTTAGGGAAGTGATGAAGCAGGACAAGATAATGGTAGGAAAGGAAACTACTGCCTTCGATGCTTGGGAATCTATTACCAAAGAGAAATCGTCTTGGGCTGCTGTGATTTCTGACGGAAGTTATCTTGGAGTTGTAACTCTGCAGGATATATTAAGCGTATACAGGTCCAAGATAAGAGAGATGCATGCTTCTCAGTAATTGCGCAGAGCCTTTGCATGTGAATATTACGCTCTGCACTATCTTATTGACAGGATTAACCTGTATCCGATAAGCTAGGTCTACAAAGTGAATTTTGTGGAGGATATTAGAGAAGTAAGAATCCTGACGAAGCTTCAAGAATCTCCAGTTGCCTATCAACAGGCACAATCAGCTCCGCATCTGCCACATCAATGCCAAGAGGCTGCAAAGTGTGCCCCTGCAAGCAAAACCAACTTTGCACTGCAAGCAGATGAATGATTTATCGGACTTTGCTTACATATTCGAATTCTTGCTGTAAAAGCAGACGCGGGGGTAATGCTTAAGCTCATTGTTAAGATTTCTGTTAAGCCGTTTTGGCAGAATGTTTTCAACCTGAAAAATTTTCGTTCCTCATGTTGTCAGGCCATCCAAGTATTCGGTTACGAATGTTGAGATTGATACATCAGCTTTTCATCTCGACTCTTACAAGCTTCAGCTATTTCAAGGGATGATATGAAAAAGTGTATAGTGTAGTCCTAATGGCATTCACCTTTTCTCTCTTCGGCTTTGTCTAAACCTACTAGAAAACTATGTTGCATCTTAGCATTCTTAATTTGCTACTAAATTAGTGCGGGGGGTGGGATTTGAACCCACGAACCCCTACGGGATGAGGTCCTAAGCTTCGTGAATATATTCTATTCTGTTCTATTCTCACGCCTTTGGCCAGGCTGGGCGACCCCCGCTTCGGCATCGCTTCAATATTATTGATATTTATTACTTGCTTATCGATCTATGCAATTACGCTTGTGTTATTTTTACAAATTTTTGTCAATACCCATCTTTTAGTCTTGTAAGTTCAACCGCTATGACTGGTTCTACGGCATCATTATTGTAGAAAGGTAGGTATCCGTCTCTTATTTTGATTTCATGTTTTGTAGTCTTCGGAGGTAGTAGCTTACCTGTTACAGCTCTAGCAACTATTTCTTTCTTTTCCCATGCTTTGTCTCCTTTCCAACTCATTACCCTGATATCACCTGAAGTATAATCGATAAGTGTAGCAGCTGCATACTTGCATCCCAATCGCTTTAAGGCTGTTGTTCGATGATGACCATCAACTACCATATATTTCCCGTTCTCAAGTTTGTGTATTACTATTGGCCTGAGCAAGACCCCCCTCTTTCTTATGTCATCAGCAATTTCTCTGGCATGATTTTCATCATGCATCTCGTGGGGAACAAGCCTATCAAGCTCTACGAAGATGTACATCATTTAGCACTAAAGGGTTACCATATTTAAGAAGTTTTGATAAGATATTGTACCATACATGTTTAATAATATCAACAAGTCACAAAGGTATAAATCAAGCTCTAACATGCATTCTACATGTTGGAAAAAAACCAGACAAGAATTGTTATTGCAATAGACATGGACTATTTCTATGCTCAGTGTGAAGAGCTAAGGAATCCTGAGGCAAAAGGTAAACCTGTCATAGTAGGTATGTTCTCTGGCAGGACAGAAATCTCCGGAGCTGTAGCTACTGCAAACTATGAGGCAAGAAAGTATGGTGTTAAATCAGGCATCCCTTTAGCTAGAGCGAAAAAGCTACTTGAGGGTGTAGACCATCTATTTGTTCATCCAGACTTTCCATACTATGAGTCTGTCTCAAGTAGAATAATGGGTATAATAAGAAGTTATTCGAAGAGGTTTGCACAAGAAAGCATAGATGAAGCTTTTATAGATATAACAGATACAGTTGATTCTGACTACAAGAGAGCAGGTGAGCTTGCAAAAGAAATAAAAGAGAGAATAAGAAAGGAGACAGGTATCAAGTGTAGCATAGGCGTTGGACCAAATAAGCTCATAGCAAAGATGGCTTGCGACAGCAGTAAGCCTGATGGATTGATGATTATAACGCCAGAGCATGTAGAAGAATTCCTTAAGCAAAAAGACGTTGATTCATTATATGGTATAGGTCCTAGGACTGCTGAGAGACTGAAGGCGATGGGTATACATACTGTTGGAGAACTTGCTGCTCTTTCACTGGAGAAGTTAAGGAGAGAATTCGGTAACAGGCTTGGTCTGTATTTTTACCAAGCTTCAAGGGGAATAGATGAGACACAGATTGAAGAAAAGGAAAGGGAGCAACTTGGCAGAATGCTAACTCTTAAACAGGATACAAGGGACATAAACGATATAAAAGAAGCACTTTCTATGATGGCTAAAGACATCACACAAGAATTAAAAAGTAACAATCTGTCGTATAAGTCAACCACTGTGACAATAATCGATACGGAGTTGAAACACCACAGCAGGAGCAGAACACTCAGAGCAAAAGAGAATGATGCCGAGACAGCTGCAAACATTGCATTGGAGCTAGTAAAAGGCCTCCTTGACGACAAGCCTGAGATATTTGCAAGGAGACTCGGACTTTCTGTATCATATCTTAGCAAAGAGGAGGGGCAGCAACAGCTAACCAGTTTCTTCGCTTAAGCTTTTTACAAGGACCTCTTGTGCCTTCTTTTCAGAATGGAGAACTTCCAAGTACCTTACAGCATCTAATGCAGCTCTAGCACCAATTCCTGCGGCAGTTATAGCCTGTCTGTATATGTGGTCCGATACATCTCCTGCAGCAAAAACACCATCTATATTGGTCCTTGTTTCCTTTACAACCTTAAGGTATCCGTTATCATTCATCTCCAGATAAGGCTTGAATATTTCAGTATTAGGTGTATGGCCTATAGCAACAAATACTGCGCTGCAGGATATTGTGCTTTCTTCACCAGTTATGACGTTTCTGATCCTGACACCAGAGACCTTTTTATCTCCTAGCACTTCTTGAACAACACTGTTCCATACAAAGTGTATGTTTGGCCTCTCCATGGCTCTCTTTTGCATTATAGCACTCGCCCTGAGTTTATCTCTTCTGTGTATGACAGTTACACTCCTGCACATATTTGAAAGGTAAATAGAATCCTCCATTGCAGAATCACCGCCTCCTACAACTACCACGTCTTGCCCCTTGAAAAATGCACCGTCGCAGACAGCGCAGGACGATACTCCTCTTCCTTTGAGTCTATTTTCTGATTCGAGCCCGAGCCACTTAGCTGATGCTCCTGTTGCTATTATTACGGCATCAGCGGTATACATATCTTCATCTACAAATATTCTGAATGGCCTCGTACTGAAATCTACAGCAGTCACATTCTGGTCTATTATTGTGGCACCCACCTTCTCAGCCTGTTTGCGCATGTTTTGCATCAGGTCAGGTCCAAGTATACCATCGGGAAATCCTGGGAAGTTCTCTATGTATGTAGTTAGCATAAGCTGTCCTCCGAACTCAAAGCCACCTATAACGAGCGGGGGATAGCCAGCTCTAGCTGTATATATAGCAGCTGTCAACCCCGCTGGACCACTCCCTATAATTACAACGGGACTGTGAACCTTAAAGCTCATAAGCAGGTTAAACCACATTGCCTCTTTTAAAAGATATCTACGTTTTAGCTAGATAGCTAGCAAAGTATCAGAACAGATAAATATCACAAATACATACTGCATGTTTATTGAGCGGGAACTCCGTATTTGTGCTTGCAAGGGTCGTGCAGGTGGGATTAATAGATGATAATGGGCTTGAAGGTGCGTTAGTTCTGAAGTCAGAAGAAGGAAAGACCTTCACTATGAGAGCGTTCTCTGGAGAAGTTGCGTTGCATATGTCAAGGTTTATGAAGGGTGATAGATCTTCTCTTCCTTCTGTATACAACATGGTGGAGCAGATAGCTGAATTGCTTGGTATGCATCTAAACAAGATAGAGGTGTATTCAAAGGGTAGCGCACTCAGAGCTGACCTGCATTTCCAAAGCAAAAACGGTGAAACTGTGCTAGGTGGATATAGAGCATCCGATGCAATAGCTATGGCATTGCTTTATGATGCATCTATAATGGTTGAGGAATCACTGCTTCAGTACTCAGATAATTTAGTAGAGCCTTGAGTCGATAGCTTTTTGACAAATGATGTTTACGTAAATACAAGGTAGAGACTCTTAAGAGATTAAAACAGCGAGATGACTTTATCATATCAGGCTTTTGGAATCTGTACCTTACTGAAGAGTTGGGAAACTCTACCTATCTTGTGACCAGGAGATAGAGCTGCATGCCCTGCAACTTCAGCTTTAATAACTTTATAATCCAGCCCGAGCATACGAAGAAGTTTTTCTGCTGAACTAGGCATGAAGGGATACATCATAATGGCTAGAGTGTAAACAACCTGGCAGCATGTGTATAAAACAGTCGACGCACTTTGCCTGTTATTTTTATTTTTTACCAATAGCCATGGCTCCGTTGAACTCATATATTCGTTACCCTTTCTGGCTAGGTCAACCATAATCTTCAATGCTTCCCTTATTGCAAAAGCATCCATATTGCTACGATACTGATTCCATGCTTCTGAGACTGCTAGAAGAATTGACTTTGATTCATGATTCAAGTCCCCCGCATCAGGAACTTTCGAATCGAAGAACCTCTCTACAAAAGAAAGGACTCTGTTGATAAAATTCCCTAGGACATCATTCAATTCATCGTTAACCATCCTATCAAATTCTGACCATGTGAAATTTGCGTCTCTTATTTCTGGCCTAAGATACATCATCACAAATCTCCAGTACTCTGGTGGAGCTATTGTCATAGCTTCATCCATCCATATACCTATATGCTTGCTTTTTGAAAACTTCTTGCCTTCAAAAAGTACGAATTCTGTCGAAGAAACCTGCCAAGGGAGAGCATAGCCCTCTTTAGAGGCGATGAGTAAAGCTGGCAGAATGATGGTATGAAAAGGTATGTTATCTTTACCTATAAAAAAGACACTCCTCGATTCTTTATCCTTCCAGAAGAACTCGAAAAGATTGCTCCCTTTAGTATCTTCAAGCTCTTTTACAGCTGAAAGATAGCCAAGTACAGCTTCCATCCATACATATATAGTCTTGTTATCTGCACCTTTAAAGGGGGCAGGTATACCCCATCTGTTATCTCTTGTGACAGCTCTGGCCTGTAGACCCTCCTTTAGCCAGTTTATGGAGAAGTTTCTTGCATTTTCAGGCAGATTCTTGTTTCTCTCTATATAGCTTTGTATTTCGTTCGAAAGGCTCGGAAGGTCAAAGAACCACTGCTTCGTTTCTTTAATCACAGGAGTTTTGCCACATATTACGCATTTTGGTTCTATAAGCTTCGTTGGCTCTAGCAATCTACCGCAGCTATCGCATTGATCACCTCTTGCTCCCGGAGCCCCGCAGTAAGGACATATGCCTTCTACGAACCTATCAGGAAGAAACCTCTTATCGTATTCACAATACAGCTGATTTTCTACCTTTGGATAGATATAGCCATTCTTTTCCAGTCTTAAGTAAAAATCCCTCACGAATTGAATATGAACCTTTGATTCAGTCCGGGTATAGTTATCAAGCTTTATCATATACGCATCGAGAAGTTTTAGCATTGTATCATGATACCTGTTCGAGAGCTCTTTTGGCGAACTGCCCAGTCTCAGAGCTTCGACCTCAATCGGAGTGCCATGTTCATCTGAGCCAGAGACGGAGACGACTTCCTCCCCAAGCATACGAAGATATCTAGAATAGACATCTGCAGATAAAAGATGCATAAATGTACCTATGTGCGGTCTCCCATCAAGGTATGGCCAGGCTGAACAGATTATCCACTTATGCATGTGGATAAATGCCATAGGCTGAATCGTTTATAAATTAGATGTATATTCAAATGTAGTCTGTAAGCGTCTTTCTAGAGTTGAACGATCTTTCAGCATCGGCAAGAGCATGTGTGCGTCTTTCGTTCATCATTCCTAGTTCTCTCAGCTCCTGGAGACTATTTAGAATTGCATAGCCGTGGAAATGATTATTCCAGTAGCCGTATACTTGATGTGACTTCGATATTTGTCTGATCTTACCGGCCCAAGACTTAACATCATTAGCTTCATACTTGTAATCGTACCAGACTTTCTTTCCATGACCATGCCATCTTATGTACGTATACTTTGCAGTAAGCAGTATATCTGAAGGAAGAATAGGTTCATCCACAATTGTGTTAGCTACACCATACTGCCTAAGTATCTTCCAAGTCTCCTCTCTTAACCAACTTGTGTTGCGGAATTCGACAGCAAATTTATACTGGTCTAAAGGCAGTGACGCTAAGAAACCTTCAAGCAGTTTATCATTAAAGGAAAGCCTTGGAGGGAGCTGAACTAACAACACTCCTAGCTTTTCTGAGCTCCATAGTGGTTGTATCACATTAAGAAAACGGTCTAGTTGTTCACTTGAGCCTTCACCCAGCATCATATCATGTGTTATAATCTTTGGGAGCTTAAGGCTGAATGTGAAGTTACTTCCAGAATTTTTTACCCATCCAAATACAGTAGATGGCTTGGGAAAAGAGTAGAAACTACTATCCACTTCTACTGTATCAAATATCGATGAATAGTATTTTAGTTTGGGTGTATCCTTATCTGGATAGAATACACCTATCCATTCATCATAACTCCACCCACTGGTGCCTATATGTACATCCGGCATGCTTTAGAATTATAACAATACTTTGTATTAACGGTTTGCCTGAGCTAAATAATATCTAGTGCATTCCAGTATGTTTAAGCAAACTGTATAGTTCTTCTAGCTTATATATCACATCTTACCTTTAAGGCTGATCATAGTTCTGATATACCTTCTTGCTATAGTGAATCTGTCTATAGTCGATAGTAAGTTTAATCTTCGCTTTCTTGCTTATGAATCCTGCAATCTAAGCTATAGTATTCTTATCCCATGGCTTTGCAGGAGAAGAATATCTTTGATAAGGAGCTATGTTATAGATGCAGCACATGAAACTAGCTATAGGGACTGGAGGATGGGGGTATTATAATGCTTCGGGCGATAAACTCAAAGTATATGCTGAGCTGTTTGATTTCGTTGAGGTAAATTATACATTCTACTCTAACCCCCCTATACCTATGATATCTTCTTGGAGAAACAGAGTGCCTAAGACCTTTGAATTTGCCGTAAAATGCAACAGAGCAATAACCCATGTCTGCTCCCTTACTCCGGAGCAAGAATGTATGGATGAAGTAGACTACATGATAGAAGTGTGTAAGATACTAAGAAGCAATATCATTGTACTACAAACACCTGCGTATCTTTCTTTGAATTTACAAAAAATTAAGAAATCTATGGTCATATTTGACTCTTTTATCTCATCATCCATAATGCCAGTACTTGAACATCGAGGAACAATAGACAGAGACTCTTTAGAGTTGCTTAAGGATAAAGGAATAGTATATTGTTCAGATTTAACAAAAGAAAATCCAGCTTACAACGCTGATATTGTTTATACAAGACTCTTTGGTACAGGCGATCCTTTTAAGGAAAAGGAATATTCAGCTATAGAGCATAGGTTAAGAAAAACAAAGGCGAAGAAGGCATATCTCGTCTTCCATGGTGTAACAATGTATTCTGATGCATTGTCATTTAGGAGCCGAATTTATCAGAGAATGCAGAGAGCCCTCTGACATATATACACTGTGACACAGGTACAGAGATATGTAATCCTTCTGAGTTTCTGTCAAGCTCTATCCCGGAACCTCTGACTATCACTATAGGGACTGCCTCATCTGTTTCGCCCATAAGCAGCTGGACTGCTGAAGCGATGTTATCAGCAACTGCTCGTCTGGTTACCTTCATGTAATTACCGAAGAGGTCCTTCTTTCCTCTTTCGTCTTCTATTGCCCTTATCCCTGAGGCTCCGATAGCTATGCCAACTGTCCCCATGCGAAGAGGTTGAAGTCTGCTATCAGTCACAACAACCCCTATCTTGGCACCATGTGCTATCAGAGCCCATTCCCTAATCCTCTTTGCCTCTGCTGATGGATCAAAAGGGTGCAGTATAGCGTAGCCCTTGAATATATTTGATTTGTCTATCCCAGCGTTTGGAGCAAAGTATCCATCCTTTATTGTGAGTAAGAATCCTGATAATCCTCTTAGGATGTAGTCAGCTTCTCTGACTATAATTTCAACCATGCCAGGCGAAAGGCCATATCTAACAGCCATTTCTTTAGAATCGTCAAGATATCTTACTCTTTTAATTTCTACGTACCTTGCTTGTGACAGAGCCATGTACTTTCCTGATATTGCTAGTATATCCCCGTCGCTCAAAGAAAGATTATTTCTAGCTAATGCTTTGTCTATCTCTCTTACCAGGTTAAACCTTCTTACCTTTGTTGGGGACCTTACAGGAATTAGTTGCATTATTCTATACCTCTTCTACAATATACTTATAACCCAATCTACCATCTCTGGTTATATGAGTAAAGCTGGAGTCAAAGTCACCCAGATCTTTCCTTCGTATAAAGATTCTTGCAAGCTTACAGAATTTGCTGGGTATTTACTTCCTCTTTACTTTAAAGGAATAATAGATGAAGTTCTTGCAGTAAGAAATTCTGTTGGCGTATTTGATGTTTCTCATATGGGAAGGATCGAATTGCAAGGTGATGATGCCTCAAATTTGCTTGAAAATATTCTGACTATAAGCGTTACGAAGGGTGAACCTGGGAGAGCAATGTACGGCTTTATGTGCAACGAAAGGGGAGGAGTAGTGGATGATCTAATAACTTACAAACACACAGACAAGAAATATACACTGGTCGTTAACTGTTCAAACAAGGAAAAAGACCTTGCATGGATGAGAAAGTCTTCTGGAGGAATGAATGTTGAAATCAAGGATATAACCGATGAATCAATTCTGATTGCAGTTCAGGGTCCCAGTTCGTCCAAAATGCTTGATGAATTTGGTGTTGGCGATATCAAGAGGTTTCGCTTTAATATCAGAGAATATTATGGTAATGAGATGATGATAGCTAGGACTGGGTATACTGGTGAAGATGGTTATGAACTCTTGCTCCGTAATGTTACCCATTCCAACCCCGATAAAGGAATCAGATTATGGAAGCATTTATCAGAATCTGCAGCAATATTCTCCGGTTTAAATTGCGGATTAGGTGCTAGGGATACGCTTCGTATAGAAGCAGGGCTACCACTGCATGGTAATGATATAAGCGAAGATATAAGCCCAGTAGAAGCAGGACTGGAAAGGTTTGTGGACTTCCAGAAGACTAAATTCATAGGTAAAGATGCGCTTGAGGAGATCAGAGAGAGGAAGCATAGAACAATGGTTGCACTTGTTCTTAAAGAAAATATCATCCCAAGAAGCCATTGCCGTGTATTTATGGGGGGAGAGGAGGTAGGGATTGTCACCAGCGGCACATATTCACCTGTGCTGAAAAAGGGGATAGCAATGGCCCTTGTCAATTCTGAGCTTAAAAAAGGGGATCTTTGCGAGGTGGAGGTACGTGGTGCAAGGTGGAAAGCTGAAATAACTGGCTTTCCTTTCTATGAAGTAGAAAAGTATGGTTACAGGAGAAGATCAAATTGAAAGTAGGCAAATATGAGATCAGAGAGGATTTACTTTATACAAAGGATCATGAATGGATAAAGATTATTAACGATAACGAATCTGTGGTAGGGATAACAGATTATGCAGCTGATATGTTGCATGATATAGTGTTTGTCAGCCTACCTGAAGAAGGGTCTGAAATCAAGCAGGGAGCTGTTGCAGCAACAGTTGAATCTGTTAAATCTACAGCTGACGTGATGATACCTCTAAGCGGGAGGATAATTTTAACAAATAAAGAGCTCTTGCAGCACCCCGAAAAGGTTAATCAATCTCCTTACGAAGATGGGTGGTTCTTCAGGCTAAAGCCATACAACACTGAATCAGAAAAGAAATCACTTTTAACACCTTCTGCATATGCAGATCTAATACAGCATCTGACTCAGCAAAGTTAAGGTTATTATAATGCCTGCGCTGGAGGGTGGAGACTGTTATTGTCCAAGGATCAAGCAAGAAGTATATTGAGACGACCCGTGATAACGCCCAGAAGAGCAGCGGCATTCTTGGGGTTAGTTATAGCTTTTGCCGTTGGCCTGATGTTCAGATTGCAGATGGCTAATTATGGCTACTATTTGGATGAATTCGATTCGTATTTTCACTACTATGCTACAAGCATAATAGTCAACGACATAAACACAAAAGGTCTAAGTGGCCTAACAGATTTTTTCAAAGTAGTTGATTATAATGAATGGTATCCAGTAGGCTATAACCTTGCAAGCACAACCTACGCAGGATTCTATTATACTTCAGCATTTCTTTATGAATTCGTAACAAAGGTCTTAGGGATTAACATAAGCTTGTATGATTACCTCGTCTTACAACCTGCTTTTATTGGCTCAATGATAGTCTTTCCTGTTTATCTTATAGGAAACAGACTGAGAGGACCTGGAGTTGGAGTTCTTGCAGCCCTTTTTGCAGTTATTACCCCAGGATTCTTGGCAAGGTCCAGCTTGGGATGGTACAAGCATGAACCATTATCTATGCTGGCTGGCACTTTTGCTCTTTATTTCGTTATCGAATCCTTCTACAGTCAGGACAGGCGTAAATCTCTTATGTATGCCCTTTTGACTGGCTTATTTTTAGGCTATTCAAGCGTAACCTGGGGAGGTGGCAGGTATTATGATGGCCTTGTAGGTCTTGCCTTCTTGGTAATACCTCTCTTCCTAGCTGTGGACTACACAAAGGTCCTGAATGGTATCACGACAATTCTCGTGACATTATCAATAGGTCTTGCTTTTCCTAACCCAGGTCTGAGTTGGATTGATGATGCTGCAATTCTGATAATGACTTTAGGTGTGCTTGGAGGTTTGGTCATAATCTGTGCATCAAAACATATGCCAGACAGATTAAAGATTTCTGGAAAATGGATAACATTGGCAGTTATAGCTGCTGTTGGCTTAATTGCATCCTTTACTGGGGCATTCGCGAACATAACATACAGGTATCTTTCTGTAATAATACCAGCCGTAAGGTCTGTAAGCCCCGCTGTCACCACTGTGGCAGAGCAACAACCATCGTCAGGAATAGAGATCTTACATTCATACTTAATCCTGATATTCCTTGCAGCGTTCGGAGGCTACATCATGCTGAAAAGAAGGAATGCTGCAGGGTTAGTTACAATTCTTCTCTTTCTATCCTCACTCTATGTAGCATCTACCTTTGCTAGGTTGCAGGTATTTCTATCCATTGGAGTGGCTCTTGTAGCAGCAGTTGGAGTTGGAGAGCTATTCGGACGTATGATTCCAAGCAATGGGAAGATACAGGCCAAAGGTTTAAACGCTATGAGAGGTATTTTATCAATACTTCTTATAGCGATGATCCTTGTATCATCAGTATATGTATGGGTTCCTGCAGCTAACAGGGGATATTCCATAACAACCTCTGCAACAGCTCTGGCACAAAGCTATGTTCCTGACTGGCTTCAAGCTCTCACATGGATAAGCCAGAACACACCGCCTAACGCTAAGATAATAGCCTGGTGGGACTATGGCTACTGGATATCTATAATGGGAAACAGGACTACCTTCATAGATAATGCTACCTTTAACAGCACAAGAATGGCAGAGGTAGCAACCATGTACCTTTCTAATACCAGCACTGCAGTACAGATAGTTAAGGACCTTGGGGGGGAATACGTGGTAGTCTTCCTTTCTCTTAGGCTACTGAGCAGCAGCTGTCCTCAGCTGGGTGTTCCATGCTATACTCTTGGCAGGCTGTACGGTCTGGGAGGAGATGATGGTAAGATAGATGCAATGGCTACCATAGCAGGATTTAATCTGAGCAAATATCTTAACCCTTACAACTCAATGCCGAATAGCCTCTTCTGGAATTCTACCTTTATAGGTGCGTTGTTCCCTCTGAAATACCAAGGCTACATGGATATTGACCCTACAACAGGACAATTCGTTGGGATCACGCCTGACTATCAGCCTCAGTATGCTTCAACATATATTCAGATCCCAATCTATACGTATCAGCAGAACTTCCCTGCAGGCTCTTCTCCGTTTGAGCTTGTCTTCCAGTCGTCTGGCACTCCAATAGCCGGTAGTTGGATAGCGCAGGTGTTTATTTACAAATACAATCCTCAACCAACTACAAGCAATGCTACTGACCCCTCTTCACCCTGAGCTCCAGATATTTATCATCGGGCGAGAACTTCGGTGGATGGGGTATGCTTGTAGGGTTCCCGCACTTTGGGCATCTGTCTGAGAAAGTATATGTGTAACAGACTGGGCATCGTCTCATAAGTGGCTTCAATCAGCTCTTCTCCCTGACGAAATTTACTGTCCCTACTTTCGACATCTGCTTCGTAACATATTCAGTCAGAATCTTCAGATTCCTTTCTGCAAGCTTAAAATTATCCGCCCTTAGCTTAACCAAGTATCTGGGTGCACCTGCATATGTTATTTCTACCGAAGAACCATCTGAGACCTGTTCTGTTGCCTTTTGCAATATGCCTTTAATGACATCAACTCCATCTGCCCTTGAACAAGTCATCTCAAACATACCTTTTACTTCTACACCAGGCAGCTTGAATCTTTCGGCAACTATCTTCACCAGATTATCCACATACCCCTTATCGAGTCCCAGCTTTGCAACAGCCTGCTCTCCTTTCTTAGCAATTGCGGCTAATGCATCATATAAAGAGCCATATTCATCCTGAAGTTTTAGCTTGATATCAGAGTCATCCCTCAGATTGGATGCCTTTTTTACAATCTCAAGAACCCCTTTTGCCTTGGCTTCCTTCTTTACCTGAATAAGCTTCTGCCTTTTTTCTTCATTAGTCACCTGCCTTAAAGAGCAGTCAACTTCGTCTCTGTCTTTATCTATTCTTATTACCTTGAGTACAACCTTTTGATTTACTTTGATGTACCTCTCTATGTTTCTTACCCAGCCTGTGGATATTTCTGAGATATGAAGGAAGGCATTCCTTCCTGCATACTCATCTAAAGATACATACGCGCCAAAGGGTGTTATCTGTTTCACAGTAGCTATAAGTATCTCTCCTTCATCTGGAAGCTGCTGGGACATACCATCAGTCCATCTTCTTGATGATTTGTGCTGTTATTTTGGCTCTTCCTCCAGCTGGCACTGCAAGTGTCTGGCCACAGGAATCACATTTAATATGACTGCTGGAACCTGAAAAAATTACTTTCTCTGCACCACAATTTATACATTTAACAAGAAGAAAAGCACTCCTTGGCTTAGGGTAAAGAATTCTCTCTTTTTTTGTCAAGCTGATCACTCTACAAGTTCCAGTTTCCTCAGTCTTATTCCAGACTTGCTTATAACAAAGTTGCATACCTTGCACTTGAGCATTATAGTAGATTTTTTAGTAGTTTTTGCTGTTCTGACTAGCTCAGCATATTTCTGACCTCCGTATCCTCTCTTCTCCTCCTCATGTCTTCTTGCTCCTTCAGCCATAGCCCTCTCCTTTCCCTTTCTGTACAAATACACACTATGCTCCGTATGTTTTTTACACTTTGGACAATATACCATTACACTCTTTGGCATCTTCAAGGATTACTCACCCAAGCTTCTATAGCAAGGCCGTGCTCAAGTAGAGGCTTAGCGTTATCCATAGGGATCACAGCAAAATCCTCCGGCATGTACGGACCATATTCCTTCAAATCTATCCCTGCTATCTTTGGCACCTTCTCCCTAAAACGGACAGCTATATACTTGACTGAATAGCTATCCGAAGATTCTGCCAGAACAGAAGGATGCCCTTCATGCAAAGCTTCACTGATTCTGAGCAGACGTTTCACAGAATCATATAAAGGTTCAACCATATATCTCTCCTCCGGGGTAAGAGAAATCTCATTTTTACCATGAATTGCTCTGTCAAGAAACTTGTGCAGCCTGATCCTAAGAAGAGATTCAGCCATGTCATAGAAGAGCGATATCTCCTTCTCAAGCAGTGAGTTTACAAGTTGTGAATCTCCATTACCCATCGATTCTCTGATCTCCCTTATCCTTATAGCAACAGCTCTGTACAAGTCTGTGTCTATCTTTGACATCTCTTCACTTGTCAATTCATCATCCAAACTCTTTTGTAAGATTGAAAGTAATTCTTCACTCATAACAACACATAGTTGGACTGCATGCATATAAAAGTGTTAATTGACAGGATAAGCAAGACCTTTCATCATCAAGTAGACTGCAGCGTAAGTGGGGAGATATACTTTCTCTCTTTTGTATGGTCCAAATATCTTTCCAGCGAGGGAGAATCTTGGGGCGAAAACTACATAAACGCTCTGGGCCTCCTCATCAAATGCTACAGAGGTCAAAAAAGGGTCCTCATCTAATGATCTCACCTTCTTTTTGATCAATCCGCTTTTGTTATGCAGTGTCCCAGGCATTCTAAATATTCTATGAATATCAGCTGTAACTGCAGAATCTATTGTAGGCGCAAGCATATCGATAACCTTTTCGATGAATGATGCAGTCCTATTCCCGTTATCCTCAACAACTCTGAGGAATGCATCTTTCGCTGGCATATCATACAGTTCTGCAAGATGTCTTGCTAACCTTCCTCTCCACCCGGGGGAATATTCTGATGGAATGGATTCACGGTTAAAGATAGCCCATCTTGGTGTGAATCCGAGACTCTTCGGTGTCATCCCTTTACCAGAAATGTACTCAGCCATCTCTGCTCTAGCTGCTTGGTCCAGCTTTTCGTAATTAGAACCGATAATATGTAAATGATATCCTCCATTACCAGAGAAATATACATCTATATCGTCCCGCCTTATTCCAAAATCCTCATCCAAAACGGCTAGAAGCTTTACCAATTCCTTCTTTGCTGCAGATATGCAATTGTCACATACCCACCCTATCTTCTCCAGACTTCCCTTGCAGACAGGACAGTTTTGCATTTCTTGAGAATATACATCCCCGCACTTTTGGCATATGTAGAAGTCATGTGTCTTTTTACAAGGAAGATTCAACGCATCAGAATCAATATCGAAAGCGATATCACCTCCAAGCCAGCTCTTCTCCTCCATGGGTGCTTCGGGAAATTCATAGTATGAAACAGATGCATATACTCCCTTGGGAGACTCCTTTACTAGCATAGCTCTCACCTCGCCAGGACTCGAGCATTTTATGTGCCTGATCATAGTGTCTTCGAACGTCATATAACCAAATTCTCTCTGTTCTACATGTAGAGGAATGGGGATTGAAGAAATCTTATTGAAATAATAATTTTTGAAGACCATTTTGACAAAAGGAGATGCCAGTGGATGCAAGCAGATAACTTTGCTATAGGACCGATTTAAACTTAGTTAGTGCTCAATTTAATGCTGAAGTCCTATGTTTGAGAAATCAAGATGACTAGGATGCATGCATTCCAGTTCAAATAACGTTCTTATATTTACTATTATAAGGGTAAGGTTGGTATGTTGGAAGTTGTCAGTGATTCTGCAGAAGAATGGAAGACTGTAGCTCAAGCTATATCAACTTTGATAGAGGAGGCAACCTTTGTAGCTACGCCAGAAGGCCTCAATCTGAGAGCTATGGACCCTTCTCATATAGCTCTTATAGACCTCCGATGGCCAAATACTGCCTTTGACAAATATTCATGTGATCAAAACTACACCCTTACAGTCAGAGTTGATGACCTGCTTAAGGTGCTGAAGAGAGCCGACAGCAAGGACAGGGTTGAGTTGAAATTAAACGAAGACAACACGTTGGAATTGACACTAAGAAACGGTTATGAAAGAAATTTTACTATACATCTTGTAGAAGCACAGTATAGTCAGACCCCTCTGCCAAAAGTCACATTCAATATAACAGCTCGCCTAAAGTCTACGATAGTCAGACAGATTCTTGAAGATATCAAAACAATCTCTGACCATGTTGCAATAAAGGCTGAACAGGGAAAGCTTACATTATCTGGGAAAAGCGAATCTGGAAAAGTATCGGTGGTTGTATCAAAGGATAATCCTGAGCTTGAAGAATTGAACGTGAAGGATCCAGGAGAGGCAACGTACAGTATCGATTATTTATCAAACTTTTCCAAGTCTATGGGTGCAGCAGATTCGTTGGCTCTAAGTTTTTCCTCAAAGATGCCTATAAAGTTGGAATTCCCTTTAGGCAAGAAAGGAGGAAATGTACAATTCTATCTGGCTCCAAGGGTGGATTAGATAAGGCAGGTAAATCATGTCAACAGAAAGACTGACAAAGAATAGGTATATGCGGTTCATAGCAAGGATCTTCAGAATTGAATTACTTTATGTTTATGCTACAGTGATACTAGCAGGAGGATTTGTTGCTTATCTTATCAATGCATCTGCTGTTCCTGCAGGTACTTTGATTGTTAGGTCTTACGGAATACAGAGCCTTGCAGAGACGTTTGCTTATATATTTCTCGTAGTAATGGGTGTGATAGGCTTCTTACTTATTCTAAGGGCAGGGGAGCAGCAGAAGAACCCAAGGGAATCAGCGCTATTCTTCTTTGTCGGATTTATGCTTGTTATAATAGCCTTTTCCATGATATTTGCCTTCTGGGGCTACAAATTCGGTTGACAACTGCTTTAGTGAACTACCCCTCGCTATCGCAAGTGGCTTCCTGCTTCAACGACAGAGCTTGCTGGTATTTCTACCAGTATGGGTTCCATCTCAGCAGGCGAATCAGGGCTGCCTCAGCCCTCTTTTTTATCCTA
>JARVJU010000027.1 GCA_029775965.1 Nitrososphaeria archaeon | reverse complement strand
GTATATTATCATTTTGGTAAGCAATATATTCGTAATTTGTTGTTACATAATGAGCAAGTTTGTTGTTTATATCTTTCTTCTGATTGTTCTGATGGAGAAATTCGCTCTTTATCTTTTGTAGTATTTTTGTACCTCTTCTAGACCGCTTTTTTGTATCTTTGTCATATTCAGATTTTAAAAAGACTTTGTAAAGTCTCTTTATTCTTTCAGACATTGTTATAGCGTATTGCACCTTTATTCCGTTAGAAAATGTGATTTGGTTAGTTATGCCTAAATCAATGCCTATTGCCTTGCTATTATGCACTCTTTCTTCTTTTGGCAAATATGTAACGACATGCAAAAAGTAATCGCAATTTCTCTCTATAAAGTTTGCAGTGGCAAACTCTGCATTGAATGGTATTTGATCTATTCCATTTACTTTAAAATCACCCAAGCCCTGTATATGTACTGTTTTATCCTTCGGGTTTATTTTATAGGTTATGCCGTATTGCATTAGGGGTATTGAATGCAGCGCCTTCCTGTATCTTATCTTTCCAATTTTCTTTCCTTTTCCTTTTCTTCCTTTCCCTTTCAGCATCTTAAGGCTTTTGATGTTGTTCTGCAGCCTTTTTATCAGGTATTGTTTCATCTGTGATGACAATACAGTCAGCTCTCTTTCTTCGAATTTATCTCCAACCTTTATGTTCACCTTTTTGACCTTATAATCTTTATAAGAAACAGAATTCGATATGCCTTTTGCTATTATATGGTTTGTAAACCACTTTGCCTCAAGAAAGATCCTTTGAAGTATGCCTAATCTTTGTTTTGAGATTTTGCTCTTATCAAGTTTTATTTCATATACTTTTGCAATCTGACCTTTACGCCTTGCTCTTGTTTCCCTGCCTTTTTCTCGTATTCTAATGTTCTTTGCTATTTGTAGCGTATTATACTATATTCAACATATCTATAAAAATTTTATTCGCTTACATCCCCTTGCCAAGTCAAGGGGACTTCCCGCTGAGTTAAATAATAATTCTTGCAGGGAATAACCATGTGCAGACTGCTTGGTGTTGATGCTGATACAGAAACTGCGAAAGGATTCCTTGATGCACTGATCTCAGCCTCCAGGAATGACCCTTTCAATAATGGTAAATCACATGCTGATGGCTGGGGTGCTGCATTGTGCTTCAAGGATGAGTATTTTACTGTAAGAAGCAGTCAGGCTATATTTTCTGATTCTAATGCTTCTTCACTTTTGAGACCAGCAAAAGAGAGAGTTACAGGCATTTTTCATGCAAGAAAGGCAGCAAAGGGTGAACCTGCAGGAGCGCCGTTTGATTCTCATCCTTTTGCTGTAAGCATAGGAGAAGACATAGTATACCTGGCTCATAATGGACATATAGACAAGAGAAAACTGCAAAGTGAAGTTGGTTTAGATGTCTCCAAAATGAATGATTCTGAAGTCTTTGCTCACTTTGTCGCAAGACAGGCTCAAGACTTCGAAGAAGCGTTGCAGACAGGGATAGAAATGGTTCATGAATACCATGCGTTGTATAGCGCATTAAACCTGGTCGTACTTAGAATAGACAGGGAAGGCGGGTTACATGTATACTATTATAACGATTTTAAAGAAAAAGAACTGTATTATAGATTATTTCTCTATAACAGCAACGGTCAGAAGGCTGTTATGTCATCAAGTGTAGCATTTATTTCTGGATTGATAGATGGTAAAGGGAAAATAGTTGATAAGAATACATCATTATGCGATCTTGGAAAGTTAGGAAAATTATAATATTAAAAGTGTAACGGTTAGTTCTTATGACGGAACCTCGTGCATGGAAATTGACTGTCGGAGGAATAGTTCAGGGGGTAGGATACAGAGCGTTCGTGAGCAGGAAGGCAAAGAGTTATGATCTGGCAGGTTATGTCAAAAACGAGGATGATGGAACAGTTACGATCTTTGTACAGGGACCTGAGGATGAAGTACATGCTTTTGTTGAAGAGATTAGAAGGCCCCCTTTTCCTGCAAAGGTCTCGTACATAAAGAGGAAGGAGACTACATCAGATAGCAATCTGAGAGAGTTCATAGTAGTCTATCGCTAGTCAAATGATTCTTTCTGTAAAAGCCTAATTACCTTCAAACGGTACACCTTGGATACAGCTAGAGAGATGCAGTTTGGAAGCAGTAATAGTTGAGAATGTCTACAAGTCATACGGTAGAGTTATTGCTCTCAGAGGCCTTTCGTTCAGGCTTAACCAAGGAGATAGATGTGCACTTTTGGGTCCAAACGGCGCCGGCAAGTCCACAACTCTTAAAATATTGGCAGGGCTGCTAAAACCAGACTCCGGTATAGCTAGTATAATGGGTTCGGAACCCTCCAGCATTCAGGCAAGAAGTATTCTAGGCTATCTGCCTGAGGATCCGTCACCTTATAGGACACTATCTGTCAGAGAAAATCTCGAGTACATAGCTGCTCTAAGGCGTGTTCCAGACACAAAGGAAAGGGTCGATAGAATGCTTGACTATCTTGAGCTGAGAGAATACGAAAAGTCAAAGGTGAGCAAGTTATCAAGGGGGAATGTGCAGAAATTGTCACTTGCATTATCATTACTGCATGAGCCAAAGGTAATTCTTCTTGATGAGCCCTTAAACTATCTTGACATTCCTACGCAAGAAAAGGTTATCTTCTTGCTTAAGAGAATGAACTCTACAATGCTTGTTTCCACTCATATAATGTCTGTAGCAGAGAGGTTGACAGAACAGGTTGTAGTTATAGCGAAGGGTAATGTGATTTGGAAGGGTGGAATGGATGAACTCAGAGGAATCAGCAAGGACGAGCCTGTAGAGAGCATAGTAGCCAGAATGATGACAAATGCTTCGTAGTCTTTTGAAGTTTGTACTTTTAACCAGGTTTTCTAAAGCACTGCTAGCTTTTATAGCATTTATCTTTGTATATTATGTTCTAGCTTTCTCCGAATTCTCTGCACACAACTTCTACTCAGCTAGATATCTGGTTGTGCTGTTCATGATCTTTCTATTTGTATTATCTACACTAGGAGGAGGTATAGCGATACTAAAATCAGACAGGGATTTTCTTTTTATATTACCCATCCCAAGAAGAGATCTTGCAGTTGCACTGTATACTGCACAGCTTATCAGCATGGGGCTAGCAGTCTTCTTTTTGCTGGGTTATTTCTATCCATTCTTTCCTGCAGCCATAAGGACCTCTCTTCTCCCGCTAGACATTGTAGCATTCTCCATAAGCATAACCTCTCTAAGTATAATATCCTTTTCACTCCAATTTTATCGAAGGCTTCTTCTTGCATCTTTTCTATCTGTCTGGACAGCCTCTGCTATGCTGGGGCTCAGGCTTTCGCCAGCCGGGATTATAACGGGAGGGGAGTACTTGGGTTCCCTATCACTGGTCGCTTTAGCAGTAACAACCACACCTCTTGCACTGAAGCAATTATCGAGTGTGGAGCTTGAATTCATGAGAAGCCTGATACGAGCCAGCTCTTCTGATGTCAAAAAACAAACAGATTTTGCAGGATTGTCTCCTCTTAGAGCCATATTCTCTCTCAACTTCTTCACTGTAGAATTTTCAGGAAGAATGAATACAGCGGGGTTTGGTGGAGGAGGTTACAGATCCGTCAGAGTTAGACTTGTTCTGCTGTTGCCTATCATGAGTTTGCTGGCTGCACTCTACCTTTTGCTTATGCTAAAGATAGGCACATTTGCTGATGTGTCATTTATAACTGCGATCGCATCTATCTACATGATAGTCTTTACATTATTTATGTCTCTAGGAGTGCTTGGCAACGAGAGGCTATGGCTTGGTTTTACAAGTGTAAACCCTTTTGCATATCTACGATATGTAGTAGCTGCTAGGGCTTTGTCAGTTGCTTCTATGTTTTCTCCTTTTGCAGCTGCAGACATAGTGCTGTCTTTACTCGGGGTTAGAGGGGCAATAAACGCAGCTCTGCTGGTCGCTGTTGTCTTGCCATGTAACTTTATCCTTGTTGTTCTTTGGTCAGGTTATGTATCACCAGTTCAGATAAAGGAAGAAGGTTCCATGCCTTCTCAGTTTAACCTGAAACAGACACTTAATGTTTTACCTGCATTAGTTAGTATAGCATTGGCATCAATCGTAACTGTCTCCCTTATCTTTGCAGTCATCATAAGCCTTGTAATGCTGCTTTCTGCATTTGTTACACTCACGAACAAAAGGGTTGCAGAGATAATAATAAGAAAGATGGTGGATAACGGATTCGTCTAGCAGTACTTCGCTCAGAGAAGATGATTACTAGCGCATAACTAATTGTTTGTCTCCTCATTTACTGCTTGAATCATAGAATGTTCGTGCCAATTTTGACTATACATATGTCCTTCTTCTACTTCCATCTTTTGTTCCTAACACGTTTCTATTACCTTGAGATAATAGTATTATGATAACCATGAGTTATCCGCATAGCATCCCAAATTGTAAAACTGTGCATTCCTTTTCAACCGCATTCCCGCATGAATGTTTATTGCCAATTCATCAGACATGTTATTTCGAATATACCTTGACTCTGTAAAAAATCGCTATTATAGCTCCTGCCGCAAGCATAATAAAGGATAAAACAAAGGGAATCAGATATCCTCCAAGTATTGATGGATAGAATGAAAATATCAATCCACCTACAAAGGGAGCTGGGATCGATGCTATGGTTGTCAGACCACTAAAGCCCCCCATTATTGTGGCTCTATCCTCCTGCCTTGAGAGGTCTGCCAGGAGAGCGCCAAGGGCAGGCATATCCATCTGCCCAACAGCAACCCATATGCCATAAACAGAAATCAGAAAGACAGGATTTTGTACAAGAACCATACTGCCTATTGCAAGAGCTTCAAGCACAAAGCTGATCACTATCACTCTTGTCCTTCCAGACTTATCTGCAAGCCTTCCGAATGGTATCTGGGTAATCAGCATCACTATAGAATTAAGTGCAAACATTATGCCTATCAGCAAAGAGTTCATCCCTATGTACTGAGCATACAGCGGAACCATGAACATGACCAAGCTGAGCCCGGCGTCATGAATTATGTATGCTATTGTCAACAATTTGAGAAACCTATCCCGCAATGGCATTACGTTACGCATGGCTATAGTTGACAAAGGTGTTTTAGACCCCTTTTTTGTTTCCCTGATAAAAAGACCTCTGAATAGAGCTACAAGCATTATCACTATGCCACTCAATAGGAGGATGGTGGACATCCTGCCTACATAAGACGCGGGCTCTGCTGCATGGAGTATTAATCCTGACACAATAAAACTGACTGCGGTCAGAGCCACTGACATGGAGTTTAGAAAACCTAATGCTCTCCCCCTGTATGCTTTATCTACAGACTCCGTGATAAGAGCGCGAAAGTTAGGCTGAAGGGCAGATGTAGACCAGTAGAACAAAAGAAGACCCAGCACAATATAGTAGGTAAAGGAAAACGAGAGAGCTATTGGAGCAAAGGCGAGTGTAATTGTGCTTACCACTATCATAAATTTTCTTCCTAAATAGTCTCCAAGAGAGCCTGCCACAAAGGAGGCCAAAGCAACGGTTATCGCGCCTAGCGTTAGCAGAAGACCTATGGAAGAAACTGATAGCCCGACACCTCTTAAATAGAGAGGTATGTAACCCTGCCAAAGACTCAGAAAGAAGGTTGATACCATAGAAGTGAGGGAAAGAACAATAACATTCCTGTTAATCGTCCCTTCCAAGAAGCGCCTTGAGCGCTCACTATCCAAGTGCTTGTACCGTAAGGATATGTCGATTAGTAATTTAAACGTATGCTGTTGCTGTTCTTCTTGGGGAAAAGTCTTTCTATTCGCCTTGCATCCTTTCAGCACACTCCAATCTCTTTTCTTTTGCTGGCTTCCCCGCATCTAAGTGTGCAATATTATGGAAAGAAGATACCAGCCGAACCAGATGCATTAGACATTAGAGTAAATTATGTATCATGTCAGTATCTATCTTCTCGATGTAAGAACAGCTGTTGCAACTACAGATATTAGCAACAGAAAAGCTGTGACTTCGTGAAGAGATATAAGAATTTGAGTTGGAGCAGTCACTATTTGTGTGCCCAGGTATACTTGTAATATAGCTAGGATAAGCACCACTGTAATACTTACCACATTCCTATGTGGAACCCTCCCCCACCTTCTCCATCCAAGTATGGCAGCAAGCAGAACAAGTATAAGACCTGTATAACCTATACCGATATGCATATACCTGAGATACTGATAACCTGCAGCTACAGAAAATCCTAAAGCTACGTTCACTATAACACCAAGCAGGATTATGGCACCGAGTACAGGAATTACCTTCGAGGACATGAAGTCTCGTAAATAATTACTATATAAAAACGTTGCTAGATGAGGTTATGCTAGGTTAGCTTGAATCTTATTGCATCCACCAAACAAAGAAATAAACTATTGTTTACCTTATATTATGCCGATTTATGCCTTATGTGATGCAGGTTGCAGAAACTGAACTGCGAGGTATACTGAGAGAGTTTGACTTCAAGTTTGAAGTGCTAAAAGCTCTTAAGGAGACTGATGATATCTCTCTGTATAAACATAGAGAATATCCTTTATTTATTATAGACACGGAAGAGGGGAGAAAGCTAGCTAGTGATCCGAGTATAGTGGGAAGAGAGTTTGATTCTCTTAACTCTGCACTAGCTATGAAGGTTTGGAGAACCATAAAGTCACTCGGTATAATTGATGGACCTATAATATTTGAGCATGTGCTAAGAGGAGGACCAGGATACAGATTAAGAGAGGCTGCAGCAAACGAGGTTGTGGTAGATTTCTACGTACGCCCAAGATACGTGGAGGCATCCTACAGGCATCATACTCATAATGAGGTGGAGCTTGTATACGAAGGAGAGCTGAATGTTAAGGCCGGAAAAGAATATACACTCATAAAGCCGGACACAGAAGCAACAGGGAGAAGCTCCCTTCGATCTATAGAGAAAGCTATAAACAGGACTGAAGCTGCAGATTCAAGGATAACAAGGATAGTGCTCTATGGTTTTATATCAGAGTATGCTTTCAAGGTAATATCAGATTTTGCACAGAAACAGGGTATAGAAGTTTATGCTATAGCTGTTGAAGACCTGACAGCACTTGCCTCGAACGGCTATGACATGCCAATCTACGGCATAGATGAAGAAGCTTACAATAATTCTAAAATACTGGAACTCGCAGCTATAATTCCGAAAAAGGTCCTCTTGTCTATTGCTGGGGAATATTTCCCCGGTATGGATCAACCTGGTGACTGGTCTGAAAGGCAGATTACATTGTTTAACGGTAGAAGCTTCGAAAAGGGAAATATAAGAGGGCATATTGAAAAGAGTATTAAAGCTCTAGATTCACTTTACAAGATATCTAGGGGACAAAGCTGGTTCAGGGAATGGCATGACCTTATATATCGTTCCATTAAAGAAAAACTCCTGCTCAGAGCTGGAGAGCTTTATGAATAGTTATCCAGCTCTTGAGACATCTATGGGAAGAAAATCAAGTTATGTTTAAACGCAGATGTAAAGGATACTAACGCTTGGCAGAGTGAAGTTGACCCCGTGATGAGCATAGGTTCATTATTCCCTCGCCTAAGGTTGAATCTCTCCGACGAAGATCCTCTTTCTCTCGGAAGTCTTGATATAAAAGATGTACTAAGAGAGCTGGAGAAAGAAGAAACAAGAATAGTGATAAGAGTTGAAGAGGCGCGGTTTGGAAAGCATGTGACTATAATACAGGGATTGCCAAAGGATGAAATGAACAAAGTTGTCAAAGAACTGAAACATAAGTTAGCAACAGGAGGCACAGTCAAGGACGGTGTAATTATTCTGCAGGGAGATCAGAGAGAAAGAGCCAAGGAACAACTGCTAAAGATGGGGTATGTTGCTTCTCGTCTAGAGATTCAGTGATTTAAAAGCAGCAAAGCGTCTTTATTTAGAGTATTGATATCCCTATCAGTATGGTAAAAAATCAATAATCTCCACGCCACAGCTTGGACAGGCAGGCCTCTTGAATATCAGCCCAACTTTGAACAGTCTGAGCGAAATGAGTTTGCATTAAGATAACGCCAGGCTTTAGGTTTCATGAATCTGCTTAGCTCTTTTCTGCATCTTGAGCAGAATCCTCTTTCCATCAGTCAATAATCAGTACAGCCTTTTTAACACTAAGGTTGATGAAAGCTTCTCTAGCAAAAGATGAAACACACCTCTTGAAGTCTAAGGTTTGCGCCTTATGCCTTTACTGCCAAAGGATTCCTGATATTAAATTTGTGAGCCAACATTAGCATACGGAATACCAATCTTTTTCTTCTTATGCTGACATTTTTTGATTTCGAAAAGATCAAAGAAGCGTTTGAGAAATGCCTTTCTATGTCATGGTAAACTACAAGTTCATAGATATCTCTCCTGTAATGATTGAGGGTGGCTGTGAATAAAGGATGAGCTTGCATCAATTCTCCAGTTCAACACCTGATGTTGTTGACATGCTTATGATTGGAGATCTTAATGGCGCCTCACTGTTGCTTGGATTAACTGTAGACGAAGTAAGAAGAAAGGAAAAAGAGCTTCATCTAAAAATACGGAGACAGGAGAGAAGGGTAATAAAAACTTCAGATGCCAGAAAGATAAAACAGGATATACTCTCCATATTCATAGAAGAAGCCTGCTCTCCATTGACGAAATCTCTTTTCATGGCATTAACTCCTAGTATGGATCGCTCCGAATTGACTTTTAGGTTTGATTCTTATGTCGAGGGCAGGATGCTCTATGAGCTGATAAAGGAGTCAGGTGAGCTTGAAGACATAAGAAAAAATCTTCGTGAATTCTATTTCGAATACACTGATGATAAGGGTGTGCATTCGCCCATAGTGAAGTACATGCTAGCAAGAAGGAGAATCCTGAGAGTTATTGATGTTTTATCATCATACCATTCTATAAAAGATGTTGCAGATTTTAAACTTGCAAAGTCTGTTACCAGTATTCTGATGGAGCTTGAAAAGTTAGAGCTGAAGGATATTTCTTCTGCGATATTCGACGCAGAGCTTTTGATAAACGATGAAATAAAGAAACAAAAAAGACTTGATGAAGCCAGATTAAGAAGTATAATAGAAGATACTATCTCAAGGTTATCTGGAGAGCTTCAGATGAATGCTGAAGAGGAAACGATGCTGCGAAGTGCAGCTTTTGGAAGCTTTTCACTCCCTTTCGAGTTTGACAAAGCTGCAATAAGAAAATTAGTAAGCGAATACAGCAGAAGACAGCAGGCATCCTATGAGCGAAGCATAAAAGAGTTGGAAGGAATGCTAAAGCAAAGTGCCCCCCAGCTTGATGAAGTGATAAAGAAGTTTATTCTGCTTGATAAGTCACTTACAATTGCTATAATAGCTGAAAGATACGGTCTGAAGGTTCCTGTACTTGGTAATGATGGTATAGGGTTCATAAATGGAAAGAATTTCTTCTTGCTCAAGGATAGTCTATCTGATAACAAGAAGGAAGTGCAGGCAATTACATACAGCATAGGCAAGACCAAGATGCTGAAGATGACTCAAAGCAGAAATGTTGTTATGCTAACCGGAGCTAACAGCGGTGGTAAAACCACACTTCTTACTACAGTAGCTACAATACATATAATGTGTCTGCTCGGATTCCCTGTTCCCTGTGAAAGAGCAGAAGTTACCCCCATGCCAATATACCTCTTCAGGCGTCGCGTTACAAAAAAGATAGGCAGCCTGGAGCATGCTCTGCGATCACTAATACCAGTCTTCTCAGATTCAAGGAGAAAAATAGTGCTCATGGACGAATTTGAGGCTCTAACCGAGCCAGGAGCAGCAGGTAAAATACTTGCAACCATAATAAATAAAGCAGTTACGAGCAGCAGTATTGTGCTTCTTGTCACACATCTTGCCAAAGAAACACTGCCTTATGTCAAACTGCCTATAAGAGTTGATGGAATAGAAGCAAAGGGACTTGACAGCAAGGGTGAGCTTCTTGTTGATAGGCAACCTATCTTCAATCATATAGGCTCCAGCACTCCAAAGCTGGTTATAATGAAGTTGTCGAAGACTACAAGGAACAAAAAAGTGAGGTTTTTGTATGAAGAGCTACTTGCTTCCCTTGGAGAAGATAAAACCTCTCTGCAGGCACCGATAAGCTTCCCTTGGCTTGAGGAGCATTGATGGTGCGTGCCGGTAGTAGCCCTCCTTCTGTTTCAGGCAGGATTCGGCTAAGAGGTCTACCCGGGTCTCCTGCAGGGAATTCACAGACCCTGTTTGACCTTGCTCCGCATGGGTTGGCCGTTTCATCCCATAGACAGGAGAACTCTGACTTCCGTCATCATCGCGTTTACCTGTCAGGGTATCGTTTCTGTTCCATTGCCGACGGTCTCCCGTCGCATCTCTCGATGCCATGCCTCCTGCATGGAGGGAGGAGCTTCCACAGGGATACCCCGGCGCCTGCCCTCCGGCTCGCACCATCAGATTTATGGCAAGAAAAAGAATTTAAGCTTTAAAACAATTTCTTTACATAAATCAAGAGAGCTGGTTAAGTCGTTGAACATTCTGTAGAGCTATATCGGCATAAGATAAACACATTCTTGCTTTTGCACCTCCGAAACGTCTGACAAATCATATGCTCTTGAGGAAAAGTTGAGTCCTTCCTCATTATCTTAGTGGTCCATTTACTAGTCACTACATTCTTAAGGGTAGGCCTCATCTAGCCTTTATCAACTCATTGGCCAATTTTTCTGGAATTCTATTATCTGTCTGCTAGCTGTTCATTGCTACGCGCAAATCTATGCCCTACACATTGGTACGCTTGTGCTAGTGTTAAAGCATCCCTGACAATACTTGCTTCGTTGTATATGATTCAGAACTAATTATCTTCAGAGCACAGCACTAGCTTCTGAGATTGGCAGGCATACATTCATTTGTCAAACCCTGTCGTGGAAACATTTCTAAACGATCGGCGCATAACCATCCTGCTGTATATGGCCATCAGATTGTTTGATAAGGTTCGAAATATGAGCTCATAAAGCGAGTAGGCTTATTTTAAAACATGTATGATATAGCCTTTTGGCCAAGGCTAACAGAGGCAACAAATCGAACTCATAGTATTAAATCTCGGAGATTACAAAAACATCAGAATTGTAGCCAGATGAAATACTGTCTGAACTTTTGAAGAGAATCAGGAGTAAAGGCAGTACGCATTAACAAAGAATGATATACCATGCTGAAAGCATTTGAACCTTTTCTTCCAAGCTTTTTACTGGAGGTCTGCAGAGGCAATAGTCTCGTCTATCGCTATCTTAACTATTGGCACGAATACAATCGATTATTTTCTCCAGCGTCGAGGCACTACTTTTCAATGAGTTTAACAAAACACTATAGCGTCTTTTTTCCTCCTCCTTCCTTGCCGATTTATAACTCTCTTCGACGAAGGAGATCAAAGGTCTAATTTCTTCTTCGAGAACCCTTCTGGGCTGGTCGGCTAGCATTTTCACAAAGTCGACACTGGAATTATAGTAGCCTATACGCCCGCGTTTTTCCTTTATCACTAGGTATCTCGATTCTAGAGGGCCCAGTGCTGTGGACACACTTGTCCTGCTCAAGCCTGTTGCCTTCACCAGGTCTTCAATGGATTTCGGCTGTTGGTTATATATAAGGTAAGCCAAAATGGTTCCTTGTGCGTCTGTGCACCCAAACCTGAGGCAGAGTCTCTTAATCAAGAGATACACTTCTTTTTCTTTGCTCGTGCTCATAGACACCAACAAAAAGCTAGAAATCCGGATATAATAGACATTTCGGTCATTTCCAATATGAGCCCCCTCTGCCAGGGTTCGAGGATACTATTCTCCATATGCTGATCACAGGCAGCATGTCAGAATGGCTAGAGTCTAGAGGATTATAAGAATGGACAAAACGTCAGGATCATACAAGCAAAGTACGCTTTTATGCAAAGATAGCAATCTAAAACGAAAAGAGTCAATTTAAAGCAAAAAGCTGAATTTATGTGCACAGATTGATCTATAGGATGAGAAAGAATCAAAATGAATTGCATTAAAGCATTATCACAAAAAAAGGGTGAAATAGTTCCGCTGTAGATGTTTCTGGTTATCTACTTCCTGTAGTAAATCAGAATTGCTCCTATGATTGCGAGTGTTGCGCCGACGTAGTATAACCCACCGTCGAAGAAGTAGCCTATGAAGGCAAGAGTTCCTACTGTCCCTGCTACAGCTGCTGGGTGACTCTTATAATAATACAGTATACCTCCTGCTATTAAGGCCAAGATAATTTCAGTCCAACCAACCACCGTCGCTCCTCCAAAAGAAGGAGCTAGGGGTGTGTTAAGCCCGAGTACTACTGCCCCATCGATGAGTCCAAGCAGCACAGCTATTATGACAGTCCACAGTCCAACTCTGCCCATCTGTGTCGTTGCAGTCGTATCCATTTTTCTTTACACCTCCAATAAATATTAAGTGATAACGGTTATATAAGTATTACTCATTATATCCGATATATCGGATATTAACGCTTTCCTCTCCTCTCACACACGAATTCTTACCTTCATTCAGGAGTATCGACAATTCAGCTGGAGAAGCACTTACTCAAGCAGAAAATCCCTTCTCATTCAGTGGGCAGCTTTGTTGCACTGCAGGTATTTGTTAGCAAGAATAATGGTAATTCTGTCTGACAAAATCTAATAGGATGATAAAGATAAAGCTGACTCTACAGCCATTCAAAGCTATTGGTACTGGGTTTTGAGCAGTGTGCTCAGCCCGATAACTAGGCATAAGGATTAGCAGACATAGGGCATGAGCATTGGGCTTATCGCTACAAATGCTACTAAAGCTTAGAATTGATTATCTTGCTTTGCAAAGATATTATTTCATGGCTATCTTTAGCCATAGAGTATAGCTCAAGATATCTGGTGTTCAGTGCAAAAAAGGTATCTCCCCACTTAAAATGCGCCATAATCTCTCTTGCCTGTTCTGCATATCCTGTAATGTACAAGGATGAAGCAAGAGCTTCTGCAGTAGAAAGATTGTATGGTCTTCCATAATTCGTCGGGTTTGCAGCTATCAGCAAAGGCAAAGATCGTCTTTTACTATTATTCCATTTTATTCTCATAAAATCTCTCTCCAATACCTTCCAACTCGCATCTACTGCAACTATCCCCTCCTTTGCAACTATCTCTTTGTCTGTACGCGAGAGAGCTCTGGGGCTAAAGGGATCAAGCAGTATGCCTCTCCTTTCATTGTATGAAAAATCAACTACACCTGCTCGCTTTAGTCTCATCGCTGTGCATTTTGAGGGATCATCCTGCCCAAGATGAATAACATGCAGCCTGATTTGCCTGTTGTCTGCATTTTCCATATCAGTTGCAGCACAAAAGCTTAAAACCTTGTACTATTAATCTTGCTCGGAGATAAAGATGGCGAAAGCCTTTGTGCTGATTAATGCTGATCTGGGTGCAGAGGATGAACTTGTCAAAGAGCTGAGAAAGATTCCCAATGTAACTGAAGTATACGTTGTTTATGGAGTTTACGACCTGATAGCAAAGGTAGAGTCAGACGATATGGAGAAGGTCAAGGAAACCATAACCTGGCATATCAGAAGGCTCGAAAAGGTAAGGTCGACCCTTACCATGATTGTGGTAGAAGGGTAATATATCATATCATATAATATAATATAATATAATAAATCAAAACTCTTTTTCAAGAACCGCTACAGCTCTGACGGGACTCGCACTCGCTCCGGATAGATAGAGAGGTATACCTAGGAAGGTAAATCTCTTAGATAGAAGTAGACCTAGATTGTTCAGGTTTTCATAGATCAGTATGCCAGATGATAGCAATTTTTTATGGGCAGCAAATGGCTCTTTGTCAGGACTCGGCGCATCTATACCTATTGCATTTACACCCATGTTAATTATAGCATCACATGCATCTTCCCTCAATACAGGATGCTCCATCCACTTTGCAGTACCCGCTTTCTCCGTATAACCAGTATAAAAAAGAATTATCCATCCGTCACCAACCTCGGAATCCATGTTAAGCTCTTTTATCTTGTTGTACAAATCTCTCGAATTGATCTCATACCCTGCATTAACGTTCGAAAAATCGAGCACTATCCCCTTCGCAATAAACCGCTCTACTGGGATTTTATCGATTGTATTACCATCTTCGATGAAATGGGCTGGTGAATCTACATGTGTAGCTGTATGTTCTACAAGAATCCATATATTTGAAAAGAAACCATTATCTCTTACAGTAGTGTAGACAGCCTTCAGTGGCTCTGGGTACCCTGGGAAGACCGGAGTGTTAAGACTTATTATCGGCATAGATAGGTCTATCAAATTGTATGACACTTGTCTCGACACATTTTATAGCAAAATTCTGGCATAAAAATGCATCGAAGCGAAGAACTGCTTCAAGCCATGAATAGAGACCTTTGAAGGAGAAATCAATCTTCTCGAAGACTGGCGTACTAGATAACTTTTTCTTGCATTGCACTTCGGAAACTATATAGAACTTAACACCAAGACTTATCACGTTGAATAGCATAAAGGTCCAAGCTCCAGCCTCTTCTGCGAATCTAGGACCCGGCTTTGATGTATTCGGGATAGCACTCCGAGAACCTGTCGATATGATTGAAGTAACAGAAGAAGAAGGAGATGGTATATTCATAGTCAACAAAAGCAAGATTACAACACCAGTATCTGTCGAGTCCAACGCAGCCGGTGTAGTGGCAAACAAGCTGCTGAATGACTTTGGCTTCAAAAGAAGTTTGACAATAAAAATTCATAAGGGTATTAAACCTGGAATTGGATTAGGTAGCAGTGCAGCATCTTCTGTTGCTACTGTATTAGCTATTAACGAGCTGTTAGGATTAAAACTGCAGCAATGGCAGATTATAAGATACTCCAGCTATGGTGAAGCAGCATGTTCGGGCGTAGCACATACTGATAACGTAGCTGCCAGCCTGCTGGGAGGTTTTACAGTGGTTAAGGGGGAAAGAGCATTTAGCCTTAAACCACCCGCTAACATTGCAGTCTGTATAGCTACACCCTCAATATCTCTGCCCGAAAGGAAGACAGAGTATGCTAGGTCTATTCTGCCAAAACATGTTGAACTTGATAAGGTTGTTAATAATGTAGCAAACGCATTTCTAATTCTGGCAGGTTTTGCGATGCATGACATAACTCTCATCGGTAAAGGGATGAATGATGAGATTATAGAGCCTGTCAGAAGAAGACTGATAAAAGGATACGAAGATGTGAAGAAGGCGGCACTAGACTCCGGAGCAGCAGGTGTGTGCATAAGTGGAGCAGGCCCATCGATGCTAGCTATAGTAGATTCTAGCATATATTCACCAAGGAATGTTACAGATTGTATGGTAGAAGCCTTTGGAAGGAATGGTATAACTGCTGAGGGTTTCTATACTAGAATTGGAAAAGGTGCAGAGATTGTCAGGCAATAGATGGTTATTTAGATGCATATCATGTAACTGGAAAGATGCTGTAGAGAAATCTGACCCGCCCGGATTTCGATGTGCAAATTGTGGCGACCTGTTACAGATAGTGCTGGAAGGTGATGCGCCAAAGCCCAGAGATCTATTTGCAGATGTCTCCCGCACTTCAATATGGAGATATTCTGCTGCCCTACCCGTTAAGAATTCTGTTCGTCAAATCACACTGGGCGAAGGGAATACTCCCCTTCTGCATGCAAAAAGAATAGAAAGAAGTATGAAGAATCTTCTGATAAAATATGAAGGACAGAATCCTACAGGATCCTTTAAGGATAGAGGAATGTCTGTGGCAATAACCAGAGCTGTAGAGCAAAATGCAAAAGTGCTTGTGTGTGCATCAACAGGCAACACGTCCGCGTCTTTGGCTGCTTATTCTTCAAGGGCAGGTCTAAGAAGTTTGGTGGTGGTGCCGGAAGGTAAGGTGGCATCAGGGAAGCTTGTACAGGCAATTGCGTACGGGGCAAAAATAGTCAGGATGAAGGGTAACTTTGATTCTGCACTTAAATCAGTCACAAGACTCGTTTCAGAAAATAAAGGTTTCTACCTTATGAACTCTGTGAATCCATTCAGAATAGAAGGGCAGAAGACGGTTGCATTTGAGATCTATGAACAACTTGGGAGAGAGGTTCCTGACTATGTTGTTTTACCAGTAGGAAATGCAGGAAACATAAGCGCCATCTGGAAAGGTTTTCGGGAGCTAAAGGAATGGGGGATCTCGGATAAAACACCAAAGATGATAGGTGTGCAGGCTGAGGGAGCTTCGCCTATAGTGAATGCATTGGCCAATGACTCTGATACAATTGTTCCAGTGGATAAACCTGAGACAATAGCTTCAGCTATAATGATAGGAAATCCTGTATCATGGAAAAAAGCGATAAGAGCCATAAGAGAATCTGGAGGTTTTGCTGTGTCTGTTAGAGATTCTGACATAGTTGAAGCAAGGATGCATCTGGCTACAAAGGAGGGGATATTTGTCGAAATGGCTAGTGCAGCGCCAATCGCAGCTGTTAAAATGTTGAAAGACAGGATGCAGAAGGATGATTTAGTAGTCTGCATCGCAACTGGAAATGGTTTGAAGGACCAGGAACTGGTGAAATTCGATCCTAGCTCTTTTCCTCTTGTTGAAGATGTAAATTCAATTCTGTCCCGAGATTTGTAGAATGTTAGGTAATGCATAAAACAACAATATAAAGCTCTTTAAGGCTAGCAAAGATGGTTTTACTGCACGTTGGGATAGATGACACAGATTCTAAAAAAGGGATGTGCACTACTTACCTAACGGCAGTTTTGCTGGATAAGATAGAAAGCATTGGCCGGATTCAGATAATAGGTTACCCGAGGCTAGTCAGGTTAAATCCTAACTGTCCTTTTAAGACGAGAGGAAACGCAGCACTTGCTTTTGATGCAGAAGTGCCAGAAGAAATGCTAGATATGCTAAAGAATCTTGTCCTTGATACGGTTCGTCAGTATGCTGACCTAAAGGAGAAGAATACAGATCCCGGTGTAGCTTTTTTGGCTAACAACATACCCCGTGAGCTTAATGAATTATATGAGAGGGCGCTTGTAGAGATAATTTCTATGGATGATGCAATATCACTTGCCAAGAAGTTAAACATTGAGATTCACAGATTCGGCTATGGTAGAGGAATCATAGGCGCCATGGCAGCCATAGGATGCAATTTCAGAAAAGGATACACATATGAATTTATAGCATACAGAACAAAGGATAACATAGGAAAGCCAAGAGGGATGGATAAAGAATCCGTCGTCGAAATGGATAGGCTAACATTTCCCTATACATTCGATAACATAGATTATAGCACGGATGAGATTAGAATAATGCCTCATACCCCCTGCCCAGTATACTTTGGTATTAGAGGAACTGATCCCTCTCAGCTCAACAGAGCCTTTCAGATCCTAAGACCACTTGAACCTGTAGAAAGGTACAGAGTCTACAAAACTAATCAGGGAACTGATGCACATATAAAAGAAGTACGCATAGCTGACGCAAAGGAAAACATGTCAGTCTCTATAAAGGGTAGAGTTACCGGCACCCCTAAGATAATAGCAGGCGGACATGTCATATTCAGCATTGCAGATGATACAGGCCAGATTGACTGTGCCGCATATGAGCCTACCAAGGACTTTAGGTCTATAATCCTGAACCTCAGTGATGGTGATATTGTTGAAGTGTACGGAGGTGTTAAGAAAAAGCAGAAGCTACCTCTGACTGTTAATCTTGAGAAGATAAAGGTGATAAGCGTAGCGAAGAAGATGGTAAAAGTTGCTCCGAGCTGTCCAAGGTGTGGAAGAAGGATGAAGAGTGAAGGAAGAAATAAAGGATATCAATGCCCCAAATGTAAATTCAAGGATGTGTATGCAATGCCATCATTTATTCCAAAAGAAAGAAGAATTCAGGAAGGGTTGTATACTGTGCCCCCCAGAGCAAGAAGACACCTTAGCAAGCCTGCTCAGCTCTACTATCTGCTCTAAATCCGGAAAGATTTAAAACGCCCTGCCAAAGGCTTCCTTATGTGTAGGAAGCAGCGCGGTGGGGAAGCCAGGCCTATCCCGGCGGGCTCATAACCCGCAGAACGGTCGTTCAAATCGACCCCGCGCTATCCACAATCAAGAACTTTACCTGGAAAGAAGATATACTGCCTAGCTGAGATAGCCTGCAAAAGAATATTCATAGCATTGCTAACAGCATGAAGCACTGCTAGATAGACAATTTTTACCAGCAATCAAAGTTGCTAGCACCAAGAACCTCAAGCTTAATGCTGGAGGCGATTGATGAATCTTCACTTATAGTTGCGAATATAACCTTGAGCCCTATTTATGTGCACTTACGGAGTGAAATCCCTATTCCAGTTAAGGAGGTTAGAGCTTAACAGAACCCTATCTTTTTGACATAAATTAAAGCTAGCGGATTTGAAATGCAGTTCTATCGAAGAAGTTACAGCACAGGTTTTGCCCGAATTCTGTGTCCTGATAGACACTTCAACCTGACCTCCTTGTAACAGTAGCAAGCTGAACAGCCTCTGCCAGAATGACTGTGCAAATGCTATACCTCAGTAGTTTCAGGAATCCATCTTTGATTTTAATGTTGCTTTAAGGTGAATACAGGATTATTTTTGTTTGCCACATAAAATTCTCTTACCAGCTTATCAGATATGAGCATATGCTCTGTCTTTTCATGGACAGGTCAGCAAGCATCTTTCCATACAGCACAGAGGGTTTAGGCTTGGAGTGCGCCAGGTCTTCCAGCGTCATATAGGCAAGACCATTCAAAGGAGTTCCACTAAGCACCTTAACTTCAAAGACTACGTACAGGGTCTTTGTATCAGCGCTCAGCTCTTCTATTATGTATCGTATGCTTCCCACCGTGACTGTCCATCCTATAGAGAAAAAATATTCATTTATAGCCATCTCCATGCTCTGTTCTTCATTCACGATCACAGATGGCAGCTCGTAACCATCTTCTTCTCTTTTGACCAGAATTTTGTCAGCTTCTTGCACGAGAACCAATGCTTTAACTATGTTCATCTTTATCCACGATATATGTAAGCTATTTAGTCTTTATGATAGGATGGCAGAAGAGTTATGCTTCAGTATGATGTCAACTACCCATGAATGAAGTTCATGGGCTTGCCCCTTCCCAGGACTGGTTTATGCACAGCCTCCAGTCCAGGTGCATAGGAGCCATGCATAGGCTAGTTGACTGTCCTCTACTGGTGTTAATCTGGAACCATTTCTTGTTAGGAATCGATTCCGCAACACCAGAGTTTTGATAGCTACAGCTTTCTTGGCGAAGTCATGAAGAATGTTCAGTTTGGATTGCGTCGCTTCTGTCTGAAGGAGAATAGCACGATGCAATCTTCCTAACCAAAGGGGACTGTAGATATTGTTATATGAATCCTTCGGCTCGCCACAATCCCTCCCATCTCTAAAGAGTGTGGGCTTCTTTGTGGCTCTTATTGGTGATCTCATCTCTGTCTTTCAGGCAGGTTTACATTACTTTGCCTGAAATACATCTCTGTGCGACTTTTTTAAAAAATGCTGGAAAGAAATCACACCTCAGATGAAACTCAGAGCATAAACAAGGTTACATCATCACCATAGCATCACTGTACATCAAGAAGAAAATATGACAGCAATATAACACTATGAACCAACAGAAGATACAATTATATTTGCTGATATGCAGAATGCAGTAAATTATGCTCATTAATTGCTACAATTTGCTATAAGTAGCGATGCCATGCTAACAGATAATGTACGCAACAAGCATTTAACGGCCTTGATTGAGAGCATTGCAACAGGTTGGACAAACATTGCAGTCTGGGTATGTATGCAAAAGTAAACCTTCAGAAAAACGGAACCTGAAGCTTAAATGCTTGCCAGTATGCCCGAAGAGCAAGGGGTCGTGGGCTAGCCTGGTCTACGCTACCAGCCTCGGGCGCTGGTGATCGGCGGTTCAAATCCGCCCGGCCCCATACGCAATAAGGGGATATAGATAAGGAGAAAAAAAGTTGTGATTTTTGATTAGATATATATTAATCCCCAAATATGATTCAACTCAAGCCAGGCAAGATTATTATTCAGGACTAATTTAGAAATCATTTATAGCACTA
>JARVJU010000026.1 GCA_029775965.1 Nitrososphaeria archaeon | reverse complement strand
CTGACCTTTACGTTTTTCCTTTGTTTCCTTGCCTTTTTCTCGTATTCTAATGTTCTTTGCTATTTGTAGCGTATTATACTATATTCAACATATCTATAAAAATTTTATTCGCTTCCATCCCCTTGCCAAGTCAAGGGGACTTACCGCTCGCTGAGTTAAATTGTAAAGTATGGCAGGTAAAGCACCTTTGTACTTCCAGCAATCTCAACGTCTGGCTCTGTGTTACCAAATACAAGAGCTCTTTTAGGCCTGTATGAATCCAAGAAGCTGTAGAATCCTCTGCTTGGCTTAGCTGAACCTTTTACCTCAACAGGGATCAATTCATCAGACAATTGAATGACGAAATCTACCTCTGCCTTGCTTGTTGTTCTCCAGTATTTGACGTCAAAGCCGTAGAATTTCAGTTCGTTCAGTATAAAATTTTCAAGCAGAATTCCAGCATCTGTCCTGTCTTGCAAAGGGAGAAAGTTATTCAGAATTGAATTTCTTAAGCCTGTGTCTACAAAGTAAACTTTCTTGGCCTTTCTGAGCTCAGAAGCCCTGTTTTTATAAAATGGAGCAAGCATGTCAACAATATAGGTATTAATGAGAATGGACACATACTCCTCAACAGTCCTGTAATCCATTCGCATTTCTTTTGTCACGGACGAAAACTCGAACATAGAGCCTAGAGCTAGACTGAGATAGTGAAGTAGCCTTCTGAACTTTTCTAATTCTCTTACGTTAAGGAAGAAGAATACATCCTTTTCGAGGTAAGTAAGAGCAAGATTTCTCAGCAGTTCTTTCTTTACATCATAGTCATTTTGCTTTGCTACTTCCGGAAAGCCGCCATAAACTATATACTTTGAGAGTAGTGATTCTAATTCTCTTTTAAACACTATTTTTTCATTGAAATCTCCGCCCCCAAGAATAAAGTTCAATACATTTCTTCTCCATCTGACAAAGAAAGGGTGCAGCTCCTTAGCCTTCCAGGTCAGCAGTTCTTCGAAACGGAGTGGAAACAGCTCAAAGTATGTAGCCCTCCCTACGAGGCTCTTTCCTATCTGTACTTTTATGTCAAACGACCCTGAACCGGTTGCCACTATTTTGAGCCTATCGGAAAAAAGGTCATAGATCAACTTGAGATTTTTCCCAGCCTTTTTACTGTATTGCGCTTCGTCTAAAAAGAGATAATTTCTCTTATTCTTAGAAATGAACCTTTCAGCGAACTCCTTGGGCGAATTCTCAAACGTGTCCAGCTGGTCTTCATCTTCCAGCGTAACGTAATATCCACCATATTCTTCCTTAAGATGATGCAGTAAGCTGGTCTTTCCTGCCTGTCTTGGTCCCTTCAGGATAAGGAATTGCTTTCTGGGCATCCATTTATCCATTTTTAACTCAATGATTCTTGGATAATAGTCCATAAATTATTAGATAACTCCTGCACCTATTAAAGGATTGCTAGGTGTTAAAGAGCATTGGTTAGAGCTTACCATATTTCCATCTATTTTGCCTGTTGCTCCAAAAGCAATCTGTATTCCGTTAGGAGCGATGAAAGGTTGTGCGGCAACCAGTGCTGATACTGTATTGCCTGAAATGTGACAGTCAGTTCCCACATCATTACATGTGATTCCGTTCTTCTGATAATTAGTTACTATATTGCCTGTAATTGATACATCAGAAATTTCACCTGAAGATGACTGAACCAGAATCCCCAGACCACTTTGACAACCATATAGATTTGCATTCTGCAGATTTATACTTGATACAGCTGTTGTTTATGCTGAGGGCGACCAGTATACAATAGAAAGATTTCGGAAGGCTGTTGAAGAGAAGATACCCTAACAGGTCTCTGTTTCATCCTTCGGCTGGGAGGAGTACGAAGGGATAATACCACCTATCTCTGAGTTCAGGTCTCAATTTGGAATAGAGCAGCTGGCAAAGATTGCACAAACAGGTGTAGAGATGAAAGATGATATCAAAGAGATGCTTGTTAAGCAGGACCAAACTATACATGAAATAAGAAATTTAAGAGAAGATTTTCTTCATTCCTGGATGAAAGAATGAAGAAGCTGGAGTCTGATGTTGCTATAATAAAGGCAAAGCTGGGAATCGCCTAATGCTCCTTCAAGAGTTTTAAAATATTATTTCTGTTGCACTTGCTATTCAGCATATTCCAAGCTGAAGCGATTTAAAAAAGCTCAGCTGACAACGCCTGTATCCTGGCGTCATGTCAACTACTCATGACTGAAGTACGAGTAGTTGAATATTTCAAATTACATCAAAGCGTTAGCAGAGCACACCACTATTGGGATTTTCTACCATTTTCTCTCTCCTTTACTCTGGGCATGTAAAGCTTGTTATATGTCCCTAGGTTTTGGATCAGCATTCCATAAATCGAAGGAATGTATGGTAGCAGGCAGGTTGTACGAGAACTTTAGCTTTGGAAAAGTTTAATTGTCTACTTTGATTATTTGCTGGAATGTTGGTGTCAGGGAATCCGGGCATTTCTATCGACCCAACAGTGCTGGGCATTGTAGCATACCTACCCCCTGATCCTAAGACGCTTATGAATAAGATTGGTGACGCACACCCTAGGTTTATCTGTTTTCTCTATGAAGATGATGGCTCCAGAAGAGCTGAAAGGAATAGGTTCCTCGCGAAGTTCACAGAGTCAAATCTTGAAGCCTATATAGAAACAGTCCCGCTTCCTCCGGATCCTGTCGAGTCATTTGAGTGGTTGTACAACAAAATCAGCTGGGAAGTTGATTACTTCCTCCAGAGTGTATCAGGATCAAGCACATCCAACATGCTCTTCATAGTTAGTGGCATTCATGTGCCTGTTGTTGTAGCACTTTACACAGTCGCCATGGAAAGAAACACCAAATTCCTGTATTTCAACGATGTAACACAGAACCTTGAGAAACCCAAGAGCACAAGCCTCTCTATTCTGCCCAGCTTATTTAAGTCGCGTGGAGAACCCTACAGAAGCTCTGCCATCAGAAAGTATTCCGAAGAGTATTTCGGGTCGGCTTCATATGACTTTGACTTGGCTTGGCAGGTGTCTGGGGACAAAAGCCTTCAGGCCATGAGCCTGCTCTCTTCCTGCTATGATAACTTAGATAGACTTGCTTACTCCTCTGCCCTAGAAAAGCTGGAGAAACTCATGCAGGATGAAAACTGTATGACCAGACTAATAGACATAACAGGCTCTGGCACCTCTGAACACGTGAAAAGATTACACTTCTTTCTTAAGACAGCGTGCTCCCACTTCGGAAGCAGCAAGAGGAAGGAACTTGAGGTATTAGCCGACAGAAATGCAGTGAATGTGTTTATACGGTCACTCTACTCCTCAGCGATGCGCAGGCTGGCTCACAGCGAAACTGAGCAATCTGCTCTCCTGCTTTACAGGATAATCGAGGTGACAGCTCAACACCTTCTTGCCACACATGGAATAGACACATTCAACTTCGACATAAATCTACTAGACGAAAGCAAAAGAAGAAAAGTGATAGAAAACTATTCTATGCTGTTGAGGAAAAAAGTCGAAGAGGCCTCAGCCTCCCTGACCAAGACGCGCATAGGAGCCCTTGACTCATGGGTCATTTACCTTTTCGGCTTCTACAACAAGGAACCTTTATTCTTGAATGATGAATCAAGGCTAAAGTATCTCGGAAGGCTACGCGGTATGATCGAACTACGAAACAGATGCTTCCTCGAGCACGGAATTGATGGAGTAGATAAAAAAGCATCAAGCGAATTCGCGGAGTTTGTAAGAAACGCAGTAGTCAAACAGTTCATGGGAATTGACTTGAAAAAAGGACAAGAAGACCCGGACATCGCACCCCTGAGGCTATCAAGCTCCATCTGAGCCGTCTACTTTCGGAAGAAATATCTTTCCCGAATGCAATATGCCTTACCCAACCCTATTGCACAGGACACAAGAATTGTGGTCACCCTTGATGAGATAGAAGCCGAGTCCCATATAAGATAAGATTGACGTGTTATACAACCCTAGCTCAAAACAAAAGATTCTCAGTTAAGCGTACCCTTAAAGGTCTGTCAAAGAAACTTAATAGCCTCATGGAACTCTTTCTGAGATACTCAGAAGAGCACAGAAGAATCTGCTTGCCAATTATATGCATAAAAAGAGGGTATCTCATGAGCTGACAAAATAAAAATTTCAACCCTCCCATTTTGCATTTCTTCTTCTTACCATGAATGTCCTGAAAAATTCCAAAAGCTTTTCTCCTCTCTGGTTGAAACCTGCTGTATAAACCTTGACTATACCGAACTCTGGCCTGCTCTTTGATTCCCTTATTTCAGTTACTTCGCATTCTGCATATATTGTATCACCTGAAAAGACAGGGCTGACAAATTTAAGACCATCAAGGCCAAGCATAAATCCGTTTGCGCTTGTGAATTCAACCAGTAAGCCAACCACAGTTGATAGCGTGAAGAAGCCGTTAACAACCATTCTCCCTTTGAAGGGTTCCCCTGGAAAGTACCTCTCTGCATAATCCTTGTTGAAGTGAATCTGGTTGGTATTGTTGGTTAAAAGGGTGAACCATATGTTATCTGCATCTGTTACAGTCCTCCCCTTGTCGCTTCTGAATTTCATACCAGGCTTAAAATCCTCAAAGAAGGGGCCCTCTTCATTCTGCATCATACGTTAAGATTGTACATGCTGGTAAATAAGCAGCTATCCATAACAGTTTTTATGTCATTTATCAACCCCTTCAACATGCAGGACAATGCAGAGTTACCCCTATTAGGGCTGAGAGTGCTCGAGGTAGGTAAGAGCAAGATTCTTTATGGTGACAAGATTCCAGACTTGAATGGTCAGACAGTATGAAATATCAGACTTAAGCAGGGTAGCTGTCCGCAACTATCTGCTGCTCAGAAGCCAATATAGCAAACAAGAAGTTAAGAAGAAATTGGACAAATTCTTTGATTGTTATGAGCTACGATCAATCAAAAGCTTAACTGCTTTCTGAGTTTCAAGCTTTTTCATTAAGAATAATCGTTGATACTGTCCCTAAGCAGCGTTATTAGACTTACGCGCCAATAGAGTTCGCTGACCTATGTGTTTACAGTAATTGGAAAGATGACATTCAATCCAGATGATAATGGTTTAGTTTATGTGCTCAGGCTTCAAAATTAATGTATGTTAGAGAAGCTCAGGCAACTAAGATGTTATGTCAAAGGTAGAAATCAGCCTACTAGCTTTCTCCCTTCATCTTTGGGTATAGCTAAAAGAGTCTCCGTTGAAACTATATCAGATTGTTTCAGAAGAAAAGAAGCGACAGTCTTTTCGTCGGGAGCCTCTATCACCAAATTCCTCTACTTCAACGACGTAACACAGAACCTTGAGAAACCCAAAAGCACAAGCTTCTCTATCCTCCCCAGCCTGTTCAAGTCGGGTGGGGAACCCATTGCTGCAGCATAAAAGACTGGGATCAAGACAGGTGATTCTATTCCATTCGTTTGGAGGTGATAGGCAATTAGTGGAGAACCACCAATGTCTGCATTTACAAGGACTGCTCCTGATAGATAGGCCCAATAAATCGTTGTTAACCTTCCTTTACTAGGCTGGTAAGCAGTGGTATCAAGAGCCTCTGGATGTGGATAAGTTCACCATGTTGTATTAAGTGTTTTTATCCCATTCATCAATTTCAGTGACCAACAAGCCCATAAAGGATGAATTGCATAACTGTTTCAAACTCCTTTTCTGTCGGCTCTCTCTCCTCGTAAAACACACAGTAGTTCCCTATCATGTGAGCAACACCCATAAGGCAGTATGCTATCATCTTTGGGTCTCCTTCCCTGATCTCCCCTTTTTTCATAGCCATTTCAAGTCCCTGTTGATATCTTTCAGCTATCTTCTTGTAGTACCATTTCCCGATCCTCTTGTTCACTTCATCACTTTCAAGAACTATCCTGTAGAGGTGAGGATGCCTGTGAACAAACTTGAAAAATGCAGCAAACCCAGCCTTTTCCATCTCCTTTCTTGACTCTAGCCTGCTAATCTCTTTGTGAATTGTGTACCTGAGCATATGGTTGAGATACCTGACAAGCTCTTTGTATATATCGTCTTTTGATTTAAAATAAAGGTAGAAGGTTCCATAGCCTACACCAGCCTTCTGAGCTATCTCCATCACAGAGGTGTTGTAGAATCCTTTCTGTCCAAAAAGTTGCTCTGCTGCTCTTAGTATTTTCTCCCTTGTCCTGTCTGATCCCTTCTTCAACCTATCCATTGCTCCATACCAGTGTGGTTGCTCCCCACGTAAATCCCGTCCCTGCACTGGTTATCACCAAGACATCCCCCTTATGCAATATTTCCTTTTCTCTTGCCAGTGCAAGTGAAATAAGCCCGTCCATTGCTGCCACATGTCCTGTGTCCCGAAGGTAGATAGACCTTTCTTCTTCGAGAGAAAGTTTGGAAAGTATCTGTCTGTGCAGAGAATACTTTACATGAAGGGGTAGCAATAATGATATATCATTGACATCATAGCCGCTTTTCCTGAGAGATTCCCTTATCACCCTGTTGAAATTGTCTGAAGTGATAGGGTCCAGATTCTTCTTCAGTCCAACGGGGTCTGTAACATCAAAACGATGTAAGCCATTCCTCACGGTCTCCTCTGAGGGTGGATTGACAGAACCACCTGCAGGGACCTTCACATAGTCGTTAAATGAACCATCTGTTATGAAGGCAGATTGCATTATTCTGCAGCATCCTGAACCAGCCTGCACAAGCGCTGCAGCAGCACCGTCAGCGAAATTTATCATGAACCTGGACCTTTCATTCCTATAATTCAGCAATCTTGATTCGACGGAAGCACCCACAAGAAGTATTGTGTTTATTTGTTCATCGGAGCTGATTATGTCATGTGCAACTTTGAGGGCAAACGGAAGAGTACAGCTTGTTGCATAAAGCTCGAATGCAGCAGCCTTCGATGCCCCAAGCTCATGCTGTATCCTTGTTGCTGCCAGCCACATATAGTAGTCCTTATGCTGACTTCCAAAGTATATAACCAAGTCAAGCCTTTTGGCAATTGAAGGGTCAACTATCTTCCTAGCTGCCTTCAGGGCCATGTCTGAAGTATGTTCGTCTGAAGATGCGATGTGCTTACCATTCAACCCAAATTTTTCTTTAATTACTTTCTCAGGTATACCTGTAAGTCTCGAGATGTCCATGCTGCTCAGATACTTTTCAGGCAAGTATACAGCAAAGTCAGAAATGTAGACTTTTCTAACCATAAACATCTCACGCCTGCTCTTCATCTTTTGGTTGGCCGTACCTAGCAGCAAGCTCCTTTTTGACCACCTTTCCGGATGCTGTTATAGGGATCGCCTTGACAAAGGCATAATACTTGGGCCGCTTAAATTTGGCTAACCTGCCCTCACAGAACCTGGATAGCTCTTCCCTGCTTAATTTCTCTCCTTCTTTCGGGATAACTATAGCCTTGGGAACCTCTCCCCACTTCTCATCAGGCACACCTATTACAGCAACTTCATGCACCTTGCTATTCATCCTGAGCACTTCTTCCACTTCACTCGGATATACCTTCTCGCCACCACTGTTGATCATATCCTTCTTCCTGTCAATAACATACCAGTAGCCTTCTTCATCTCTGTACCCAATATCACCAGTATGAAGCCAGCCTCCCTTCAAAACCTTCCTTGTCTCCTCATCCTTCTTCCAGTAACCCTTGAAGACGTCTGGTCCTGAGATAAGAATCTCTCCCCTTTCGTTTGCTTCGAGCTTTTTTCCCGCCTCATCCACAACCTTTGCCTGGCAGAAAAGAGATGGCTTGCCCACTGACCCAACCCTTGTATAAGCATCCCTGATGTCAGATAGAAAAGCTGTCGGAGAAGTCTCAGTCAAGCCCATACCCTGAACAATAGGCAAACCTCTAGCTCTGTACTGCTCGGCAAGGGAAACAGGCAAAGGCGCACCTCCTGAATAAAAGATGCGAACAGATGTGAGGTCTGCGGTATGAAATCTCTTATCCTCAAGAAGAGCTTGGTACATTGTTGGTACCCCGAATACAATCGACACTTTCTCCTTCTCAATCATTGAAAGCGTAGTTTGTACATCAAATTTCTCAGGTAGAACAACAGTGCCTCCAGCAAGAAGTGTAGGAAAGGTGAACAGATTTATCCCTCCCAGATGGAACATCGGGAGGAGTGTAAGTGTTGTATCTCTGTAAGTTATCCCAAGTCCGAGTATGTCGTTGATCGCATTCCAGAACATATTCGAATTTGTTATCACAGCACCCTTGGGTCTTCCAGTAGTGCCTGAAGTGTAAACTATCAACAAGGGGACATCTCCATTTTCTACCTTTGGCAGATAATTAATAGTTGAATCCATCAAACTTTTTTTACCATATTCAATCAATCCATCATAATTCATCTCGTTTGCTTTTTGAGAGTTTGGTATAATTCTGACACTCTTTTCGCCCTTGCAAGCTTTTTCAGCTAACTGTAGAAAAGCCTCGTCTGTGAATACAACCTTTGCACCACTATCCTTAATCTGGAAGTTCAGCTCCTTAGCTTCCAGCCTGTAGCTGAGCGGAACAGCAATGATGCCATCAGCTGAAGCTGCAGCGATTGTTTCCACATATGCAGGTGAGTTGTACCCAAGAAAGGCAACCCTATCTCCCTTTCTCAACCCAAGCGCTCGCCTGAACGCTAGAGCAAGCATATGCACCCTTTTGTCAAGCTGCAAGTAGGTTATCTTTTTCTGCTTCGTAATTATTGCAATAGAATCACCCCTCATCTCAGCCCTTCTGTGAACCCAATAAGCAGGTGCGAATACTGACAAGTGAATCAGGTATCATCGTCTCTTCTCATGTATAAAAGCTTTTATACTTGGGCCTTTTTAAGTAGGTCATGCCTTATAGAGCTGCTGTAACCAAGATTCAGGTTGCTATTGTTGCAATAATTATAATCGTTGCAGCTGCTGGTGGTAGCGCTTACTACTTCAGCACACTTACCAAACATGCAGGAAAGGAGATACTTATAGGTATGCCCCTGCCTCTCAATTCTCCTATAGGTATAAACATGCTTGATTCTGCCGAAATGGCTGCTCAGCAGATAAACAGCACCGGTGGCGTGGTTATCAACGGAACCAGCTACTATATCAGGATAATACCATACGATACACAAGAAGCTGACCCCTCCATCCCTGTCTCCAACGGAATAAGCGCAGTGACAGCACTGATAACAGAAGACCATGTCAACTTTCTTGTTGGTGGCTATAGAAGCGACGTTGTTGATGCTGAACTACCTATAGCTGCAGGCTACCATACAATATACATAACCTTCGGAGCTGACCCAGAGATATCAGCCTTCGTCTCCCAGAACTACTCAGCCAACAAATACATATTCAACGGCTTCGTCAATTCTATACAGCAGAGCCAGCAGACAGGACCATTTTCAGTATACCTGCTTCTGGCACAAGAAGAGGGATTAATTCCTCTTCAGGTGAAGAACCTTGCTGTCCTCGGCGAACAGGCAGCTTGGACCAAGTCATTTATAGGAAATGGGGGATCGAGCTCACCTCTCTACACACCCTTAACCCAAGCTGGCTTCAACATAACCACGATAGACTACTTCCCTCTTTCTCCGCCTGGAGGTAGCTATGATTCTCTTTTCACAAATCTGGCTCTGAAAGGAACTCAGGCCATATTTATTCTTGCTGCTGGCACAGAATCGGCATTGTTCGTCAAGAACTGGAACTCTTTCAACTGGGCCTCTGATACAGCAACAGGTGGGAAGAAGCCACTCCTGCTTGGAGCTGATGTTCTTGCCGAAATGGAGGGTTCAACCTACAGCTACTGGAATGCTACTTCGGGTGGATGCAATGGCGAAATCACAATAGGCTGGGGTCCCATGCTTCCTGTCAACATAACTCCTGCTTCAATACCATTCTACAACAACTTTACAAAAGAATTCGGATTCAACCCGATATTCGAGGATGGGTTTGTATATTCTGCAATCTATAACCTTGCACAGGCTACAGAGAAGGCGCAGAGCTTGGACAGCAACGCTGTTATACCATACCTGGAGCAGACGGACTACTCAGGACCTGCTGGGATAATCAGGTACACAAACGACCATGCGCTCAATATCACCCTTACACCTGTGCCATCAATCCCTGCTGTTGCAATGCAGTGGCAGAATGATGGAAGGCTTCACATCGTCTGGACAAGCCTTTCCCCTCTTACATTCACTAACCTGCAGATGCCCAATGGCCAGATAGAAAACTTTACAGTAAAGTTACCTTAATCTGGTCTGCCAGGATTGAACTACGAATTTTTTATGTCTTTAATCATCTACACATTGGTTTATGGCCTGAACTATTCTCTTATTGCTCTCGGGTTCACCCTTGTATTTGGGGTTTCGAAGCTTCTGAACCTGCTTTATGGCTCCCTGTACATGAGTGCAGCCTACATGATCTACCTCTTCAATACATTGCTACATCTTAATCTGGGATTTTCCATAGTTTTTTCTCTGCTTTCAACAGTTGTTATAGGGCTTGCATTCTTCATATTCTATGCGAGATTTGCCAGGGACCAGATGTCATTTCTGATCTCAATGTTCCTTTCAGCCCTTTTGTTGCAGTATGTCTATTCCTATTTTTTTGGAGGGCAGTCAGGCCTTGCAATAGCAGGACCATTACCCTCATCATCCCTCTCGCTGGCTGGTGTGTCAGTTCCTGAGTCTTTTGTAGCTACATCTCTTATATCGCTTGTGCTTATATCAGCCCTCTGGGTCTGGATAGAAAAGAGCGGGTACGGAAAGGAGGTGAGGGCCGCAGCAAATGACCCGGAGGTTGCACAGGCCTTCGGTATAGACACAATGAAGATAGCAATTGTAATATTCATAATTTCTACCTTGCTCATAGCTTTGGCAAGCGTTCTGCTAGTTCCTTCATCAGTTGTTACCCCAACTATGTGGCTCGACCCATTTGTCTCAGCATTTGCTGTTTCAATAGTGGCAGGGCTTGGCAGGTTCAAGTGGGTTATCCCTGCTGCTTTCATCTTATCTTTTTCTCAACTGCTTGTTCAGCTTTCGCTCCCCTACAATCTTTCAGATATAGTAGGTTTCCTGATAATGATAGGTGTGCTGATAGCCAAACCGTCTGGGCTGGGAGGCTGATGTATGTGAAACTGAACGGCTTAATTTACTCTGCTGTTATAATCCTGGCAATGCTTCTTTTCAGTAAGCTTGTATCTTCCCCTTTTCTCACCCTCTCTCTTGTCCTTGCAACAATATACATGGGTCTGGCGATGGCCTGGGATTTCTCATCTGGCCTGACAGGGTACATAAATTTCGGTGTCTCATTTTTCTTCGGTATTGGAGCATTTCTTACAGGCTTCCTTTCGTTTGTCCATCATATTCCTATAGGTCTTACAATTCTTGCTGACCTGGCTCTAGGTATTTCAACTGGTGCTCTTTTCTCTGTCCCAACTCTGAGGTTGAGAGGCCCTTTCTTTACACTTCTCTCTTTGCTGCTACCATACATAGCATCCTCATTTATCCTCTCCTTCTGGACAGTGCTGGGTCTGCCAACCATCGGCTACTATAATATAGGTCGCCTTGCCCCTTCAACGTTTGATGAGCTAGTCCTGGTTTCTTTATTTGATTTGATTATACTTGCCACACTTTATGCTCTTTACAGGTCTCATTTCGGTCTTGTGCTGAGAAGCATCAGGGATGACGAAGAGGCAGCTTTGAATCTGGGAATAAGGACATTTAGGTACAAGGCGCTCGCATTCTCTATTGCAGCTGGTGTTATGGCAGCTATGGGCGGCGCATACTCTTCTGTGTCTACTTTTGCCGGAATAGATGCATTCGGACTTACCTTTTTACTCTTTCCTATGCTGATAGCAATAGTTGGCGGAGTAAAGAGAATACTGGGTTCAGTTCCTGCCAGCTACTTGGTTATAGTGCTCTCCCAGTACCTGAACCTCTACATCGGTTCTGCTACCCTGGTCGTATTCGCTACGCTGGCTATAGCCCTGGTGCTCATTACCCAACCTATGTTCCTTCAGACTTTTCTCAGGCGGAGGATAAAGTTCGAATGACAATGCTCCTATCTGTAAAAGACATTACGAAGAGCTGGGGAGGAAACAGGGTTCTGGATCGTATCAGCTTCGAGATGAAGGCTGATACCATTGGGCTTGTTGGGCCAAACGGTGCAGGTAAGTCAACACTCCTGAACATAATAGCAGGGATAATAAGAGCAGACAGGGGAGAGGTCTACATCTCAGGAAGAAATGTGACTGCTCTGAGTGCTCAACAACTTGTAAGAATTGGCCTTACAAAGACGAATCAGATACCTCGACCCTTCAGAACTCTTACAGTCAGAGAGAATCTGGAAGTGTTTTCTGGCCTGAGGGGAAGGGCAGATGTAGAAAGCATACTCCATATGACAGGGCTTTATGAATACAGGGACATATATCCCCAGGCCCTTCCATTCGGGCACCTGAAGAGGCTGGAGCTTGCAAAGGCACTGGCTTGCAACCCTGGAATTGTTCTTCTTGATGAGCCACTTGGTGGGTTAAGCAGCAATGAAGCAAAAACCCTGATAAAGACGCTGAAGGATATCAGGAAATCAGGTGTTTCCATGATCGTTGTGGAGCACAGGCTCTGGGAGCTCTTTTCCTTGGTTGATGAGGTTGTGGCGCTTGATAGGGGAAAGAAGATATTTCAAGGGACACCTGAGCAATTTCAGGCCGACAGAGCTGTGGCTGAGGCCTACATTGGAGGAACTGAGGGATGAGAGAACAGGAACAAGAAACGAAAACAAAAACAGAATCTCAGCCTGAGCTCGACACTGAGCCAGTACCTGAACCTGTACTCAGGGTGGAAAACCTGACTGCAGGGTATTATGGTTCGACTGTGCTAAATAATGTGAGCCTAGAGTGTGGGGAAGGAATAACACTTGTAATTGGACCTAACGGAGCAGGCAAAACCACCCTGGTAAAATCAGTTACAGGACTGCTCAGGCCTGTCTATGGTAGTATCATATTCAAGGGAAAAGACATACATCAGCTACAAGCATTCAATGTATCGATGCTTGGTATATCACTTGTTCCTGAGAGGGGGAGGCTGTTCGACCAAATGACAGTCAAGGACAACTTGGAGGTTGGCTTTAGACTGTCAAGGAAGAGGAGAAGCAAAAAGAGCTTCAGGGAGGGACTGGCTGAGGTGCTATCTGTTCTTCCTGAACTATCAGACAAGCTGGACAGAAAAGCAGCAAGGTTGAGTGGGGGGGAGCAGCAGATGGTTGCCATAGGCAGAGCACTGATAACTGGGCCTGAACTTTTGGTGATGGACGAACCAACAACAGGTCTGTACCCTTTGCTTGTCAGGAGGCTACTTCTTAAGGTAGAAGAGATTTCAAGGGGGCTGCCAATACTCATGACAGAGCAGAATGTTGCTCAGGTAGCATCTATTGCCAAAAGAGTTTACCTGCTTGAATCTGGCTGCATTGCACTTCAGGGAACACCGAGTGAGATAATTGCGAACGAAAGGGTGAAGTCTCTTTACCTCGGAGGGAAATAGGGTTTGAGGAGTGGTGAGGTCTTGGTTGAGGGAAACAGAATATACTACGAGGAAGGTGGAGATGGCATCCCAATCCTCTTTCTTGAGGGTCTTGGCTATTCGACCTGGATGTGGTTCAGACAAGTAGAAGGGCTATCCAGCAGGTATAGGTGCATACTGGTGGACAATAGAGGGGTGGGGAAGAGCAGCAGACTTTCTGCTCCATACACAGTAGAACAATTTGCAAGGGATGCAGTCTCAGTCCTTGAAGCATTGAATGTAGATGGAGCATTCCTGGTCGGTGTCTCTATGGGTGGATTCATAGCACAAAGCATTGCAAGCATTTATGGAAGCAGGGTCAGAGGAATCGTGCTTATTTCAACCTCCTGCGGGGGGAAGTACTCGTTGCCTATGCCAAAGGAGACATGGGATGAATTGGTCAAGACTCAGCAGGGTGAAGATGAGAGGAGCAGGATTGAGAGAGTGATGAAGTTAGCATTTACTGACTCCTTTCCAAAGAACAGAAGTGAAGAATTTGACAGAATAATAGATATGAGGATTAAAAGTCCTCAGGACAGGCAGCAGTGGTTATTTCAGGCTATGTCCTCTGCAGGATTCGATGCACACGAATCTGATATGCGTATGCAGCAACCTGCCCTTATAATCGCCGGGATGAAGGATAGAGTTCTGCCCTGGCAGAACAGCCTTTACCTTTACAAGGCGATACCGAACTCTTCTCTTGTTCTTTTCTCCGGGCAGAACCACTTACTTTTCATCGAAGAGTACCAGAAGGTGAATTCCCTCATAGATTCCTTTATCGAAGAAACTTTGAACGGGACGTTTGTATCAAAAGTAGAGGTGATATGAATATGGCTGGCATAAAAAAAAGTAAAGGTGTAAACGATGTGAAGGGAAGGGTCGCAATTGTAACGGGTGGGGGTAGTGGCATAGGGTTTGCTACAACCATGGCCTTATCGTCAGCTGGGGCAAAGGTATCGGTTGCGGATATAGATGGGGTTAGTGGAGCTCTAGCGGCAAAGAAGGCAGGTGGTATCTTCGTGAGAGCTGACCTTACAAAGCAGGATGACTGCAAAAGGGTTGTTGAGGAGACCTTTGAAACCTATCAGAGGATAGACATACTCGTCAACAACGCAGGCTTTCAACATATAAGCCCGATCAGCGACTTCCCTGAGGCGAAGTGGAAGGAGATGTTAGACCTCATGCTTACAGCACCATTCTTGCTAACAAAATATTCCTGGAAATACATGGTAAAGCAAAGGTTCGGCAGGATTGTAAACATTTCATCAATACACGGTCTTATCGCTTCACCGTACAAGGCTGCCTACGTAGCTGCAAAGCATGGTCTCAACGGTCTCACCAAATGCACTGCGCTGGAGGGTGCAGCCTATGGTATCACTGCAAACAGCATCTGCCCCAGCTACGTGAGGACGCCCTTGGTAGACAAGCAGATAGAAGGTCTTGCAAAGGCAAACCATGTTAAGAAGGAAAGCGTCCTGCAAGATATCATCCTGAAGGAAGCTGCTATAAAGAGGCTTATTGAGCCGGAGGAAATAGCTGACTTGGTTCTTTACTTATGCTCGGACAGCACTTCATCTGTTACAGGGTCTACGTGGACAATAGACCTAGGGTGGACTGCTCAATAAATGGCAATTACATATTCTACAGGACAGAGTGCTTCGATTAAGAAGAGGTTCTCCGAAGAGGATGTGAAGTCCTTCGCACAGATATCTGGGGATACAAATCCACTTCATCTAGATGAACTGTTCGCTAAGAAGACAAGATTCGGAAAGAGGATAGTTCATGGATTACTGGTAGCAAGCCTGATCTCTTCGGTGCTAGGCACAAAACTGCCTGGGCAAGGAACAATATACCTGAGACAGGAACTGAAATTTCTTGCCCCTGTATACTTTGACGAAGAGATCACCGCAACTGTTGAAGTTTCTGCCTTTGAGCCCTCTAGAGGGAGAATGATACTCAGAACGAAGTGCATAAACGAGTCAGGCAAAATTGTGATAGATGGCGTGGCTGAGGTCCTTGTGCCAAAGGAGTGACATGGATTCAATGCTGACAGCTAGCTGTAGATAGTGCCAGTCTTTCAACCTCTTCAAAAAATAGCCGCGGGCTCACTTCATCTTTCTCGAAGTATGAGAATCTGGGAGTGAATACCCAGTATGTGACAGGTGTAGAATTAACTAGTTATCGTAGTCCTGCATCTGGTACATGTTGGACAATCAATCTTGGGGTTCAGAATACAGGGAGTAGTGACTCTTCAATAACTCAGATTCAAGTCAACAGCATACCGATTTCCACGTCTAACACTGGCGCCGTATTTTATGGTAACTCAGCCCCAGGAGGAACATCCTGTTCCCTAACAGGAACTGGCAGTGCTCTTCAACTGCCACTATCCGTAAAGTCCTGTCAACAATTCTGTATGGTGTTCAACCTCTATTCTGGCGGGGGAACCAGTGGTGCACAGGGATCCAGTATACAGACCTTTGCTTTGGGCCAAACAATTCAAGTAACCGTCATAACTGCAGCTGGAAATAATTACACCGCTTCAATTGTGCTGCCTTGAGTCTTAAGTATACGACATGATTTCTTCCGATCAGCTTGAGCGCTTATTTTTTACCTTTTACAACCGATGGTATGATGCACTATTTGAATTCATAACCGAGAGATTTTGAATCAAGTACATCCGTACGAAGCAGATTCCTTGCATCTTACATATTATATTATAGCATAAGGGGTAGGCACAGGTAAAGAGAATCTTCGATAACCGATATGGGATCTGTCAAAGGTACACGAAATAATCAGGATGACGAGAGTCCTACTTGACAGGAAACTCTCCAGAGCCAACTTCAACCTCTTCCTCAAATAGAGAATTAGGCCCGTCAAAGTATGGTAAAGAACTCTACAGAAATGTAAAGGGTTATCGCCTTGGTATAGCTAGAACCTCGAAACCACTTATGATTATGCCGTATAATCGATTTATGCAAAGGAGTAGAATCAGCAAATTAGTTAAACAAGCAAAATCAGTAGCAGAAACAGGAGTTGTTAAATATCAAGCTAATGTCAATTCAGTAGCCCGACACAGAACTCCATTACACAAACAATGGGAAAGGTCCACAGCTAACAATGGCAGAAATTATCTCTTTTTGGACTCATACAGTTCCAAAAGAGCTTTGATATTTGGCAACAGGGAGCCAAATGTTGAGATTGCTGACTGTACGAAATTGCTTTACCCGCCATACTTTACAGTTTAACTTTTCAAGCTGCAATCCTCCGACTTGAATAGTAGATGAATGCAGTAGACAGGTAATTGATGAAAGTAATAAACAAAGAAAGATAAAGAAAAATAATTTGTCTTCAGAGTCCAGTAAGTATGACGTTTGTTGTCTGGGTGAGATTTGTACCATCAGTATAATATGCAGTTAAGCTGACCTGGTAGATATTGCCTATTGCTAACTGCAGCGAGCCAGTTGGGATAAGTTGCAGGTTGTACGATCCTGATGTTGTTGCATTAGGTTGTAACGGGAATTGACTGTTCCATGCAAAGCCGATTTGAATACCATTCACCGCTACTGTTACAGAGCTGATTGATACGTTTGCAGTATTCATTAAAGAGACGTCAAGGACAGCTCCGCCAGATTCCTCTTGTAAAGTCTTCCTATCTATTTCAAAACCCTTATGCTTAAGCAGAATACCTTGCCCTGAAACCTGAGTCGCAAAGTCTGTATGGTCGCATGAAACAGAGTTGGACCCAGATAAAGAGCATAAGCCAGAATCGGAAGTACCTATAATATCGGAGTATTGGTCATCTGAGTATGCTATCGATGCAAGACCCGTAATCGGGCTTATCGCTATACCGAAGTCGTCGTACAGGTCTCTGTTGTCATTCCCGACAGAGCTGCATGTAACCCCTCCCTGGCACACACCTCCGTAATGAACCACGCCAGACACCTGAGTTTGAGACCATGATGTTGGACTACCAAAGACGTTCAAATTTTGAGCAAAGTAGACGTACCAAGGCTCGTTCTGACAATCGTATTGGCCAGGAGTACCATTCTGGCAGGTCTGAAAGTTTGCAGATGCAGGTGTTGCGTAGTAGGCTGCATCCACTTGGCCTGATCCTCCAGCTACAATCCAAGGATAGATCGCTGTTACTGCATTGCCTGAGTTGATCTTGAAGGGGCCGGTCCATGTCCTTCCAAAATCTCTGGAGTAAGATAAGTAGATACCATAGCCATCCGACCATGCAGCATACACATTCCCAGACCTGTCAACTGCAACGACGGGAAAGTTGTTGTCAAAACTGGCAGAAGTGTTCTGGCTCTGGTAGACTACATAATCTGTAAAGTTAAGTATAGGCTCTCCAGCTGCGTTCAGCCCTGTCGGAAGACCTACTGCAACATAGACTGTATTGAAGTTTGAACATGTAACTATTTCAGTTGCACTTGGAGGGCAGCCAACGAATATCTGGTATACTATACCCGTGTTCTGGTCGACAACTATATTTCCAAGCTCGTTATCAGCTACAGTACCAAGATAGATGCTTGTTTGAGCCGGATTTATTGCTTGGTAAGTCTGAACAGTTGTTGGTATGCCGTTGACCACAGACCCTTCGTTGACAATTATCTGAAAACCTGTAGCTATGTTATGATAAGAAAGGTAGTAAATATTGGAGCCAAATGCAGCTATCCATTCCCTGTCATCTACTGGTACATTAGCAGAAAGTACATTCGATTGCCATGTCATGCCCCCATCTTCTGACACACTGACAGTTACACTTCCTAGTGTCAGGCTGGCAACATAGATGTTGTATTGACTGTTAGCAAAATTTCCGTTCAAGACTGAAGCCGTTGCTACCGCAGTATCTCCTCCACCGGGTGCTACTCCTGTTGTCTGACTTGCCTGTGCGCTCGATACAGCATTTGGTTGAGGCAGGGAGAAGTAAGAAGACCCGCCGTTGGTGGATTTCCATGCATCAGTCCCTGCACCCAGACCGTTTTCTGAAGTTATGTAAAAGTTACCGAAATTATCTGAAGTAATTTGAGGTTCTGCTGCCTGATTGTAATTAGATGTCGAGCCTGGTGGAGGAGGAGGTAACACTCCGTTAATGAAACTGGCACCGCTTAACCGAGCTGAATATGGTGTAAAAGTAAAAGCAGTAGCCATTAGAGAAGCGATTAATAAAGAAAAAAGAAGCATTTTGTATCGAGATATTTGAGTCATTGATGAAGGATGGATGTAATGGATTTATAAATCATGAAGTTTCTCAATGGAAATGTTCTTGAGCATTGGGGAAGAATGTTACCAAATGTTAAATAGATATTAAAATGGTAACTGGCACTATGGCAGAAACAGAACGTGCCAACGACGGCCGAGATGCCTATCATAACAATAAGGAAGGAACGCACGGGGATAAAGTTCACGAAGCCAGCAATCAAATCAGTTCGGACTATCATTCTGCCTTTCTTGACCTGTCTGAGAGAACATCAAAATTTTCTTCGTATTTGTACAGAAACCTGGACAATTACATGCAGCTTCCTTTGCCTGAGAGGGCAATTGTAAACCTAAAAATTGCCAGGACATTATTCAGTAAATGGACGATTGAAGTGCTTACTGTGATTTACAACATGGGCTCTCCCAGATTTAACGAAATAATGGGAATTTTGAAAGAGGCGAGTCCTAAGGTTCTTTCGTCAAGATTAAAGGCGCTCGAAGAACTGGGGTTGATTAAGAGAGAAGTAATTTCACTCAGACCGCCAGCAGTCAGGTACAGTATGACTGAAGACGGCCTGATAGTGGCCAGGCTAGGAGAGCCCGTTTTTCTCTTCTTTGGCATCGTTAAAGGAATGTACAGCAAGAGATAAACATAAACGGAGAGCAACTTGACCTTTGGTAATGCATGGCTGATGCTCCTGCATTCAAAAGACTTCCTGGCAATCCCAAGCATTTTATGATGGTTAATTCCGTAATCACTTCTATCCAACACTTCGAGAGATAGCTGCTTCTTTCGGGTCGTCTACTTGAAGTTTTTATTCGATAGCTGAACAGTGTGAATCTTTATAATTCAAATTGTAGACTTTCATACTTTTCTTAAGTTACTTGGCTACACAAATCGTAAAAAATCATCCCTCATGCATATCCTGTATGTGCATCAGTATGAACATTATCTTATCACACTGACATAAAAGATGCATGGACTCCCTGCTCCTTTGAGTGTGTTGATGCACTTGGTACATGGATAAGGATCATGTTTACGGTCAGTCAGCTGTTATGTCGCATAGAGGTAATTGTCTTCAGCAGAACAACAGACTCTTTGCTGACATACTCCCACCGCTGAAGTGTGTGGGGTTCTGGCGTCTCTAGGATTCATAGAGTTGCGCCTTTGGGGGTATCAGTGCTCCCCTTGCACACATCTCTGTCTGCGTGCAATCGACCTATGCTCTCCACTAAAGGAGGACGCAACGCTATGTTGAATCCAGCGTTTGCGTCAGCATGGTCAACGTGTTTGCATTCATTCGATTCGCACACGAATTTTTTTCCTTCCCTTGTCCCTACGCTTCCACACGGAGAGCACTCTTGCGATGTGTTTCTCGGCTCAACGTAGGCAAGTGGAATACCTCTCATTTTTGCCTTATATTGGAGAA
>JARVJU010000025.1 GCA_029775965.1 Nitrososphaeria archaeon | reverse complement strand
GGTGTAATATTGGCTTTCATTCCATAGGGATTTGAAACACCATTGATATATTCATCGGTCGATAAACCAAGCATCACAGGTAGCGATACATTTATCGGTTGCAGGTTAGAATTAACCGCGTAGATTGTGACATTAAATTTGTACAATGTGTTCGGCTGTAAAATTAAGGGGTTCTGCTGTAGGTATGATACTGCATAAGTACGATCCAGTTCAATTTCAACTATCGAATTTTCCAGTGTAGCATTTTTGCTTGTTACAATTATTCCTACTGGTATGTTGTTGTTATTGCTACCTGAACTGCTAGAGCTTTGAAAGAAGTTGTAGTAGACATATTCACCAGCGATGATTATCATGACGATAAGAAGTATCCCTACTGCTACAGCAGTAGTTTCAGACATGCCTCTCCTCTTCGTCATCATCATCATCTTTATCTCCTTCTCCTTCTTTTTCTTTCTCCGAGCACACTTTTTATTTGTAAAAGAGATTTAAAAAGTGCTCTTCGGGCTCCAGAGTGCTCTGTCTGGTATATTTGAGGAAATAGAACCACGATGTCCGACGTGCATTTTTATCAGTTTCGATTGATTGCAATCCACCTCTAAAATTGTCTGCACCAGCCCTTCCTTTTAAACTGTATTCAACATGAATATCTGCCATGAACGACATACAACATGAACCTGGGATAAAGATGGGAGGATTCTCTGCAGTAGCAGAGACGGGGCTTCGCAACCCCGAGAGTAAAGTAGCAACCGTGGGCAGGGAGACCACGGGGTTCGTAGCAGAGCATGTAGATGCCACGTGGATCAACTACGGAATCCGCACAGTTATAGGATCGTTCTACAGAGATGGGCTTACACCAAAGAAGTATCAGCTTGTGGAGCTTGAACCCTACAAGCAAAGAAAGGAGCGCATGACAATTGTAAAGGGATTATCCTTCAAAGTAATTCCAAATGAGATAGCACTCCGAGTTGGTGATGCAATAGCTGAGAAGCACGGTTTCAAGCAAGACAGAGTTGAATACGGCAAGAATGGTCTTTCAGTGTATGCGAGCTATGTAAGCAGGGATAGGGCAAAAGAAGTCAGAGTTGGGGATATGGTTGCAATGGGGTTCCAGATAAAGAACTCTGAAGATGGGTCAGTTGGCTTTGCAATAGAAGGATACACACTGAGGTTAGTATGCTCAAATGGGATGACTGTGCCAGAGCATGGTGACAGATTCTCACTGATGAAGTCAAGCAAGGTAGAAAGCATAATAGAACAGGCAGAGACAATGATGGAACCATTGCTTCTTGCATTAGAAGAGCAGATGGAGACATACAAGAGATGGACAACAATCCAGATGAACATGCAGCTTGCAAACATACTTGCTGTATCACTGCCAAAGAAATACTTACCCTTCATCGACTTCGTAAAGAAGACAAGAGCTGTGGCAGGCTTTCAGAGCATGACAGTGTGGGATGCATTCAACCGCATCACAGACCCATTGACACATACAAAGCTTGAAGCAAGACACAGAGAGTGGTTCAGAGCAAGACTCAACAGAGCTGTTCAGCTGTGGACAGAGGTGCAGAGTGGTGTTAGGACTATGGATGACGCAATAGAGGTGATGAGAACGGTATGAGCGACATATTTCAGAAGGACGAGTTCACAGCTGAAGAGCTGAACAGAATACTGCCAAACTATCTGGACAACAATCCAGCAGCAAATCGCTACAAATGGAAGATTGTCAAGATGAATACATACATAAGCAAGAGAGATGGGAAGCAGCACACAACTTATGGTATATACAGCTGCTACAAAGGATTCGTAGAAGATAAATGGGGGCTCTATGGCATACGGCTTGACAATGCTCTCAATATGGAAGCATACAACGAGATCCAAAAAATCATAGAAGAATGATAGCCAAAGAACTCAGAGAGATGCTGAAAGAGGAGTGATAGAATTGAGCGAAATATTTCAAGACAATATGTTTACAGTCAGGGTGGTGTGAAAAATGAAACCTTCATTGCTTGTCAATTTTGCATTTGCAGTTTCAGCCTTCGCTTCACTTCTTTTTCTGGTTCTTGCTATCATGCAGAAGGACGTGGTAACATATCTCGTCATTTCTGTAATCATTCTTGTAACCGTCAGAGCCGTGGATAAATACACTATTCAGGCAGAGTGGTGGAATTGAGTGAAATATTCCAAGACAACGTCTTTACGGCTGAAGAGATGAACAGGATAATACCAGGTTATCTAAGAGAATTCCCATCTCCAGACGATTTCAGATGGAAGATTGTCAGGAAGAAGACATTCATAAGTAGCGCAGACGGAAAGCAACATGCATCCTTCTGGATATTCTGTTTATACAAAGACTCGCTCAGAGAGAGCTGGGAAGCCTTTGACATACTTCACGACAGTAAGATGAACATGGAAGAATACAAAGCAATCCTGGAAAGTCATAGAAAGAGGATAGCAGAAAGAATCAAGGAAAAATTCCATACCAATGCATCCTTCGTGGAATTAAGGTGATAGGATGAGCAAGCTTGATAGCCAAGAAAGAAAATACATACTTAACAATGCTACATGCTTCAAATGTGCGCACATGGCCACATGCCTTGTTTTCAGAGATGAGCAGCAGATAGTGGCGCAATTTCCAACTACTGAAGATGGTAAGAACACAGCACCATTCAAGGCTGATGAAATTGCAAAGATATGCATATACTATGCACCACCAGCAGTTTCAGAAGCATGGCCAAGGTAGAAGGGTTTTCTCCGCCCTTCACGTCCTCCCTTCATTTTTGTTTTGAGAAGGATGTGTTTGATTGACTCACGCATCATAGAATAACTTTGGGCCTCATGCCTGCTGCGAGTCAACGTTGCCTAGGCTTGCAGTACAGGCACCTTGCACAAACAGCTGCAGCATGTAGTATACTGCAGTTCAGACTTCACGGAGATTTCCCCTTTGTATATATCCAGAAACGAGGGTAAACCCATGTCACTACATAAAGTGTCGTCTCTAGGCTAGAATTTTTCAACTACTTACCGATTACGTGCTTGTACTTCCTTGCTTCCTCGTCGTCACCGAAAAAGGCATCGATGAAGTCGTCGAGCTCCTCCGGGGAAGGATGTTTCATCTGGGGATCTTCCACCTTTACCAATTCAATCTTTTTGTCCTCACCTTTGCTGTAAGCCTTCATGATCCCGACCCCGAGTCTTACAGCTTCATCACGGACTTCCTCATCTATTTCATCGTCTTCATCATCAACCTCCAGGACCAAGTATGTCTGGTGAGCAAACCTCTGATGGGCAACTGCTTCGTACACGCTGGATATGTCGTATGCATCCTTGCTCTTCACTTCATATGACGTGACCTGAACGTATTTCTCTGGAAGATAGTCGAACAAGTCAACCTCGACCTTTGTGATATCAGGCCGGGACCACTGTCCTTCTCTGTTCAGGTTTGCAGTGACCTTGACCCAGAAGTACCCTTTACCTTGGGCTATCAAGGCATCAGCTATCGGCCGGTAGAGCAAATTCTCCCTTTTTGAACGTGGCTTTTGACCCTCGGGTTCTCCCTCATAAACAAATGCCTTCCAGAGAATTATATTAAGCAGTGGATAGCTTTCGAGTCCTAAGTAGTCCTTGACAGCACGAAAGACAACCCACCTGGTCAGGTACTCAATCGTTGAGCTGTGGTAATTTTCAGAACCCGAAATGCTGTGCTCATGGAGAGCTTGACTGCGGGCAGCACGTTCTTGGTTTTCATCTAATTCGAGCATGTTGAAGGTTTCCGTTGCGACATATGGGTACTTCTGCGGGTCGAAGAAGCAAAGGAAGTGCGACATGGTGACTACCTTGATCCCCCTCAGATTCATAAAGCGGTCAATTCTCTTGTCGATAGGGTCCTTGCTGAAGAACAGATCTCCCAGACTTTCATACAGCTTCTGGAGACCATTTTCCTCGTAGAGGGACCTGCTAAGGGCCCTGTTGCTTGATAACCGTTTCATAAGCTTGAAAAGATGGTCGAACTCGTCAGGACGTAGAGGAACGCCACTCCTGAAACGCTCCTCGGAAAGTATAGAGTTGAATTCCGAAATAGCCTTCTTAACGCCTGAGTACCAGTTCTGATCTTCGGGCTTGAGTTTAGACTTCCAATCGTTAAGGCGGTTCTTTTGATTGTCAGATAAGGCAAGCTCATTTCCTCTTCCTAGACTCCTTCAAAAGGTTCCTCAAGACTCCGAAATAAAGATTTTTAGCTGAGCGTCATTGCATTATAGTTTCAGGCAGGTCAACGGTATTTTGCATTTAGTCCCTGCATCGCTTCGCACAAAGGGGAGGCGCTTGACCTTGATACACCTAGTCCGGATGCCTCGATGGGGAGTGGTAAAAGGCACGAAGACCCTCCGTGTGTTGAATTACTGTCTGGAAGTGATTACCTAAACACAATCAGCTCCGTTAGGTCATACCACTGCCATGTCACAGAGCCTTATTGGTTGCCTGAGGCTAGCTGCAAACGGCACTTTTATGCTGAAATTGCGATAAGACTGCATGATCAAGGACAAAATTGCTCCTTTTATCAGGAGGACAGAATTTGGCTTGGAATGCGCAATAGATGGCTGCGGGCCATACAAAGACATTAGCACGATGATCAGTCATTTCAAGATCTTTGGTCTGGATCCTGTCAAGCACGCTGATAATTACAGGAATACAACAAAAGAGTTGGAGCACAAGCCAGCAAAGCAAAAAATTTTGGAATTTGAAGAATGAGACTGCAGAACTGAATGTCCTTTTAAACTGTTTGCACATGTGCAGTCATGGTGAATGTAGATGAAATCTACGGGCAGTCTGAATATCTCAAGGCTTCAGATTTACCTCCAAAAATTGTAAAGTATAAGATAGTAGATGTGTATATGAGAGAGTTCTTTCAGAATGGTCAAACAACTGTAAAGCTCGTCTTAGTTTTGGATGGTGTCAAAAAACACTTCATTGTAAACAGGACTAATGCAAGCATCCTTTCAAGCATACTGGGTAAGGAAACAGATGCATGGAAGGAAAAGGAGATTACGCTTGCAAAGAGGCTGATCAAGGCATCTGATGGTTCTGATATATTCACAATCATAGTGCAGTGTCCTGCGGCAAAAGCAGAATGAATGACTGTAAATCAGGAGCAGGAATCCCATATGCCTTACCTTATCTGCTCTAGCCATCCATTCATTCTTCATTATATAGTCAACGCATGCGTGATGAGTGGCAGACTAGAGGTCATCAAGGGGCTTGCTATCCTATTGGGACACAGCTGGCATTGACCACACAACAGCTAATTCCCTGCTCAACTGCTAATAGCTTGCATGTCAGACATCCTCACTCGGGGGTGCCTTTGAACATGTTGATATGCCGAAGAATGGCAGGAATCTGAATTGGTATTTTTGAGGAGATAAGCACATCGCTGAACAGCAGGCTGTAAGCCCTGCAGCTGGCTGAGCGGTTGCTGCATGAAAGTACTATCTAGGAGCCAGCAGGAGGTAGCATGCAGGCCTAGGGGTTTTAAGCATTGGCAACTACAAAGTCAACATAACTTTGTCTTTTAAGCAGCTCTTTAGCATTTCTGACTGCTTCATTGAAATGTCTAAATCAACACAAAATGGGAATGCCATAACACTCAATGAAGTATGCCAAATAGGCCCCTCCCACATCTACATCAAACAAACTCTGAGTTTCAAAGAAAAAGAAACCAAGTTTTTCAGCAGTTTTTAATCTAGCATTCATATGATGCCAGTTGCCAAGACTCTCGCAATAATATATTTGGGACTTTCAGGCAGAGGGGCATTCTCAAAATTTTTTGAAGACATTCCTCAGCTACTGTTCTATCGCTGTCCTGGTTGGAGCCCCATGTTTAGTCAAGCGTGGTCTTACGTCGACGAGTATAGGCTCAGACCTGCCCTGTGAGGACTCGTCTGCCAAGACCCACGTCTGTCCTGGACTTAGTTTCGAGAACTGATCCGATATGCCTCCGAAGGCATCCTTGAGTATCCTACTGTTCTCTGTTTTATCAAGGTAGTTTACCATTTTGATATCTGCCAGCTTTATCACCTTCTCATCCACGTCGTCTGGCAAGTGTGTGTCGAGTATAAGCCAGTTTCCTCCATGCCTTTTCCTTCGAATGAGATACTCAATACCCTCGACAAAGTTGTCAGCGACCGCGCGCCTGAAGTAACGATGAGCTTCGTTAATTACAAATACGAAGGTCTCGTCCTCCAGACCTTTCCTGGTTTGCAGTATGCCCAATATTAATGTCATGACAGAAAAGATATCATCCGGCGTTCGTATCGTATTCCTAAAGTCAAATATGTTTACACCGCCAATAGCGAGATTGTCCTGGAAATCTTTGTATCCGGGTTTGACCTTGAGGTAGTTCTGGAGCATATCCAATCGCAGCATCGCCAGTTTCTTTTGACGATCATCTAGCTTCTCGTTTTTGTTCACATCCGACTTGATAGTATCAATGTTCAATTGCTCGGACGGCCTGTTTTCGATTATTGAGAAAAGTACCTTGATGTACTGTTGATCTGTCCTTCCTTCTGCCGACAACACTATGGCCCACTCTTTTCCGGTCAGTGAGGATGGGTCTACATATATAGGAAAAACATTCTGCGTATCATAGTCTTCTATAAAATGCTCTACGGCTTTTTCGAATACAGATGGGTCTACGAACACACGGAATTTGCTATCGTCAATAATCTTCAACGGTTTGACTCCATACTGGTTTAGTTCCTCTACCTCGCTGCTTACATCGTTAGGATGCCTGATGCTCCAGAACTCTGATTTGTTGTCTTCATCTGGATTATAGAGTACGATGACAGTCGCTGGCTTGCTTACACTGGAAATTCCTTCGATAGACTTACTTATCAACATCTCACATAAAACCCCTATCTGGTATCCCTTGCCTGAGCCCATTTTACCGCAAACAAAGATTATGTGAGGAGCATTAAGATCGAATTTGACAATTTTTCCTTCCGGAGTCATTCCAAGGATCCCCCATTGTCGAGGTGGCTTGCTTGTTCCGATGATCAGTTCCTCTTTGGCTATGGGTTGCCCCTGTAGTTCTTCGGCTTTACTCGTAATTTCTTCCTGTGCAACGTGTTTTTCAACTGCTACCTCTGGTTGCTCGGCAGAGACTTTTCCTGGAATTTGGGTCTGCTCAGAGATTTGGTATCCAATCCCTCGAAAAGCGTTTACTATTTCATCAATGAACGGATCAACATTCGGGTACTTTTTGACTAGTAACTTATCATCAGCGACACCGACAAGGGTAATTCCCTGAGAGATTTTGCATATCTGGAGTATGAGCTCCGCTCTAGGGAAGGATTGGTTCGTGAGAAAAACGACAAGCTGCTGGTTGGGTCCTCCTGACAGTCTAGCCAAGCTGGGTGTAAGCCATGGCGCCACTGTTACTGCCACAACTGGTCGGCCGACGCCAAACTCCACCCTCCAGTAAGCATCTGTTTCAGTTCTTATCTTTGTGAATTCCGCATTTGGCCAGTATTTTGACCTGAGCGTCTCCATGATCCTATCTAGGCCGTGACCTACACTCTCCACGAGCTCCGTCTTTATCTTGCGGATTTCTCCATCAAGAGTCTGCAACAGGTGCGGTGCAACGGCGATCCAGCCTTCGTGTTTTCCGACTATCCCCTTCCAAGCTGGTAGAGCACGCTGATCATAACGCTCGCGTAAGGCTCCTCCCGCCTGAACGATCTCATCCAGCACGCACAATTCGGCATATGCCTGCTGGGAGCGGAGGTTTGAGATCACCTCAGAGAGAGGATAAGTTGGAGCAGGCGGGGTAAGTCTTGAGATCTCCTCAGTGATTCTTGTTACATAAGGAGGGACCACGAGTTTTATATAGCGATTTTTGTTTTTGCTGATCCAAAGAAGTTTGTTAACTAGGCCGGACTTGACCAGGAGGGGCTCCAAGGAACCAGGCGGCATTTCTATACCTATCGCATTAACGTACGCAACGAGCTTCTTGCCAAAGTCAGTCTCGGCGAAAGAACCATGCTCAGCATAGTAAAGAGACTCCTGACTAAGGTTCAAGGTTGATATCGTGGCTAAGACTAGCTTCTCCGGTTCTGCCAACTTTGTAAGGGACTTTTGGAAGTGTTCATCAAGAATTCGAGAACCTTCCAGCGCCTCTATTATACTGTTGCGTGCTTGGTAGATATTGTTCTGAGACTTAACGATCAAGGGCTCTGACTCTCGCTTCAGGATGTTGATTACACCCTTAGCTGTTTCTTGGCCGTATCTAGCAGCCAGGTTGGATTCAATGTAGTAGTAGTTCGCCTCAATCCCGTACCCTGCACTCATGTAGGTTGGGTTCTCTGCCCATTGCAGGAGAGCATCCAGAACCTCTGGATGGTCGGCGTACTTTCGAACCAATTCGGCGGATAAAGCTGACAAACCGCCTTCCATGCTCTTACCTAAGGCCTGTCATATTTATGAACATAATCAAATCCGGATAAACCTTTATTTCTGTTGTTTTTAATCCAGTATAGGGTCATCTAAGAACTGATTCCACCTCGAGTCCAGCGTTATTGGTTAGAATGAAGATAGTAAAATTCTCGATACCTGTAGCCATGTAGCTGACAGAAAACACTCCCAGCCGCGATTTCGAGTGTCTTTTTGAGGGTGCACTGCTTAATGGTGAAGGTATTACTCACAAGGCTGCGAACATGTGGTCGAGGAAGCGCTCTGACAAAGTATGTGAGTAATTGTTGAAGGGCGTTTGTGTTGAGGTAAGCTACTCGCTGTGTTGCTGTAAAGCCTCCGAGCCCTTACTTCCTGCCCTGCCTGAGCAGGGTCTCAACCTCCTTCGAGCTAATCTTATCTATTCTAGATGCTTAGCTGAGGTCTCGCACAAATTCCTCTGCCTCATTGAAGACGAAGAGTATGTGTGAGGTACTTTGAACTGTCTTTTTCTGCGTGGAAGGAAGTCCTTGGTGAGAAGCATTACGAGCTCTATGGCCAAGGTGTCTGAGATGGAAATACGTGTCAATCTGTTCTGCCTCTACACATCCTACCGAATCTTTTCCATGGTTAATCCGTCTTCTTTCTTATTCTCCCTTCCAGGCGCTTGCCTGTTCGATGCTTGGGTTTTCACTGTAACTTTCTATATATGCCTCCTGCAGCTGTTTTACCATCTGGTCGACGTCGCCCATGCTATGGAAAAGCACAAGAAAGGTCAAACAAGTCATTATTCTATTGTTGGATGTTTAAAAGTTTAATGCATTAGGGCTACTGCTAAACTGGCATGAAAGCTGGAGTTGAGGCGAGGGTTATTATCTGCCGGAATTGTAAATTTCATAGAAGAGCTGGTAACAACTGCACGAGTTTCTCGCTTGCAATGGTATAATTCATTAGAAAATCAATTTCTTTTGAAGATTGAATTATCGTCTTTTTCATTCCATTCCATCCTCGCCCATCTGTTATCCAAATGAAATGGAGCTCCTTTTCGCGTATCTTTCTCTGAAAGTCTATGTAAGCATTTGCTGTTTCTATAGGCTTGCTTCCTGTTCCGCTGTAAAAATTACATTCGATGACTACTCTCGGATTGCCCTTTTTGTAAATGACGAAGTCAGCTTTTTTGTTTCTCATTGTTTTAACATTGGGATCCTCGCTCTTTATTTTGACATCTTGCATTTCTCCTAGTTTTCTTTCAAGTAACAATCGAACAAGATTTTGAAATATTTCACCACTCCTATTTTTCCTCGCATTCGAATCTAATCCTACTTCTACGCCCAGCAAATATGCGTACAAGTCGTTAATTTCTGAGAAAAGCCCCATCAATCCGACGTTTTTGCAAAATCCTACTAGGTCACTTGCTTCACGTTCATTTAAACTACGTAGAGAAAAATCAAAAACTTTGTACATCGCCTTCTCACCAACTTCTAAAATTGGTATACTTTCTTCCCTTATTGCGATTATTAGAGGTATAACCTTAATCGTTTCGGGATATTTTATGAATATATCTCTTAATTCTGTTTCTCTGTCTTTAGCGTCTACTTTAGTTAGGGCGTTCAACAAAGAGATTTCCTTTACATATCTTCTCACATTATCTTTAACTTTTTTCCAATCTACAAAATAATCATATGCCCAGTTGGTTTCGAGTAATGTCTGAAAAAAATAATTGAAAAAATCATCTGCGCTCTCAAAATTAAGCTTCTCATAGTTAACCATAATGATGACCTAATTAAAACTAAATTTTTGCTTTTTAAAGCTTTGTTATAAAGGAAACATACCCTTTAAACCGTCATTAGTTGGGTTGTATTCCAAAAGGCAAAGCCAGAAAAGTAGGCTGATGAAGGGAAATATTATATCGAGCAAGGGAAAAGATGAAATGAGGATGTTTATGAACAAAGAGATTCTTGGAGAAAAGAGAAGAGAAATTTTTGAAATAATTAAAAAGGCAAAAAGAATCTCGCTTAAGGAGATTAAAGCTTCAACGAATATAAATTATAATACCATAAGAAGCGAAGTTATAGAACTAACAAAAGCTGGCTTAATAGATGGTGTTGATAGATGCATACACAAACTTAAATGAGTCGTTTGGCATATTTTGTAGGTGGAGGCTTATTACGAACGGCACAGAAAATTATTTTGTCTATCTCTTCGTCTCCATAGGCAACCCATCTAATGAAGCGCATTAAAAACTCCCTAGGAGGACCCAACCTTGACTTCTTACACCTTGTGGTCCGTAATTAAAGTCCTGTTCAATCATTAAGAGTTGTGCATAATACAGGTTAATATCAGGGTCATCTAATTTCATCGGAAAACTTAGCTTCAAGATGTCAGGAGCCAAAAGCTCTTGATCCTTTTCGTCATAGACTTTTTCAAGTTTACAAAAAAATTGATTATAATTCTTGTCGCTAGAAAGACGCTTTAGGTACAAGTCAAATAATAAGCGAATATGGGTAGGATAAAATTCATCTCTACCAGGAATCTTTAGACCGACAGCAAAGTCATGTAGGCAAATTTTGTTTGTGCGAGTTACCGAAACGATGGTTCCTCCTGCGCCTCTGTACATTTCCACGCCTTGATGAGGTTGCAGAGTTCGTAAGATTTTGGACGCGTCAGGCATGTTCATTGCTTTTCCATGAAGAATCGTTATCTTTTTGTTTAAATATTACCAAGAAGACTTTAAATGTGGAAAGGAAGATATCTATAGTTGATTAATATGGGAAAAATAAATCTTGAGATAGATGATAGCCTTGAAAGGGAATTGAGAAGATTGGCTGTGGAAAAATTTGAAGCCAGAAAAGGATTTTTAAAAAAGGCCGTTGAAGAAGCGATTCGTGATTGGATACGAAAAAACAGTGAAGGGGTTAAGAATGTCTGAAAAATACATGAGCATGAAAGAAATAACCTACAAAGACTACGAAGAATTCGTAAAAACTCATGATGAAGTAACAATAGAAAATGTAAAGATTAAGATAGGAAAAACTAAAAAAATCAAGCAGTTTCAACCAGAAAATTTCGAGCTTGAAACCACAAATGTTTGGTCTTTTCCTGAAAGAGGAACATGGGCGACGCATCAAGGAAATTTCAGGGGAAATTGGCCACCTCAAATGGCAAGAAACATAATACTCAGATACTCAAAGCCTGGTGAGACAGTTTTGGACCAAATGTGCGGTTCAGGAACAACCCTAATCGAATGCAGGCTTCTTGGCAGAAATGCCATCGGAGTCGACATAAGCATCAATGCCATTATGCTCACACTTGACAGGCTAAACTTTGAATACAACCCGCTTGACCCTAATTTCTCTAAGCCTAAAGTAAAAACTTACGTTGGAGATGCAAGAAACCTCAGTTTAATTGAGGATGAGTCTATTGACCTCATAGCTACACACCCTCCATATGCAAGCATCATACGTTACAACAAAAAGGAGAGGATACCTGGAGACCTATCAACAATGCGTAGTGTTGATGAATACATAAATGGAATGAGAGAAGTAGCGAAAGAAAGCTATAGAGTATTAAAACCGGGAAGGTTCTGCGCAATACTTGTGGGAGATACCAGAAGGAGAAGACACCATGTTCCAATCGCCTTCAGAACAATGCAGGCCTTCCTTGAAGCAGGTTTTATCCTCAGAGAAGATGTGATAAAATATCAATGGAAGACCAAAACAACAAGGGAAAAGTGGGGAGGACTAACAAAAGTAGCAGATGAATGCTGGGTAAACATAGGCAAAAATAAAAAATACTATATGGATTTCTACCTGCTTTATTACGAACACCTTTTCATATTTAGGAAGCCGGCAGAAGAGGAAGATGTAAAGCAATATGAAGAGAGTATAAAATGGTGGAATTGCTAAAGATGTTTCGCAAGACGGTCGCAAGGAATTCCACACGCCTTAGCGGTGAGAAAGGAATGGATAGGGGTATATTTTGGGAGGAAGAAGCCGGATCATCTGTATTCGGCGAGATTCGGCTTAATGGACATGTAGTCATAGCGTGTCCGTCGCATCGAGGCAAATCTGGCATCGGCCTGATGATGGGATACCGCATCTCTGAGAGATTATTGTCAAGTAGGTCTAAGGGGCATAGAGTCTCTCTCAGGGGGCTCCTTCTATTCTGACTACGTCAGATTCTTCTTCACCCCAATGTCCCTTGCATCCCGGATACTTGGCTTCTGTGAGACTGGCATGAAAGCTGGAGCCGAGGCGAAGTTACTATCTGCCGGAATCTGTATCCGTTTAACGAACTTAAATCGTTCCATTATGGCAAGCTGATTGCACTGCAGCGACTCAACAATACAATGAGAATCCTTCCTCGGATCTGTGCATTGCAAGATGTAGAATCCATTAGGCGTCAATAACGCTGATAGAGTTAGAAATAGCATTAACATTGCAGAGAAATGGATGAAACCTGATGTGGTTGATCTTACAGCTATGGCAAGGAGTCATCTGCAGGCTCTTGCCACGAAAGAAGGGTGAAGTCTACAGCAACGCCTGTTTGTCATTATGTTTGACGCTTCTGGAATAGCTGGTTTCTGTGCTACATCCGCAGGAGAGAAATGAAATCAAATCGAAAGACATCAATTTGGGTTGCAAAGGCGCTCCAATTTGCAGCTGCAGACAATAGATAACTGCGATCTGGATCTATTCTTAGCTGGGTTTGCCAGGAACATGATCTTTGAGGAATATTCGTGAAGCGCATTGGCACAATATTCTTGAGCTACAGATGGTTAGAGTCTCCATGAAGGTCGAGCCTGATGCCGAAGAGGCAGTTGTCAAGAATTCCAGAAATCATCACTCACTACCCGGGCTGAATTCAGAGAGGCCATTCGATTCATTCATACAAAACAACCATACCTAGCTACATTCAAATGCATCTGGGACAACATCCCCATGCCGCAAGATCATAAAACGTTTGGTAGGTTGAACGACCAGACATCAATTCCAAATGCTGCATACAAGAGCATCTGAAGGGAGGTTCGAAGATTTGGGACTGCTCAAGAAATTCAAATTGTTTCAATCCAGCTCTACTTTAGACATAATTAGCTGTCAGTCTGTTGCTTAACACAAAATCATCGGAAGAATAGAGCAACTTCTTGGAACTACAGGAGAGCTTGATCCTTCAAATCTCAGCAAAGGTTAGATCTGGAGATAAAATATCTTATGACCGTGGCAAGGTACTTTCTCCTAGCGGTTTCGACGAGAGAAAATCTCGAACTTTGTCGCAGATATTGCTTGGCCGGCACTACGAACAGCGATTCGGGTGTCTGGGCCTACATAGAGGTCAAGGTTGGCGATTACGTTTCGTTTCTCTATGGAGCCAAAGTGTTCGCCCTGAGTTCGTCTACTGACTCGCTGGACATTGATTAATTTTTGAGTTAGAGCCTTAAATTCCTTTAACACACAACCAGCCGCAAGCCCACTTGTTGACTGCCATCATAATCATGCGATCACTGCTTAAAGTTAATAATCTTGACAATTCTTTTCAGAAATGTTTGGAATTCATCAAGGAACAAGTAGAAGTCTTTCTCATCTATCTCTGAAAGAAGCAATCTGCGTTCCTGACCCCAGTCAAATATGTTCCCGCTTTCTAATAGTTTCATCTTCTCTTTGAGATTGTACCTAAACCTCGCATATAGCTTAAGCGCGAAATTGATCTTTGTCATGATACATTCCTCCACGTCCTCGGGCTTCATGCCATAGTGCTTGTAGATCAGGTAAACATCAAGAAAGTCTCTTGCCTTCGTTCCCCTTCTGGTCAGCAGTGCGCGCGTCTTCTCGCTTAGTATTTCGCGCAGGTCATAGATGTCAAAGCTGACGGCTCTGACGTATTCCTTGTACTCTGGATAAAGCGCTTTCAGCTCAGGGTCTTGTCTTACAAGCAGGCTGTTCAATCTTCCTTTCCTTGGTCTCAAGCAGAATTGCTCGACAAAATTGATCTGAACCTTGATGAAACTCTTGCGTCCTAATATCTCAGAATCGTACCAGATCTTGAAGGTGCAGAACTTGTTGCTTCCTCCAAGCTCCACGAAGTTTCTGTCGTTCTTCTTGCATCTGAACTCCAAGCCACGTTTTTCAGCTATCCTTTCGAAGATCGCCCCAGTCTTGTTAATGACATCAGATAGGTAGTCCCTAATTCCTTTCTGCGATTTTCCCCTGAATACATTCTGCTTCTTCCACGTGAAATCGATGTCTTCAGAGAACCTCTTGTATCCATAATAACACTTGATTAAGCATGTGCCTCCCTTGAAAACAAAGTTCCAAGAGAAGAATTTGTCTTTTGAGAGATCAAGCAGTATCTGATGCAGGATGATGTCCTTCTCTATCAGGTCTCTCCTCTGGATGTTCAGCTTTCCTGCCAGTGCGTTGGCAAAATCCGCTCTCATTCAATCACTCTTCTTGCTATCATGTATACAGTGGCTGGGTAGTTGTTTGCGTATTTCCGGAGCTTGCTTTTCGAAGTCCCCTTGGCCCATTCTGAGATGTCGATTACAATTTTATCCTCGGGAATTCCGTTGTATCTCCAGATGTAAATGAAATCAAGAATGGTCTTCTCTGGATCAGAGTACCTGATTCCTTTATTCTCGATTATCCCGAAATTCAGCAGTGAGGAGGAAAGTTTGACGAACTTGAAATTGTAACCTGCTATCTTCATTGGCCTTGCTCTGAATATGCTATCATTGACGACCTCCTCGATTGTGAAATGCTCATGCGTCATATTGTTCAGCTTGAGCGCCGTGTGAAGTCCGAAATACCAGTTCTTCACTTTCTTCATCTCGAGTCCTTTCGCTACAAGCTCATAGTGGCTGTACTTGCTCCTGTTCAGCTTAAGTTCATCGAGAGATTTGATGTATAAAACACCTCTGAATATCCTAACGAGATAACCTCTATAGGCAAAATAACGAATGACTGTATCGTAATTCAGCTTTAACTTTCTGCAGTATACCTTCAGCTCTTCTGATGTTATGAATTCCTTCTTTTCCAAGTGCAGTTTCGTGAGCAAAACATTCATTTTCATTTATATCACAACCTCACAGAAAGTGTGATATTTTAATTTATATCACTACGTATATTTAAAGCCTGAGCATTACCCGAAGACATAAAAATGTGAAGGCTGAGAAAACAAAGGAAGAAAAGAGAACCGCGATTTTAATAATTTAAACTTATTTGCGAACAGCGAGAAATCCCGCGACTTTGGTCATGGGATAAAACCAGACCCGATTCAGCTCCCTTTTTTTGTTCCAGACGCACATTCTCACCTTCTGGCGAGGCACGAGAGGCTTATATGGATACAACGTATACATCTGCATTGATGCAGAAGGACTTACTCATTTCAGGAGGGCTTGGCGAGAAATGATATATCTGAACTTAACAAGCTTGCTTTTGAGCTTGAGGAATTCACACTCGACACAATTGACACACTGGCAAAGATAATGAGGGAGAAGAGTCTTCAGTCGTTAAAACAATTGCCATATGGTTAGGTGGTACGAGAATGGTAATAGAGATGGGCTCTTCATTTTGTTTACTGATGGCAACAAATTCTATTGGCGCCTGAAGTACTTTGACGGCGATAATGAAACAAATTTATTCTACAGAATAATAGAGATGATCATGAAAGGGCAGACAGAAAACAGGGTTGAAATGATGACTACTCTAGGCTGATGGAAAGGATGAAGTTAATGAAGAAGGAGCTCTTTGATGAGATTCAAAGCTAGCAGAAGAAGGTATTGACAAATGAGGGGATGCTAGCTAAGTCGACGAAGATGATATACGAAGTATACAATTCACTTGTATTGGCAGGAGATCAGGGCGAAAAGGCACTTCAAAGAGGTCTGGTGGATATACTGGTTAAGGAAGCTACTCCAATAGGGCGTTCGTACATGATTGTAATAGAGGTGAAGAATAGGGCAGGCTCTATCAACGACCTGTCTCAACTTGCTGGTTATCGAGCTGAGCTGGGAGATGAATGCGCAGCAACATTGCTAGCTGCGCGGAAGTTCACGGAACGAATGAAACAGGAAGCCAGAAAATCAGGCATAGGACTCATTCGTTGGGATTTGAACTTGGTGGGTTCTAAGGCACTTAACTATGAGGGTTTGGAGAATGTTTTCACATTCTCCTTAATCGAATTATGAAAATCTATCTGGGTCTCTGTTTGAAGGGAGAATGCATCCATAACATTTGCGCCCAGGCTGGCTGTGCCTTGTATATGCCCCATAAATTGAGGCTGGATTTCATAGCAAGAAATACAAGTTTCATTCCCTCCAGAGATCATTCACCTCCACTTTGTCAGGATCTCTTCCCTCTGAAAAGTAGCCCTGGAAACGAAGAACATTGCTATATCTAAAGCTGCAAGGATCCCTGCTATGATAACCAGATTGTTGAAATTTAGTGTGAAAAAGTTCAGCTCTGAAGCAAGAAACACCCCAATGAAGGGCAGCACAAGCAAAGAACCTAATTGTTGCGCGCTTCGAATATCATTCATCCTGGATGAAACTATGATGTTTACCTCCACGCTCAGCAAAGCAGCAAAAGGCATTGCAATAAGTACAGCCCCCAGTTGCCAGTTGGGGTAATAGAAGAATCCCAGCAGCTTCTGTGTAAAGTAATCATTAAGAGCCATGAAAATTATCGACCCAGCATATAGTGCAACCAGAGGTATTAACAGAGCAGATATGATCTTGCCAAGTAAAATATCTCCATCCGACATGGGAGTTGCCAGTAAAGGTTCCAGGCTCTTCTGTACCTTTTCTCCAACCAGACTATAAGAGGCAATCGCAGTTGGAATCACGACTGCTCCAATTATGAACCATATGGAGAATGCATCCAGCAAAGAAGGAACTGTTGCTACCGGAGTCATCCTGTTCGCTCTGTGAAGTGCATAATTCAAGATGAGAGGGAAACCCACACCGATTATGAGTGGCAGTGCAACTGTTGCATAAATAACAGAGCTCTTCTTCCTGTAAATCTTGAAATCCTTCTGCACAATTGTCCAGGCGTTATGCAGGTCCATACAGCTCTACTCCGCCTTAACCAGCTTCAGATAGACATCTTCTAGGGATGAACTTATTTCGTTGATGAACTCTACCTTTCCTCCAGAAGCCTCTATTATCTTCAGTATTGCAGGATTATCTCTGGTAAAGTCGTTAACACTTATAACCAGCGAATCTGGATGGACTTCCTCTACCCTGTATCCCGCATTTTTCAGCTCAGAAACGATAATGTCACTGACCTGTTGAACCTGCACCCTTACCTTCTTACCCTGAAGGGAACGCATCAGCTCTTGAGGGCTACCAATGGCAATAAGCTTGGTCTTGACTATTGCAACTCTGTCACATATTCTTTCGGCTTCATCCAAAAGATGTGTGTTAAGAAAGATAGTTCTTTTTTCCTTCTTCAGTTCAAGAATAAAGTCCCTGACCATCTTGGAGGCCTCAGGATCAAGATTCGCAGTAGGCTCGTCCAAGAATAAAACCTGTGGATCATGGATCAATGCTCTAGCTATTGCAAGTTTTTGCTTCATACCTTTGGAGAATGTTGCCACAGCTGCATTCCTCCTGTCCCACAGGTCCAGCATCTTCAGAAAAAATTCTATCCTATCTCTTCGCTTTTCTTCGCTGAGCCTGTAATACCTGCCGTAAAAATCCAGATTATCATACGGACTCAGCTCCTCGTAGAGCCCCACATTTTCAGGAAGAACCCCAACCATCCGTCTTATCTTCTCCTGGTCTGACTTGTTCCCTATCTCAAAGTTACCAACTCTGCCGTATCCAGATGTTTTTGAGATCAGGCATGACATCATTCTCACAAATGTGGTCTTCCCAGCCCCATTAGGGCCAAGAAAGGCAAAGACTTCTCCCTCCTTAACACTAAGGGTTACAGAATCAACAGCAGTAACTTCTCCGAATTTCTTGGTCAGGTTCTCAGTATCGATCAAGATGAAATGGCTTGCCATCTTTGGTATCTTAACGTTTTCTCCACTTCTTTTTTATTCATATATGCCATGATATTTAAAGGGCTAAAAGCAGCAAAGATCCATTCGGTTATGGGAGAATGGCTAAGAGATTACGATGTGCAAAGAATAGTTGAGTGTCTTCTCGACTCACCTCAATTTGAGTGATCTGTGGAAAAAGATTATGGCTGAACATAACAGGATTTTAATTCTACTCTGAACAAATAATTTTATTATTTCTTTTGTTGCCGCTTGACAGAAAATCAAAAACTGTAGGATATTGCGTAAAATTTATATATTATATCGCCAAATTTGGCACAAAGTGGTTAATGTGACGGAGTATAAGTTCAGGTGTTTTTTTTGTGGATTGATTATTACTACTACCGGAGGCTATCCGCACCCAAAGGCTGGAGGCCCGTGTCCAAGTCATTCTACCGGAGAGCATAGTTGGGTTAGAGCATAGACTTCAATTTCTAAATGCACTTTGATTCTATTATTTTTGATAGTTGTTTGCGCCTAAATTACCGCATTAAAGAGCCTACAGAATTTTCTCCAAACCATTGCTAACTGAATACTTTTCGCACTTGGGCTGTTAAACTTTAAATTCTGGAAATCAACCAAGTAAGCAAGGTTAAAATTAGAAGAATTTCATCTATTATTCAGTTGCCGACTATGAGTGAATGCATAATTTTTAAACAAAATTATGGAGAAATGATGAAGATTATGCTTTGCTGATGTGATGAATAGGGTTTACTTCAGCCTTCGATTAAAGATTATTCACCTTGCACGGAGCAATTCTAAAGGGGAATTTTTGACCGCACAATATCGCTCCACTCAGCGCGGGATAACATAAGGGTTCTCTTGCTCTCTATACCAAAAGGATATCAATTGCATGGCACTGCGACCATATCTTTTGTAAAAGGTTGGCAAAAAACTACTTAACTGGTTGAACGCCTTGCATCGGAATAATCTAAACATTCACTAAGATAAAGTTCCTTGGAACTCCTAGAAGCCACCTTAACGAAGTCTATGACTGAATCACCATCGGTTTGCGTCATCGCAGAAATTGGATGCATTGTATTGGCAATGTATGCTACAAGCGAAGTGCTAAGCTTGTTTCCTAGCTCCTTTAATATTTCTTGTCTCTTCTTGGTAAGAGTGTTAGGATCTGGTTTGTATTCTTAATACGTGATCGAACAAATCACCTTTCGCCATAAGAATTCGTCTTAGTTAGAAGAGAAGGTTATAAGGTAACCATATATTGGTTGATAAAGTGTGGTGTCTTGCTCTGCTAGCTTTTTAACATCTGGATTAGCCTCTTCTACCTTCATTTTTGCTTCCAATAGAAAATCAATAAGTGTTTTATCTTTTGCCATTTCAACGCACCTCTATAAAGGCATAGAATAAAATAATATAATAATGTATCTGAATATAGTATTCCCTTAAAACATTAATGAGCCCGGCCTATTTAATCTATTGAACTCATTAGGAAACCCACATTAGCAGTATCAATATGCATCATAGCTTAGCTTAACGAATCCAAGGTATGTTGATGGCAGCCTCTTGTATCTGATTACGATTCTCCTGAAGGCCTTTATTCAACCATAGCACAAGTCTAGACTTTGCTTGCTTGTATAAACAAGGGCTATCCTCTCATAGGAGAGGGCAGTCTTGCCGGCTTTCATGTAGGGAGCCTCTCAGCTGTGTTGTAAACCAGTTCAGGGTCACACTTATAATATCAGCTACGACATTTAAGCTAGAGAATTTACACTCTGTTGCGTATGCAAGAAACAGTGAGGAACCCGTTTATGAGCGTGTAGCTGACCTTTCAGCCATAAAATCAGTGAGTCTCTGCTGTGAGCTTGTAGTAAAGCCCATCCTTCTCTCTACCACGTAGCTTCCAAATAGCATCCCTGAATGTCTTTGCTGGGTGTAAGTGGCTGGATAACATGTCGAAGAATACAGAAGCATCACTTTCTCTTGTTCCGAATATGATAAATCTGACTACCAGTAGGCGCTCCATAGTCACTGTAAACAATTATTCTGCCAGAAACAGATAGCAAACTTTAACCAATCTTTTAATGTGCTTTCTGAGAATCTCATCATTTGCCACAGCTGGCATATTTTCTATTACGAAAAGCCTTGGCAGATGATATTCATCATGCCGAAAGAACCCTGGAAGGAGATGATAATCCTATGCCCCTCCCCCCTCGCCTTCTAGTATTAACAGCAGACCATAATTTGCATGGGAAGCCTGTATTCAATCTCACATTTTTCTCTGATACGCTTCTGAGAGATCAGCTTTGATAAAGCGACTTTTATTGTTCAATGCACTGCAAGCAATTTCTTAAGCATCAACCTCTGTGCATTAAAACCTGCCTTTACGGAACCCTGTGCAAATTCTGCAACACCACAAAAAAGGTCCAGCCTTTATATTAGCATCTTCAACTTAACTGTATTCACTTTTATTTTTTTCTGCTTTTAAGTCAATCGATCAATATATTTCTGTATGAACATTCCTAACTTGCACGGATGGAAGCTGTATTTTGCTTCCATTGTGCCATTGATATTTGCAACCTTTTTTGGGCTGTATATTTTGCGCTTTAGCAAGTCTGTATACATAGGCCTTACTTCATCTCTTCTGATAGACATCAGCTAGGTCTTCTGATAGGCGGCTTTGGGTATTACCTTGATGACATGGTCAGGTCTGGCTCCTACAAATATGCTGATGTTACATTAGCCATACAGAAGTTTTACAGAGAAAGATACAGCAGTATGGTCAGAAATGAAGCAAAGGAATCATAGCTGTTATCAAAAAGAAAAGACCAGCAATGATTGATAGCCCAGCAGCTTAACAGAACAAAAATATACAGGTGAAACCTAGCAATGCAGTGTAAAGTGAACTACCCCGCCCTTGAGGACGGGGCTTCTCTCGTTCAGCTAAAGCTTTCCGCATTTAACCTCATCTGAGAGTTTGGGGGTATCACGCTCCCCCATCCCAAACCGCTCTTTACGGCTTGAGCTATGTTTATGGCTCCGTTTAAATCTCTGTTGTATATCAATCCACACTTTGGACATCTGAATTCTCTTCCATTTACCTTTTGGGTAACATACCCACATCTATGGCATGTCTTAGATGTTCCTCTGGCTCTGATGTATCGAACCTCAATTTTTTCAAGATTTGCTTTGTATTCTATGTAGAGTTGCAGTTTACGATACTGCATCGAATGCACTAGCCTATTCATTCTCTTTGAGAAATTCATATGTCCCCTTAAACCATTCAAGTCTTCCATCGCAATTACAGGCTTTGAGAACTGCTTTGCATATGCAATTATCTGATTCGCTAAGATGTGCAGTTGCTGGTTAACTATACGTTCTTCCTTTGTACCAATCGCTTTAATCTTTTTGAAGAGTTTCTTTTCTCCAAGTCTTCTTCTGATGTGATTATATAATCCTCTTGTTTGCTTTATTTCTGAGCCCCTCCAGAACTTCCCT
>JARVJU010000024.1 GCA_029775965.1 Nitrososphaeria archaeon | reverse complement strand
TCTATGATGCAGCAGCAGAGCTGAATCTATCATACAGAGAATTCATATGCCATTCTTGCAATTCTCTGATTGATGCTATGCTGCAAAAATAAAGAAGGAGGTGCTCTGGCTAGAGAATATAAACAAGATACTTGCAGAGGATTATATTATGCCTCTACAAGTAGCATGCTGAAATACATAAAATAAAAAGCATTCTGCATGTGAAAGCAAGCATTGCCTATGAAGCGAGAAGCAGCAAACAAACTGATAGGGCAGAAGCCACGTCCATAAGGGCGCGGTAGTTGGAGCAATACAGACGATTTATGATAGAATCATCAAAGCTCTAGCTCTGAGCACAAAAACATACTTTTTATAAATGTGTTATAGGTAAACCAATGCATGCCAGATCTGCAGATTTATTCATTCGAAGAAGCAGCAAAGCTTGGGTTAGATAAGTTTCAGCTTGGCGGGAAGGGGTATGGTCTTGTTGAGATGGTAAAGTTGGGCTTACCTGTCCCATCAGGTATCGTTATAACCACAGAAATGTGCAGACTATACTTTTCTAACTCTCGAACACTTCCGAAAGGCTTCAAGGAGAAAATTATTGAAAAAGTAAAAGAGATGGAAGATAAAACAGGCAAGAAATTAGGTTCTCCCACTAATCCACTTCTTGTTTCGGTAAGGTCAGGTGCACCATATTCAATGCCGGGGATGCTGGATACTGTGCTAAATCTTGGAATGACTGATTCGGTGGCCGAGGGACTCTCAAAAATTACAGGGAATAGAAGATTTGCGTACGATACTTATCGTAGATTTCTTCAGCTGTTTGGAAAAATAGTTCTTAAGGTAGATGGAAAAGATTTTGAGAATATTATAGCAGAAATCAAGGAGAAGATAGGAGCTAAGAGCGATCTTGATATACCAGCTAGCTCCTGGTCAGAAATTGTCATCGCTTTTAAGAAGTTAATAAAAAATAAGAGCGGATTCGAGGTTCCACAAGACCCATTCGAACAGCTCTTCATGGCTGTAAATGCAGTCTTTGACTCATGGTATAACCCCAGAGCAAAGGAGTATAGAAGAATATACAAAATACCGGAAGAGCTTGGCACAGCTGTAAACATAGTAGAAATGGTTTACGGGAATTTGGATTCAAAGTCAGCCACAGGCGTTGCATTTACCCGGAACCCTTCCACGGGTGAAAGAACACTTTATGGTGAGTTTCTCGTTCAAGCACAGGGAGAGGACGTTGTAGCAGGAATAAGAACTCCTCTACCAATTGATAAATTGCGTGAAGAAATGCCTACAGCATACAAGCAGCTAATCGAAGTATCGTCGAAGCTGGAACGTCATTTTAAAGATATGCAGGACATAGAATTCACTATAGAAAGAGGTCGCCTGTACATGCTACAGACGAGAACTGGCAAAAGAACAGCACAGGCTGCAGTGAATATAGCGGTAGATATGGTAAATGAAGGATTAATAACAAAAGAGGACGCCATAGCAAGGGTAGAACCGTCACAACTTGACCAACTTCTGCATAGACAAGTGGACCCCAATGCTAATGTCAAGCCTTTGGCTATAGGTATACCTGCGTCCCCTGGAGCAGCTGCAGGGAAAGTTGTATTCAACAATGATGATGCGGTGTCTATGAAGCAGAATGGGGAATCGATTATACTGGTTAGGCCTGAAACAGCGCCAGAAGATATTACCGGAATAGCTGCATCTGATGGGGTTCTAACAAGCAGGGGAGGTAAAACCAGTCATGCTGCAGTTGTTACAAGAGGGATGGGAAAGGCATGTGTAGTGGGGGCTGAATCGATCAAAGTAGACTTGAAGCAAGAAGTGTTTATAGTTAATAGCATTACAGTAAGAAAAGGAGAACTGATAACTATAGATGGCGGAACAGGGAATGTCTACCTTGGCAAAGTACCCATGATAGATCCTGAGCTCAGCCCAAAGGTAAATACACTCCTTAGCTGGGCTGATAATATAAGAAAGCTAGGGATAAGAGCTAATGCTGATACACCTCAAAATGCAGCAAGGGCAAGAAGCTTCGGGGCTGAAGGAATAGGCCTGGCAAGAACAGAGAGAATGTTCAGCTCCCCAGATAGACTTGAATTGGCTCAAGCTATGATCCTGGCAGAAGATAAGGAACAGAGGATGGAATATCTTAAAAGGTTAAAACCGATATGGAAAGAGGATTTCAAGGGTATACTGAAAGCTATGGGTGGTTTCCCTGTCACAATAAGGTTGCTGGATGCCCCTTTGCATGAATTTCTTCCAAAGATAGAAGAGCTTATGCCTGAGGTAGCAAAGCTTGAAGCTTTGGGAAAAGACAAGGAAGAGCTCGGTAGAAAGAAAAAACTGTTGCAGAGGGTTCTCCAACTATCAGAGCATAACCCTATGATGGGACATAGAGGAGTAAGGGTGGCTATGAGTCATCCAGAAATATATGAAGTTCAAGCAGAAGCTATATTCGAAGCTGGTGCAGAGCTGATAGCTGAAGGAGTGACTGTAGATATAGAGATTATGATACCTCAGGTGGCTGAGGCTGAAGAGCTGGCAATAGCTAAGGAGATAGTTGAAGAAGCTGCAAGTCAAGTTATATCAAGAACAGGAATAAAAGTACCATACAAAATAGGGACTATGATAGAGACCCCTCGAGCTGCTCTAACTGCAGGTGAAGTTGCAAAATATGCGGAGTTCTTTTCGTTCGGGACGAATGACCTTACCCAGGCCACATTTGCATTTAGCAGGGATGATGCCGAGGGGAAGTTCATGCCTCTGTATCTTTCCAGAAAGATACTTCAAGACAATCCTTTTGAAACTCTTGACCCGTATGGTGTCGCCAGGCTGATGAAGATTGCAGTAGAGGAGGGAAGAAGAACAAGACCCGAGCTGAAGGTAGGTATCTGTGGCGAACATGGTGGAGATCCCAGATCTATTGAAATATGCCATAACATTGGCATGGACTATGTCAGCTGTTCCCCCTATAGAGTTCCTGTAGCAAGATTAGCAGCAGCACAGGCAGCAGTTAAGACAAGAACAGCAGGTTCAAGCTCAGTGTAAGGATTTATCGATAATTCTAATATACAGCATAACAAGCCTAGCAAGCTGAACTTGAATAAAGAGGAAGGAATAAGGAGTAGCATATTTGACTATTTACAACTAACTAAGCCGAAGATCATCCCTCTTCTGCTGCTTGTAGCTGTTGCTTCTGCATTTATAGCAAAAAAGAGTATTCCTAGCCTCTATACTCTTGCTGCTCTTGTAATAGCTGGAACTCTTGTTTCCGCAGGTTCGCTTGCGCTGAACAGCTATCTTGAAATGGATATCGATGCAAAAATGAGAAGGACCAGAAGAAGACCCCTGCCATCGAAGAGGATAGTGCCACCAGGCAAGGCGCTTATATTCGCTCTATCTCTTTTATCATTAGGCGTTATAATTTCATATCACACTCTCAACGTCATCTCTGCAACCTTTATAGCTCTTGGAGCTGTTATATATGTGCCAGTCTATACGATGTATCTTAAGCCTAGAACTGTATGGAATATAGTTCTTGGTGGATTTGCAGGGAGTTGCGCCTCATTGGCAGGGTGGTATGCAGTGCCAAACAATGACTGGATAGTTGGATGGGCACTTGCAGCACTAGTTTTTATCTGGACGCCAAGTCACTTTTGGAGCTTGGCTGTGATAACAGAAGAGGATTATTCATCTGTCAGCATTCCTATGCTACCCTCTGTTGTTGGGCCTGCAAAGGCTGCTAGAGCTATAGTTGCTAACACACTGATTCTGATACCCGTCAGTTTGATTATTTATCCATACATGACTGGTATAGGAGCATTTCTTTACCTTGCTGGATCTTCTCTGTTTAACTTCTTACTGCTTGTTACTAATATTAAGCTTCTTGCTTCTCCAACAAAGGATAATGCATGGTTTGCGTTCAAATTTTCCAGCCCTTACCTAGCAGTTATTTTTGTTTTGTCAGTTGTGGGAGCTTTGCTATAGCATAAGTCACTTCCTTTTGAAGAACTTTTCATCTTTTCATTGACCAGAGCTGATAGCTGTAAAATGGAGTTGAATTTACCTTAATGCTATCAGGTAGTGCTCTCCTGATTCCGTTCGCTATCGCGGCTGAAGGACCTATTATTCCGCTCTCACCTATGCCTTTAATTCCGAGAGGATTCAGGTTTGTTGGAATGTCTATATGCTTTATTTCAAAATTTGGAACTTCCATAGCGGTTGGTATTAGGTATTCCATAAAAGAATTAGTCAATAAATGGCCTTCTTCTGTGTAATGCAGTCCTTCCATGAGAAGGCTTGATATCCCTTGGGTAATTCCCCCACGCAGCTGACCTTCAACCACATCAGGGTTTATCATCAAACCACTATCTTCGATACATGTATAGCCTAGAATTCTTGTTATACCAGTTTCTTTGTTTACAGATAGCAGCACGACATGAAGACCACCCGAAACTGTAAGACCTTCAGGCTCGTACACAGAAGTCGCCTCCAGTGGCGCTGGAATTATCAGGGCATCGTATGCTATTTTTGCCAGTTGCCTCAAAGTCAGTATTTTTGACACATCGCTTCGATGACGCAACTTTCCATCCTCATAAACAAGTGAATGAATAGGTACGCCGAAGAATTTAGAAGCGACGAGAATCATCTGTGCCTTAAGTTGCTCTACGCACCTGTATAGGGCTCCTGCGCCTATTACAGCGCTTCTACTCCCCCAGCTTCCGTAGCCATAAGGAGTTGACATGGTATCTCCATGCCTGACTTCTACATCATCTGGAGATATACCAAGCAGGTCAGCGCAGACTTGACTGAGTGTTGTTTCAAGTCCTTGACCATGGGGAGATAAGGCTGTGAAGATTTCCACTTTACCATCTGGCAAAATACGCACAGTCATTGTTTCGTATCCCTTATGCCTTGCTCCTGCAGCTGCTTGTATAAACGAAGGGCCTATACCGGATGACTCAAATCCAAAAGCCAAGCCAACACCAAGCACTTCGCTATCATCATCAGACTTTACATTGCTGTACTTTTTCATTATTTCTTCCCCCTCATCTAACATACCAACATAATTACCAGTATCTATGACCCTATCGGTTGCAGTTCTGTAAGGAAACCTTTTTACGACGTTTATCCTCCTTATGGTTATTGGATCCATACCAAGTCTTATCGCCGCTTCTTCAATCAGCCTCTCAACAACAAAGGCAGCCTGCTGCTGCCCAAAACCCCTGTAAGCACCAACTGGTGTCTTATTCGTTGCAACACAATCCAGCTTAATCGCAATGTTTTCAATTGCATATGGGCCAGTCATATTGAGAAGAGTCAGATAAGGTGGGCCTAGACTCATCGGGCCATATGAACCTACATCAGCTATTATGTGGTCTTTCAGAGCCAATATCAATCCTTCTTTTGAAACAACCATATCAGCAAAGTGTATCTGGTCTCCAGAATGGACGGTAGACACAAAATCTTCGCTTCTTGTAGCAACCCACTTCACAGCTCTGCCCAGCTTCTTAGCAGCATAACTGACAATCACCTCTTCTCTGTAAATATCCTGCTTGTTTCCAAAGCCTCCGCCTACGTCAGGAGCTATCACTCTTATCTTGCTCTCGGGATGAATCAGCACCTCTGCGAGCAGCGTCCTTACGAAGTGAGGCCACTGAGTTGATGAATATACAATCAGCTGGGATGAAGCCTTCTCATACTCAGCTATGACGCCTCTTGGCTCCATAGCAGCACCATACTGCCTTGTTATACTGAACCTCTCTGATACCGTGATATTAGCAGGCGAAAAGGCTGACTCTACATCCCCTTTTTTCAATTCTGTTGAATACACCACATTGCTCCCCCATTCTTCATGAATCGCTTTCTGCTCATTCATAGCCTTGATGGGATCTATCACTGGCTCTTCTGGGTCGTAGATGACGCTTACTCTTTCAAGTATATCCTGTAGCTGGTAGATATCTCCTTTTATTACTACGGCAGCCAAAGGTTCTCCTACAAAATTTGTCCTACCTATAGCGATAGCCTTCCATGGAATTCTTTTGCACCCTGATGGAGAAGATATAATTGGCAAGGGAAGAGTTTCTTTGTCTATGTCTTCGCCCGATATGCAAAGCAAAACCCTCGGGTCATCCTGCACAGGAGAGAAATCAACTTTGAAGGATGCTCTAGCATACTGACTTCTTACAATTCCAAGCATCAAACATTTTCTGGGTTTGATATCATCAATATAAGCAGTCTCTCCTAGCAAGACCTTCGGGTCTTCCTTTCTTTTCATTTTCTTTCCTATGTATTTCCACGCTTCTTTTGCCATTAACTTCGCATGCAAGAAAGTGTTCTCTTAAGGATTATGCTTGCCTATTCTCATATCGCCTATATCAGCCTATGATTAATTCTCCAAACCGCACGATATGCTTTAGCCCATGTGGGATCTCTTCGCAGTGTCCTGTTTGCGGTGGAAGATTACAGCTGTAAGCATGGACTATTAGCATGGGGTGTTGACTACTGCAAAGATAGGCTCGTAAGTCTTGCGATTCTCTGCAATGCTCTACGCCTCTGCGAACAATTGTCTGGCTTAAGTGCTGATTGCTTATGGCAGCAGATGAGGGATGAATACCTGTACACCTACGGCATCAGGCATGCTGCAGGAGCAGGTTGGACCTGTACTGCAGGCGCTCCGGATGAGAATGCTGATACGAAAGTATACGTTCCTAGAAACGGAATGCTGCTTCCAGACTTAGAAGAAGAAAGATTCAGTATCAGTAGCTCAGGCAATATGAGGGAAGCCCATTTTCTTGCCAAGTATGTTGTAATTCTGCACTATGGCAGACCAGCTGAACCCCGTATTAACCGAGCTAGCGTCCGAATCTTTATCAGTGGTATAGAACACGTAATATGAACAGGTAAGCTATTCTGGCAGAATGTAAGTTAAGTTTCCAAGATAAACGGATAAACGAAGCTCTGTTTATCTACGTCGAATATGCCTCTATCAGTTATTCTTCCATGTGGAATGACTGAAAGAGTGAGAAGACAGAGAAGAGGCATATAAGGATGATCAAGAACCTCCATCTTCTTAAATGCTGTCCTAAGCTCCATCATCCAGCTAGCCACAATCTGTAACGGCTCTTCAGACATCAGTCCTGCCACTGGAAGCTTTATCCTTGCCAAAATCTGCCCATTCAGCACTGCTGACATGCCTCCTTGACCTTCTATGACAAGATTTGCGGCTATCACCATATCTTTAATATCTGTCCCGACAACGATCAGGTTATGTGCATCATGAGCTACCGTAGACGCTATAGCACCTCTTTTCAATAGATTTCTGACAAAACCGAAGGCTCTGGCCGAATTTCTTCCGTGCCTCTCAAATACAAAAACTAATGCTACTTCATCTAGGTCAGGAGTATAATCATTCACTCTTATCCTTACCGTGTTAAGCTTTGTTAGAGCCATGTCAAGGAAATTACGTTCATTTGTTTTATTATGGTCTGTAAAGTCTATTGCTTTGATTGTTACTTCGCCGTCTTTGATTGGAAAGCTTATTTTCATGTCGTCGGCAGTAATTCTTCTAATCTTTACTGTATTAAGTGCATTCTGGTTGAATTTCCTCTATTTCAAGTTAAAGACAAGTTTACCATTTTCAGACACTATCCTACCCGAAGCTATAACCTTCTTCACATTGAGATCTCTAAAGTTATCTACCAGTATGATATCAGCTACTTTGCCCGGCGCTATAGCACCAAGTTCATTTGCCTTCATATGCTGTGCTGGCCGTATTGTTACACTCCTTATCGCTTCAACCGGGTCCATCCCTGCTCTTATGAAAGACCTTACTATGTAGTCAAGATGACCCCATCTGATAAGGTTGTCGGGCATTACGTCATCTGTACAGAATATAAGGTTCCACGGCCTAGGAAGTTTCTCAATTGCTGATACAAACCTTTTAGTGTCAAGCAGGTAAGGCCCTCTCAGCTTGACATACATGCCCAGCCTCATCTTCTCCAATGCAGTCTCTACAGTAAAGTTCTCGTGGTCTGCTTCTGCTCCTGATGTTATGTAGGCATTAAGTTCTGTGCCAGAGAGAAGAGGAGAATGCCCATCTATGACGGCTCTTCTTCTCCGCCCAATCTCCAAAATCTCCATCATCTTCGAAGAGCCGGAGAGAACGGCATTGAAGTCCATAACTTCTCCTAATCCACAGATTCCTTCCCAGCTAAGCATCTCTTCTATATCTTGAGGAGTGAGCTCAGCTCCTGAAGTAACAGCGTTTGATTCAGGTACACATGTTGGTGCGAAGAACATAAGCCTCAAAGGAAGCTCTTTTGCATTTTCAATCATCATTCTTACACCGTCTTTACCAAGCACGTTGGCTATCTCGTGAGGGTCTGCATATGCTGTAGTTGTACCGTGTGGCAGAACAGCTTCGGCAAAGCGAAAAGGTGTCACCATGCTGCTTTCTACATGCAGGTGTGTATCGATAAAACCTGGAAGTGCTATCATTCCTTTAGCGTCGATCTTCTCTGTTGCTTCTCTTTTGGCTGCTTGTCCGTCAACAATGACTATTCTGTCCTTGTAGATGCCTATTGAGGTAGGGTACAGCTCGCCTGTGTAAACGTTCAAAAGCTTACAGTTGGTAATAAGCAAGGAAAGAGTTTTTCTGCCTATGCTTGCATCAACGTAATCTGATAAGGTCGACATTAACCACGGATAAAAAGATGCAGATTTAAGATTTGCTGCAGCTACAGTAATACAGATCGTCCAAGAGATGCAGAGGAGTCATGCAACAGAGACGAAAATGAAGGAATGACAGACACACCTCTTGAAATATTGACAGCAGTATCGTCCACCCATTATGCTTCTTTGCTCTTGAACTTAGAAAGCCGGGTCCTGCTGAAGGCGCAAGCTCGGCTCAGTTTCACTTAAAACGCTGCATAAGGTCGATATCACACGGAATTGCATTTAATCTGACTCAAAAAGGAGGAGTAAAAGGCAGATTATTCATGACTTAGAATATGTTTTGCATGAGAAGAGAAATTCAAACAGGAAAAGCCACAACATGCAAGATCGAGCAGAAAAATGACATCTATTTTGTGTGGTGTAAGGTCTTTCGAAAGAACTTGATTCTTTCCACTTGTAAGCCTTATCGTAATTTCCACCATATCACCCTTTACAACTTTCTGGCAGACTTGAATTTCAGTCCATGATAAGAAAAAAGTGTAATGCATCAATACCCTCTCATAGATGACAGCGCTGCCTGTTCATTGCAAAAGATACCTCCCAGATGTCATATACATCAGCTGCAGGATTTATCCTGCATATTACAGACTTCATCTGGAATACGTAATGATCATGCTCCAAGTCTGATATTGCTATCATCATGCCAAGCCATGCTAAATGGTAGATTAAAATTCATCCTCAACCGCTTGTCAGCATGAATTCTTTTACCTTACCCTCCTCCAGCTCGATAAGAGCGCCTCTCAGCATACCCTCACCGTAATCGCTTCCAGGATTAAGACACAGTGTTCTTCCGAGCCATACAAACCCCCTTGATTCATGGATATGCCCATGAAGGCCAAGCAAAGGTTGATATCTTTCTATGCTTGACCTTACGGCTTTGCTCCCTACATTTACGACCTTCACCATACCCAGTCCAGACCTTTCGTATTCAAGCTGAGAATTAACAGCTGGGGTCTTGTCCAGCTCCGTGCCAAAGGGAGGGACATGCAGATTGAAGATACTTCTTTGAGGACTCCTTAGTTGACTTGCAAGCTCTTCAATCATCTTAAGAAGTCTTTCATCAGAAACTTCTCTCGGGCTGTTCCAAGGTGTTGGATTCGCAAAGCCCAAGGTAATCATCTCATAACCTCCCTGGATCTCAACAACTTTGTTTTCTGGATTTATCACGTGTTCAGAATCTTTGAGAAGCGAATCCATCTCAAATTTGTCATCATTACCCGGAGAAATATAGCAAACGACACCGGTCCCTTTTAGTCTTTCATTGGCAAGGTCCATCCAAGATTTGAGGGTTGAAGACATTTGCGCCATAAATATCCTTTCAACTCCCTGCTTATCTCCAGCCAGCTTTTGTAGTTCCTCAGGTGTAGTCATAAAATAATAAAGACCGTTATTCCTGAGCGAGCTGAGATAATCTTGCAGGTCTTTCTTCTTTACTGTCATTTCCTGACCCTGGAAGTTTAGCTTAAATCTTCCGTCTGGCATCTGAACTACAGGAACGAGGGCCTTGCCTGTTATATCTCCGCCCAGTATAAGTACGTTAGCATTGTAAAACTTTGCAGCGTTCAAAAACTTGCGGAAGCATCGCTCAGAACCATGAATATCACTTACAAAAAATATTCTTGTCTTCACATTCTCTACCTAATCCGGGGGAATCTCCTTGTATGCCAAGTCTATGTTTATTCCTCTTGACTTGTGATAGCTTCTTGAAGCCAGATAGATTATTGCTCCAGCTATGAAGGATCCTGCTGCGTAGCTGTATCCAAATATATATCCTGGAATTCCGAAGAACGATGCTGATGAACCCCATACTGTTGGGTTGCCAAGGAACTGCGAAATAAGGAAGAGGAAGACACCGCTCATGGCCAATCCTGCCACTGTCAATGCTGCCTTGGAACCACCTTTTTCGTTTCTTATGCCATAGACTACTGCAGATAATCCGATGAAGACGAAGTAAATCATCGATGCTATGACAGCTGCAAAGAGCGACTGAAGGCTGCCGTATAAGAAAGCTGCAGCACCTACTAGAAAGATTGTTATTATCAGGTCCATTGTATGAGCGTTTACAGGTGACCCATACCTGGGACTGATATAAGCAAGTCTTGTTGGAAGGAACCTGTCAAATGCCTGAGCAAAGACATACCTTGAAAAGACTATTATGCCGTATGCGAGTATTGATAGATTCCAGACTATCCAGCCCAGGCCTATCAGAGCCTGAAGTGCGGTGATATTTGTGACACCCATTGCGAGCGTCCAGAAATTAAAGGAATAATCGAACACGAGAGTTGGGTTATTTAGCGCAGCATTGACGAAAGGTAGTCCACCGACGTAATACATTGTTGCGAAGGCTGATGTTACTAACGCAAATACCAATACAGCTGACACAGGTACGTTCCACTTTATGGAGGTCTTTCCCTTGATCTCTGAAGCCACCGCTGGAGCAGCGTTAAGCCATGGATATACAAATATGGCGAAGAAAGGAAGCATGAATATGGTATTGCTGAAGTCAAAGGAGGAGCCCTTATATGAAGCAACAACACTTGAGTAGGTGAGCTTTGAATCGCCAAATGAATTCATATAGTTGACAACCCCTTGATGACCATAAGCAAGGAGAGTGCCTATGGCTGCCAAGAGGGTAACTATACCGAACGCAGTCAGTACGGATACCAGCTTGTAGCCTGCATTGGGTCTGAGGATGTTTATTGCTATCAGAATTGCAAATATTACGCCACCAAGTAAGAATTGATAAAGGGGTTGTGAGCCTGGAATATCTCCGGGCAATGCCAAACCCAAGAATCCAGTATTACCAAAGAAAAGAGCTACAGAACCTATTGCAAAGACAGCTGATAAAGTTATCAAGGCAAGGTACGCTAAAGTCTCAAGGGTATAGCCCATTAAGGAGAGAGAGCTGCCAAAGAATCCTCCAAATGCCCTTGTGACCCATACGTAATCCCCTCCTGTTCGTGAAACTCTCGAAGTCATCATAGAGTAGACTACTATCTGTGGGATTGAAATCAGAAATGCTATGATAGAAGCTATTGCAAGATTGACCCCGCTTACATTGACAGCAATCATGGTGAATCCAATTATTCCAAGAGCAGCACCTGCAGACATATTGCTTATGTTAAGAGATATTGCATCAAGCATTGATACCCTCTTTACAAGACCTTTTGATTCCCTCACGAATACGCTAGGCTGCTTCTGTTCAGCCCAGTAAAGTTAGGCTTTATGCTCTATTGTATTAGTTTTTCTGGGGCGGACAAAATTTACATCCTTACTACAATAAATAGAAATATATTACAATGTTTGAGTTTATTACCAGAAAATTATTCCGGATCTTCCATGACAAACTGCGTCATGCAGAGTAAGTAAATGCCGGGGCTCTTAAGAATGTATATTCCAAATCTTTATGCCTGGCTCTCAGGCCCTTTATTTTGCTGAGAATTCTCTTTTTCTCTCTTTTTAGTAATGCTGAATGTATGATGTCAGCCACCTCATACATATCATCTTTGGTCATTCCGAGTCTTGTAAGCTCTGAAGTACCAATTCTTATGGCTTTGGGCTCATGAGCACCTGGGATGGATTGTCTATTGCAAAATATATTGTATGATTCCAGAAGCTTCTCTGCTGCAATACCTCCTCCATACATGGAGACATCCATTACAAGCTGATGTGATTCTGTAAAACCCATGCCTTCTGCCAACACCTTTTCCCCCAGCTCTGTCAGCCTTGAAGCAAGAGATTTTGCATTATCTATTACTGCGCTTGCGTATTTATTTCCAAATTCGGCCAGCTCAGCAAACGCCAAAGCTTTACCTGCTACAAGGTTTGGATGGTGATTGCTTGTCAGACCTGGGAATATTCCTTTGGATATAGCCTCTTTGTATCTTTCCTTGCCTACTATCGCTCCCCCTTGTGGGCCGAAGAGAGTCTTGTGGGTGCTGAAGGTCATCAGGTCAACCCCTTCAGCCATTGGGTCCTGAAACCTCCCTCCTGCTATTAGTCCGGCAACGTGAGCTGCATCGTAAATTATGGTAGAACCGATCTCATGTATTGCACTCTCCATTTCTTTTACGGGATGAGGAAAGAGAAATAGACTTGCCCCAAAAGTCACCAACTTTGGCCTATTTCCTTCCCTGGCCATCCTTCTCAGCTTCTTTATAGACTCATCCGGGTCTATATTCATCCTCTCCGTATCGAAGACAAAACTTTCAACTTTAAGACCATGCACAGTCCATGCTGAGCCAGACTCTTCTTCTCCTGCTGACGATATATGTCCCCCATATAGCACAGGTAATGACACCATGGTATCCCCGGGAGAAGTAAGAGCAACATAGACAGAGAGATTGGCGATAAGGCCTGATATCGGCCTGACATCTGCGAACTCTGAGTGAAAGAGCTCCTTTGCAAGCTCCACTGCCATCTTCTCAACCTCATCCATGTATTTGCAACCTGCGTATATCCTGGAACCTATAGGCCCCTCTGCATATCTGTGAATCATATCTGATGAAACTGCCTTCCTGACATCGTATGAGGTAAGGTTTTCACTCGCCACCAGCGGGAGGGATGCTGAGAACATTCTCTCGTGCTTCTGAATCAACTTCTTAATCTCTTTGTACCTTCGTAGATTAAATGACATTGCCAGGCTGCAGAATGAATCCCCTTTTTAAAATTACGAAATATACCCAAATCGTAGATATACTTTAATGTGCGTAAAAAGATATGCCAGTTAGCTGATAAGCGATACTGGCAAAGGAATCACGAATAACAAGATTACATTTTATACAGAGTTAGATGGAAGCAAGTTCGAGGTTGATTATCCAGCCACATCCAAGGTTGATGTTAAGCACCTTGCAGATACGATGGGTCTTCCTCCATACCTTGACCTTAGCAGTCCCATGGTAGATAATGCCATAGTCGCTTTATGGGCTTCTTATAACATTGCAGAAATCTCAGGTATCCATAAGGAACTTGGGGTCAATGCACCTCTTACCCCTTTGTTGATGGGAGGTATTGCGGTCAAGATGCTTTCTAAAAACTCCAATGAAGAGAGCCCATTGAACAGGACTGTGAAAGATATTGATTACGTGGTTAAAAGAGAGCAAGGGGTCTCTTTCGTTAAATTGCTGAGTAATCTTTCAATTATAGCTGGCTCAAAATTTCATCACTTTTTAACTTCAAATGATAGAAGGTTCAACGCTCTCAGAGCCGGAGATAGATACAGGGTCAGAGCTTTAGATTGGAGTAAGCCAGAACTTCCAAAGGTTTCATGGGTGGATATAATGTTGACAAAATAGAAATGAGACATAAAGTTGATGTGAGGGATGAATTTGATAGGGCAAAGAAGAACTTATACACAATAGGGGTTGGAAAACTGATCATTACAAAATGCCAGATGATAGAAGAGATCAATCAAACACAGTACAAAGCTCTCCAGCAGGTAGGACAAGAATACAGAATACTCAGCTATCCATACTATAGAAATGAAAAATATCTTATTGGGATGGAGGAGAAGGATATGATGGACACAGTCGCTCTACTTTGTGACTATGCAGAAAAGTCCGGAGAGGTTGCGGAAGAAATAAAGCATTCTCTTCGCAAAGACGAAAAACTTCTTCAGACATTACGCCTCAATCTGGAAAATCTTTGCGTGAGAAAAGACTGGCTAAGGAGCAGGGGAATAAGCGATAATCAGATATCAAGGATGGATGAATCCCTGAAAGATGTACTGGAAGCATTGCCAAAGAAGGAGAAGAAAAGGGATAAGCCATGGTGGAATAAGGATGTGGATACCCCAAGCGTGAATTAATTCCCCCTTCTCACTCTCAAAAAGATATTGTAAAATATGATTGATGCAATACCTTTGATGAATGCCAACTTATGAACTTATAGTTAAGAATGTCAGGGTTGTGACGGATAAGGCGATAAAAGAATCTGAAATATACGTAGATAATGGTAAGATCATCAGCATTGGATTTCATGAGCCAGTACACTCAGCTGATGTCATAATAGATGGAAGAGGGATGTTGGCACTACCAGGCCTTGTGGATACGCATGTTCATTTCAGAGATCCTGGAATGCTACAGAAAGAGGACTTTGAAACTGGAACTAGAGGTGCAGCAGCAGGAGGTACTACAACAATTCTGGATATGCCGACGACCCAGCCTGTGGTGACTAATCCCACTATATTCAAGGATAAACTGAAGGTTGTTGAGAAGAAGGCACTGGTCGATTTCGGCCTTTACGCTGCAGCAGGAATGGAAAATATGGAACAGCTACATGACCTGGCCAAAATTGGTGCGATTGCATTCAAGAGCTACACTGTTTCGCCTCCATCGGAGAGGGTAAAAGAATATGCTGGAGCGGTAGTCAGAAATACTGGGGAGCTCTTTCACCTGTTGGAAAATTCAACTGCCACCGGGCTTCTGCACTGCATACATGCAGAGGATGACTCTGTCGTGCAATACCTCACCAGTAAGTTGCAGGCCTCAGGTAGGAAAGATGCTGAGGCGCATTGTGAATCGAGACCCAACCTGGCTGAAGCATTGGCAGTGCACCAGGCTATAGGGATAGCAGAGATGACAGGAGGAAAGATACATCTATTGCATATATCAACAAGGGAAGCTGTTCAGATGATAAGGTCAGCCAAGGCCAGAGGAATTAGAGTCACTGCAGAGACCTGTCCTCACTACCTTTTTTTCACCAAAGGGGACATGCAGAAGCTGGGCCCATACGGAAAGTATAACCCTCCTGCAAGGTCTCATGGGGATATAATTGCTCTCTGGGAGGGTCTGAAGGACGGAACGATAGATGCAGTGGTCAGCGACCATGCACCTCACTCCAGAGAAGAGAAAGATGATGGAAGAGAGGACATATGGAAGGCTCCCCCAGGCACGCCTGGTGTGGAAACAAGACTTCCTCTAGTTCTTTCTAGAGCTATGGACTGGGGTCTTGATATGCTTGATGTGGTGAGGCTCTGCGCAAAAAATCCGGCCAAGATCTTCGGGCTGGAATGGAGAAAGGGAGAGATAGCAGAGGGGATGGATGCAGACATAACGTTGATGGATCCTGGAGCTGTCTGGAAGATTAAGAGCTCTGAGTTGCAGACAAAGGCGAGAGAAACAGTCATTTTCGACGGGATGGAAGTTAAAGGGAAGATAGCTTATACCATCGTGAGAGGGAGAGTGGTTTTCGAAAGGGAGGTAGGGTTCGAAAAACCAGGCGGTGGCAGCTTTTTAGCCGGACAAAAGGCCATATCAGATTTCAAGGTGTGAGGAGAGCACTTCCCTCCTACTGAGAATGATTCTACCAGAACGTATTACGTATCTGACCTTGGAGCCTCTTCTCAATGCCTCTCTCGGAGATGAGGAGTCAAGAATGTTTATGTCAGCTCTGCACCCTTCTTGGAGACCATAATTCTTCAGCTCGAGAATTCTGGAAGAGGAGTAAGTAGGCATATAAAGCAGTTTGGTGATCTCCGCCTCTGAGTTAAGCTGTCCCCCATATGCAAAGAGCCATGCATTCCTGATTGGGTCTAAGTCTCCGAAGGGGTTGTAAGGGTCAACTATGTTGTCAAGGCCGAAGGCTATGTTGATACCTGAGGCTAGAAGTTCCTTTATCCTTGTTAAACCTCTGGCTATAGGGGGTGCAGCTCCAGCGCCGCTCACCATCATTGTGCTTGGATTTGATATTACATTTATTCTCTCATTCTTGAGCATGTTTATCACCTCCTTCGCATAGTTGTCGTCGTAGTATGCCAGAGCGATAAGATGGTCTGCTGTGGCATGACCCTGAAGGTTTTGCCTTTTTACTTCGCTTATGAAATGCTCAATGTAGTTGGTGTATGGTTGAACGTCTACATGCATATCGAGTGGAACCTTTCTTTCAGAAGCTAGAGCTGCCAACTTTTCTATATGCCTGATACCCTTTTCCATCTCTAGTTCTGCTTCAGGTAGACCGCCTACTGCATCGGCCCCTTTATCCAAGGCTGCTGAGAGCAATTCATATGCTGCTTCGTCTCTGAATATTCCCTCTTGGGGGAATGCAACTATCTGTAATGTAATAAAATCCCTGTATTTCTTCTTCAGCTCTGATACAGCTTCAAAGGAGTTGAGGCCTACTATGCCATCTATATCTATATGGGTTCTGATGTATGTTACCCCATTCATAATGGCGATTCTTATACATCTCTCTGCTCTTTTCAATACATCTTCTTTTGTGAACCTGCTTTTCGCATCCCTAACTAGCTTCCTAGCTTCAGACATGCTCTTTGCTTCAGGCAGTTTTTCTGCAAGAAATGCCTTGTCAAGATGAACGTGAGGTTCAACAAAAGAGGGCAGAACCAGATTCCCTTCTGCATCTATCTCCTCTTCAGCCTTCTGGTTTATCTTCTCCTTTGAGATGAGTATTTTGCCTGATTCAACCAGCAGGTCAAATTCCTCTTTGACTTCTAAAGTTCTGCATCTCTTTATTAGAAGACTCATCGATGTTCAGCCCTGATGCCCATCTTTTTCTGACGGAAGAAGATGTCTTGCGCAGACCTCTATCGCAAGCTGGATAGCCTTTTCCTGTTCATCGATCGACATGACAATGCTGTCCGTTCTGACTCCCTTCACCATCTCCGGAAGAGGAGGAACGTGGATGAAGCCGGAAATCTTAACTTTATCTGTATGAAGAAATGAATACATTACAGTGTTACAACAGTGTGTACCTGCATAGTATGAAACTACTGCAGGGATGTTGTTCTTTCTTAGCTCCTGAACTATTTCGTCAGCAGGAAGAGTTGATTGCAGTGCTATGGGGGCATTTCTTATGATCGGTTCGTGACTGGGCTTGTTTCCATAATTGTCCGGTACAACGGAGTCTACAAAGAAGCTGTTCATCACGTTTAAGGCTATCTTTTCAACTTTTATTGCCTTAGTATAATCCCAGCCCGTAGATATCACGGCATCGGGCCTGATTTCGGCTATAAGCTTCTTTGAAAGACCAGGCAAAGCATAGAAATCTTCTGGAAGAACCCTTCCTATGACATCTAAGCCCTTGATGGCTTTGCCATCCAAGTTTTTTGCTATCATCCCTGAAGGATTCTTCTTTCCAGCCCATGCTTCAAAACCAGTGATCAGAATTCGCACGTCTTTCAAAGTTGAATAGGTTGAATAAAGGTTTTACTATGGAAAGTTTGCAGAAAATTCCAGGCACCCTTATAGAACAGCTGCTGTATTGCGGGAAGATGATTTTACAAAAAGATTTCAGGGGCATAAATACGTAAGTCTCGAGACATAGCGGAGAGCCTGTAAGAACATTTGCGTGGTTCATTTCTGACAGCGCTTCTCTGTATGTCAGAACGCACGAAGACTCAGGCAAGGTTAAGAGAATTAAGGCCAACAAAACTGTCAAAGCTGCTCCGTGCGTCTTTGATGGGAAGATTTTGGGGGAGTGGATTGATGTTGAACCTTCCTTTGTTAAGGGTGAGGAAGCTGAAAGGATTAATAAGTTGTTCAGGTTGAAATATGGAATTCAAGTTACAATGACATCCTTTCTTGCAATCCTGGGAAGAAAAAGATATGTTATAATAAAGTTGAGGCAGAGGCATTCATAGAGGAACCTTTTTGTTGACCTTAAATAGTTCTGCAGTTATTCTGTTCTGGTTCAGATACCTGCCACAGTAAGTGCAAAGAAGAAGTATGGGTCTCCTTGAGACGACGACGAATTCCGGCAGGGCCGGCTCCCTTGGCTGTGATGTGACACAGTTGGGATTTGGACAGTTCAGAATCCCCCGCAGAGTAACAGGAAGGTCGGGCTCGAATCTTTCTCTCTTTCCATCCTCAATAATGTTCACCTCTATTTCAGGATAGAGAATTGCAAGCCTGGCTGAGAGAGCTGCGTCCATCTCCAGACCTCTTGCTTCTATTCCTGCATTTTCACCCTCCCTTGTAATCCTCAGCTCCTCGCAATGCTGGACAAGAAAATCAATCAGCTCTGCAATGCGGGAGAATTCCACTTTCAGGAAGAAGTTATTCTTCATTTGCCCTTTTCACTCCACTATCAGGCTCAGCAATGCCATCCTTACAGGTAAACCTAAAGCAGCCTGCTGGAAGTATCTTGCATGTGCAGTATAGTCTATTTTCAAGGGTATTTCGTCTATCCTTGGCAGATGGTGCATCACAATCATACCTTTTTTTGCCCTGTCCAGCATCCTTTTTGATATGAAGTAACTACCCTTAACCCTTTCGTATTCTGAAGGATCCGTCATTCTCTCCTTCTGCAGTCTAGTTACGTAAAGCACGTCAACTTCAGGTATAACATCCTCTACATTGTCTATTTCAATAAATTTTATTTTTTTACCTTTCAGATAATCTTTCACCTCGTCCTTCGCTCTCAGCTCTGAAGGACTTACCAGGTAAAGCTGTATGTTTTTATAATGCGTCAATCCAAGACAAAGCGAAGATGCAGACCTGGTATGCTTAAGGTCGCCGAGAATTGCTATCTTTATATCATCTATCCTCCCGAATTCATTCCGTATTGTGTACAGATCCGTTAAAGTCTGGGTAGGATGATGTTGAGTACCATCTCCGGCATTTATCACTGGTATAGAAGCAATTTCTGCAGCAAGCCTCGCTGAGCCTTCAATCTTGTGTCTGAGCAGAATCACGTTGCCATAGCTATCAGCCATCCTGATGGTATCAGCGAGAGACTCGCCAGTAACAACCCTTGAGTAGGACGGGTCTGCAAACCCAGTCACCCCACCGCCCAGTCTCAGCATGGCGGTTTCAAAGCTCAACCTTGTCCTCGTACTTGGTTCGAAGAATAGTGTAACAAGAATCCTGCCCTGAAGAGTCTGGAGGCCTTGCTTGACATATTTCCTCATTGAATCAGCTACTTCGAATATAGATTCTAGTTCTGTCCTTGTAAAATCGGTTATGGCAATGAAGTCTCTTCCTTTAAGACCTGTCATGATGCCTTACCTGAATTCTTACTTTGCTTTTCTTAGTCTTTCCATCTTGCAGCAAGCTCATCCATTCTGCAGAACCATACGTCCTTCTTCTTCATTATGTACTGAATTGTCTGCTCCAGCAGCATTATCCTGTGAGCCCTGCCTATGCTCTCTGGGTGAAGTACCAAGGCGAAGAAACCGTTAGGCTCGTTTTCGTAGGCGTAATCGAAGTCCATCTTCCATATTTCAAATACTTTAGAAGGATTGTCCAGCTTCGGGTAGAATGTGGAGACACCCAGAAAGTAAGCAAGGTCGTCCTCTATCAACTCGTTTACTGGTATGTTCAGCAGATTCACTTCTTTGCCGAATTCTGGAGGCCTGTCGGTATGATAGATGTCGCCATCCCTGACCTTTGTAACTCTGAAATCGTAAGGTCCCATGTGTTGAGAAATATATTTGAAGCCCAGTTCAATCATGATGCCTATGGTTCTTGAGGTGATTTCATTGGCCTGAGGTATTTCGAAAGGGACCCTGTAGCCTACTGGTCTTTTTCCTGTTGCCCTTTCTATTGCAGCCATCCCCTTCTCAAAGGACTCCTTCTCCGCCCTTTCATCCAGAGAGGCCGGACATTCATGGAAGTAGCCATGATGAGCTATTTCATGACCCCGCCTTGATAAATCTCTTATCATATCAGGATACGTGTCAGCTATCACCCCAGGTGTGAAGAATGTGGCTTTGATACCATACTTATCAAGCAGCTTTGCTATTCTTGGTATGCCTGTCACTATACCAAATTCTCCACGTGAAAAATTTATTGGCCCGTAGTTACCAGGTCCCAAGAGGCCCACAGCCCTCATCCTCAACATTATCGACCATGCATCAAGGTCGAATGAAACACATACGGCAAGCCTCTTTCCCTCCGGAAGAACGATGCCCATGAAGGTCTTTAAAAAGATACAGGCTTTAAGTCTTTCTTTACGTTACTTCTTGTGCTTCACGAAGAATTGAGCTGGACTGATACCAGAGCTGATGGTTGAATAATGGTGTTGAATTTGCTTTAAAGCTTGGGTTGGGAATTGCTCTCCGTAGTCCTTTGGCTATAGCAGTAGAGGGATCGACAATTCCACTCTCCCCTACTCCTTTAATTCCGAAAGGATTCAGGTTTGTCGGGCTATTCAGATGCCTTACTTCAAAGTTCGGAACTTCCTTGGCAGTTGGAATGAGATATTCCATGAAAGAGTTTGTGATTAGCTGCCCATCCCCGGAATAATGAGCCTTCCATCAAGAAGCTTGACAGTCCTTGTGTAATCCCCCCGTGCGACTGGCCCTCTACCACATCAGGGTTTATCATCAGGCCACTATCTTCAATGTAGGTGTAGCCCAGAATTCTCATACTGGCCGTTTCTCTGTCAATTGCTAGAAGTACAACATGAAGACCACCTGAAACTGTCAGCCCTTCAGGCTCATACACAGAGGTGGCTTCGAGTGGAGCTGGAATTGCTAAAGCTTCATACGCTATCTTCGCCAATTGCCTTAGAGATAGCGTTTTCGATTTATCACTAATGTGGTTCAACTTCCCATCCTCGAAGACAAGGGAATGAATGGGAATGTTCAGGAATTTCGAAGCCACAAGTATCATCTGCGCCTTAAGTTGCTCTGTGCATCTGTGTAATGCTCCAGCACCTACCACGGCGCTTCTGCTTCCCAAGGTTCCATAACCATATGGGGTTGACATGGTATCTCCATACCGCATCTCAACTTCATCCAGAGAGATGCCCAACAGGTCAGTGCATACCTGGCAAAGAGTTGTTTCAATCCCTTGACCGTGCTGAGATAGGGTGGTGAAAATTTCTACCCTTCCATCCGGCAGTATACGAACTGTCATTGCTTCATACCCCTGTGCCTTGCACCTGAAGCTATCTGTATGAACGAAGGGCCTATGCGGGTTATTCAACTCCAAATGCCAAACCAATGGTAAGGGTCTTTTCTTCACCAGCCTTGACCTTTCTGTACTTGCTGATTACATCCTCTGCCTCTTTCAACATTGCAATATAATCCCTATTATCTATAACTCTACCTGTTGCGGTTCTGTAGAGGAAGTTTTTCACAGCGTTTATCCTTCTTATTGTTATTGAGTCCATATTCAGCCTTATCGCTGCTTCCTCCAGAAGCCTTTCAACGACGAATGCAGCCTGCTGCTGTCCAACCCTGATGATGATGATATTATTCGCAGGGGAGAAGTTTCTCTATCTATATCTTCGCCTGATATGCAGAGCAATACCCTTGGGTCATCTTTGACGGATCAAAAATCGACTTTGAAAGAAGCCCTGGTATACTGACTTCTCACAATTCCTAACATCAGAAATTTCTTGGGCTTGATGTCATCGATGTAACTGGTCTCTCCCAGCAAGACCTAGGGTCTTCTTTTCTCTTCAGCCTCTTTCCAATGTACCTCCATGCTTTTGTGAAAAATAATTTCACGTCTATGAAAGAAGATTCTCTTTTAAGCGTTATGTGTGTTTATTCTTATGTCTGCTCTGGCAAGAAGGTCAGATGCTGCTTTTCTGGCCTCTTCTAATATCCTTGCTTCGTCAAGAGTTAAAACTTCTCTTTTCTCCATTATAACCCTACCATCAACTATGAGCGTGTCAACATCACTTCCAGAGCATGAATATACAAGAGTTGATACGGGGCTGAACGAAGGTAAGCAATGCTCATTGCTGATATTTACCAGAGCTATGTCAGCCCTTTTCCCCACCTCTATCGAGCCTATTTTGTTTTGCAAACCAAGGGCATATGCACCGTTAGAAGTTGCAATCCGGAGAACTCTCTGTGCATCAAGAACCCTTGGATCAAGCAGTCTGGCCTTCTGAATGAGGGAGGCCATCTTCATCTCTTTAATCATATCATACGTATTGTTACACGGAGCTCCATCGCATCCCAGGGAAACATTCACCCCGACCTGCATCATTTCGGGAATTCTGGCAATACCTGAGGCCAGCTTGCTATTTGAAGAAGGGCAGTGGGAAACGCTGCTTCCCCACTTGGCAAGCAGAGAAATTTCATCATCAGTAGCCCAGACCATGTGAGCGAAGACAGTTTTTCTGCCAAGTATTCCATAATTCTGCATATGGAAGACGGGGAAAACCCCATACTGATCGAGAGAATATTTCGAATCTTCCCTTACTTCGTTAAGGTGCATAGTTATCCCGGTCTGTAGCTCTGAAGCAACCTGAGAGATTTCCTTAAGAAGGGCTGGGCTGACTGCACCAAGGGATCTTGCAGCAAGCCAGACTCCTATTCTTCCAGAGTCCTTTCCGTTCCATGCATTGTGAAGTTGTTTCGCTTCTCTCAAGCATGCATCTTTATCCTCAACCATTCCTGGGTGCATTATGTTTGTAGCCGAGGCGTATCCGTTCGTGTCCATGATCATCTTCGACAGAATGCCTCTCATCCCTGAAAGTTCAAGTAGTTCTGCAATGGCGAAGCTTCCGTATCTGGTATGTAATCCTGACTCAAGAAATGTTGTTGTGCCGCTCTTAATCATCTCCAGCATGCAGAGAGCAGAGCTGATCAATCCATCATTTTGAGTGAAGTTTCCCTGCAGTGGCCAGATCCTTTTGTAAAGCCATTCAACGAGCGAGAGGTCATCTGCTACTCCCCTTAGCAGGGCCTGAGCAAGATGAATGTGGGTGTCAATAAAGCCCGGAACTGCAATCATACCACTGGCATCTATTTTATGCTCAGGTATGAATTCCTTCATTACCTCTTCTCTACTTCCCAATGCCACTATAATACCTTCATCTATTGCAATGCAGCCATCATGAATCACCTTTTCCTGTGCATCCATGGTTACTATTGTCGCATGTTCTACGAGTATCTTGCTTTTTTTGGGTAATGCCTTTTTTGCAAAGCTGGATGAAATCACATATCAGACTATTTAGCTGAGGTTAATAAAGATGATTTTGCGTCGCTTAAATTGAGCCAGAGCCCTTAATTCTACATTTATGATTCGGGTATATGTATAGTCTTCGTATCGCATTTTATTTATCAGAATATTTACAAGTTATAAAGGGAATGTATATGCCATCGTTGGCAGTAAATAAGCTAGGCTTCAGCCACAAATGGGTAAACAAAGCTCTGTTCGTCAACATCGAATATTCCTCTATCTGTTATTCTTGCATGCGGAATGACCGAGAGAGTAAGCAGGCAGGGGATAGGCATGTAAGGATGATCGAGAACCCCCATTTTGTCAAATGCTGCTCTCAGCTTAATCATCTCACCTGCCACAACCTGTACTGGCTGTTCTGACATCAGTCCAGCAACGGGGAGCTTTATTCTTGCCAACACCTCACCATTCAGTACCGCTGTAAGGCCTCCCTGACTCTTTATGACAAGATTGGCAGCCATGACCATATCATTTATGTTTGTTCCGACAACAATCAGGTTGTGTGCGTCATGGGCAATGGTAGAGGCTATTGCTCCTCTCTTTATCAGGTTTCTTACAAAGCCGAAGGCCTTTCCTGAGTTCCTACCATGCCTTTCGTAAACAAAGACTAACGCCACTTCTCTCAGCTCAGGTTGATGATTCTTTACTCTTATCCTTGCTCTGTTGAGCTTTGTCAGAGCTATGTCAAGGAAATTACTCTCATTGGCCCTGGAGTAACTTGTAAAGTCGATAGCATTGACTGTCAATTCACCATCCTTGATTGGAAAGTCTATTTTCATATCGATAGCATCAATTCTTTTTATCTTTACCGTGCCCAGTGCCTTCTTATTAAAATTCTTCTTTTCAAGATGAAAGAGCATTTTGCCATCTTCAGCCACTAACCTCCCTGAGGTTATCACCTTCTTTACCCTAAAATCTTCAAAGTTATCTACCAGTATGATATCAGCTACTTTGCCCGGCGCTATAGCACCAAGTTCATTTGCCTTCATATGCTGTGCTGGCCGTATTGTTACACTCCT
>JARVJU010000023.1 GCA_029775965.1 Nitrososphaeria archaeon | reverse complement strand
AACTTCATGGCAAGCTTCAATTAACTTTTTAGATATTTAAGCCTATCACAATTCATCCCCGCCCTTTCGGAACGGGGTCTTCTTGCGAGATTAGATAAAAATGAAATACTTCTATCATGTACCTTCTGGTATGGTACTGCAAGATGAAGATTTGGCTGAATATGCTCTTTCTGAGGCGTTGAAGCAAGGAGCAACTTATGCCGAGGCAAGGCTTCAGGTCAATACAGACAAAGAAGCCTCGCTTAAGAATGGTGAAGTTGAACCACTAGGATATGGGGAAAGCCTGGGAATAGGTGTGAGAGTCATGTATGGCAAGGGGATGGCATTCGGAGCAACCAACAGATTGCAGAAGGATAGTGTGATTGACCTCGCAAGGACTCTTGTAAAGAATGCAAAATCAGCTTCTAAATACTTCAAGGAGAAGTTGAAAATGAGCGAAGAAGATAGCTTCATAGCAAAGTGGGGGGCTGTAGAGGAGCAGAAGCTTGAGGAAATAGATTCTAGCCAGATGATAGTTTCTCTAAAAGAGATGGAGAAAGAGGTATTGTCTATTGCTGGAGCTACATCTATTCCTTTCAGGCTCTTCTACCTATCGCTTTCAGTCGAAGAAAAGTTCTATGTCAATTCTCAGGGAACAAGACTGGAGAGCAGAGTGCCAAGAGTATCGTTCTTTGGCATATTAACAGGACATCAAGCAGGAAACGTTGTCCAAAGGGCTGTGCAGATGGGAGCAAGCGGTGGTTGGGAAGTGTACGAAAGGGTGAGAATGTTAGAAAGAATAAAGGAAGAGTCAAAGACGATTGTGGATATACTTGCAAAAGCTGAGAAATTTTCATCTGAAGAGATGGATGTCATAGTAGGACCTGAGGTAGCTGGTATAATGGCCCATGAGTCTGTTGGCCATCCTAGTGAAGCAGACAGAGTGCTCGGAAGGGAGGCTGCCCAGGCAGGCGAGTCCTACCTTGTAGCTTCTGACATAGGCAGGCAGGTAGGAAGTAGTCAAGCATTCATAAGCGATGATCCCACAATTCCTGGCAGCTCAGGATATTACCTTTATGATGATGAGGGTGTGCCAGCACGCAAAAGACGACTGATAGCAGAGGGAAGAATAACAGAATTTCTGCAGAACAGAGAAACTGCAAGCAGGTTCGGTATAAAGAGCAACGGTGCAGCAAGGGCAAATGACTACAGCAGGGAGCCAATAGTCAGGATGGCGAATACATACGTAGAGCCTGGGGATATGAGGCTTGAAGAGATGATCAGATCAGTAAAGAAGGGTGTAATGATAAAGAACTTTATGGAGTGGAATATAGATGACAAGAGGCTGAATCAAAGATATGTTGGGCATGAGTCTTACATGATAGAAAATGGTGAATTAAAAGGTCTTGTCAAGGCTCCCGTGCTGGAGATAACAACACCAAGGCTCTGGAGCAGTGTAGCAGCACGTTCCAAGGACCTTATCTTTGATACAGCGACATGTGGGAAAGGAGATCCTATGCAGGGAATACCTGTCTGGCATGGAGGTCCTTACATGCTACTGAAGAATGTGAAGATAGGTGCTAGGTGATGGTGATGATGCAAGAAGCCATAGATTGGGCAATTTCAAAGGCTGAGCAGCTTGCAGCCTCCGAATATGCAGTTACACTTTACTCTACTAAGAGCAATCAATGCAGATTCAGCAACAACAGCCTTGCGATAGTTAACACTTTGCAAACAGATGAGCTTGCCATTTACATGGTCAAGGGCAAAAGGAGGGCTGTAGGCTCATTATCGAGCCTGAAGAAAGAGAGTGTGCAAAAATTCGTAGAAAGCCTGTTTGTCTCAATGAACAGTTCAGCTGATGCAGAGTTTGCATCACTACCATCAGGCAGCTTTAACTATTCCCATAATGGAGACATAGAAAAAAACATAGAAGACTTTGATTACGTTGAATATTCCAGTAGAGCTATTGATGCAGCAATGAAGTCAGGTGCATCAAGAGTAGCTGGTTCTCTTCTGGTTGAAAATTTCTCTATAACACAAAAAACAAGCTCAGGCTTAAACGGGCATGATGAAAGAACAGCCTTCCTTCTGAATGTAAGAGCCTTTACTGACAGGGATGCGAGTGGTCATGGATTGGCTGTTTCAACAAAATACTCTGAATTTGACGTTGAATCTGCAGGTAGAGAGGCTGGAGAGCTTTCAAAGAAATCCAGAAATCCGAAGCAGATCGAAGAAGGTGCATATACAATCCTGTTCGGAAAGAGCCTTGCAGCTAACATAATACAGCATGTTGGTTCAGCTGCCTCGTACTTCGCTGTAGAAACAGGTCTATCCTTTTTACCTGATAAGATAGGTGAAAAGATTGCTGTTGAGGAGTTTTCTCTCACAGATCATGGGCAGATAAGAGGAGGCATACATTCAAGAAGTTTTGACGACGAAGGCTTGCCCACACAGACAACGGAGCTTGTTAAGAAAGGTTCTCTGAGCTCATTTCTACACAACTCTACAACAGCATCTAAAGTAGGTGCAAAGAGTACAGCTAATGCAGGGCTGATAGAGCCCCATCCTTGGAATCTGGAAGTTGCGGCTGGTTCATCAACCGTAGAAGAAATGATAAAAGAAACTAAAAAAGGCATTTTCGTAACTAATAACTGGTACACAAGATTTCAGAGCTATAAGACTGGAGAATACAGCACATTGCCAAGAGATGCCGCATTTCTGATAGAGAATGGTGAGATAAAGCATCCTGTAGCAGGCTTCAGAATAAGCGACTCTATACCAAGAGAGCTGAATTCCATCAGGCTGATAGGGAAGGAGAGAAGATGGATAAGATGGTGGGAAGTATCAATCCCTATACTGCAGCCTGATCTGCTTATAGACGGAGTAAGAATAACAAGAGCAGTTACGTAACATTATGAAGTAAAGCCATACACCAAGTTCTTTTAGCAAAATATATAAAGACCTTCCGGGCGGGTTATTTCTACCTTATAGGTATTCGTTAATAGGTGATATGAAAAATGTCCGCAACGGCAATTCCTGCAGTTACCTCAACTGGGCAACCCGTCCTTATTCTAAAGGAGGGTAGCTCAGAGAATAAAGGAAAGGAGGCTCAGCGGAACAACATAACCGCTGCAAGCCTTGTAGCAGAAATCGTTAGGACCAGCCTTGGTCCAAGAGGCATGGATAAGATGCTTGTAGACACCCTAGGAGATGTAACAATAACAAACGACGGAGCAACTATACTAAAGGAGATAGACGTTCAGCATCCAGCTGCCAAGATGATGGTAGAAATAAGCAAAGCTACAGACAGCGAGGTAGGAGATGGCACAACAAGCACAGTAGTTCTTGCAGGTGCACTGCTGGATAAGGCATCCAGCCTTCTGGATAAGGAGGTCCACCCTACAATAATAGTAGATGGATACAGAAAAGCTGCTGCAAAAGCCATAGATGAGCTGAACAAGATAGCGATAAAGGTATCCCCGGATGACAAAGAGTGGCTTCTGAAGATAGCAAAGACCTCTCTTGCAACAAAGCTTGTCTCCAGGGATTCAGAGCATCTTTCAAAGCTTGTTGTTGATGCGCTGATACAGGTTGCAGATAAGCAGGGCGACGGTTCATACAAGGTTGACATAGACAACGTAAAGGTGGAAAAGAAGCCAGGAGGCTCCATCCTGGATACAAGACTGATCAAAGGGATAGTGGTTGACAAAGAAGTTGTTCATGCAGGGATGCCGAAGAGGGTTGAGAAGGCTAAGATAGCACTTGTCAATGCAGCGTTAGAAATAGAAAAGACAGAGTTCGACGCAAAGATAAACATAAGCGACCCAACTCAGATGAAGGCATTCTTGGATGAAGAAGCCAGAATGCTGAAAGAGATGGTAGATAAAATAAGCTCTATAGGTGCAAACGTAGTTATATGCCAGAAGGGTATAGATGACATAGCTCAACACTATCTTGCAAAGGCAGGCATACTAGCAGTGCGCAGAGTCAAGATGAGCGACATGGAGAAGCTGGCTAAAGCAACAGGAGGAAGGATAGTTACAACGCTTGAAGAAATAACCAAGAGCGATTTAGGACAAGCTGACCTTGTTGAAGAGAGAAAGGTCGAAGAGGACAAGTGGGTGTTTGTAGAAGGGTGCAAGAATCCGAAGGCTGTGACGATTCTTGTCAGAGGAGGCGGCCAAAGAATAGTGGATGAAGCAGAAAGAAGCGTGCATGATGCAGTGATGACTGTCAAGGATACGCTTGAAAAGCCAGCCATAGTAGCTGGTGCAGGTGCACCCGAAGCTGAACTTGCACATAGACTGAGAGAATATGCAAATAGCCTGCCTGGAAGAGAGCAGCTTGCAGTACAGAAGTTTGCAGAGGCACTGGAGGTTATCCCGTTGACGATAGCAGAGAACGCAGGGATGCAGCCTCTTGATGTGCAGGTAGAGCTTGCAGCAGCTCATGGACAGGGTAAGCTATGGTATGGCGTGGATGCCCTAGCCACAAAGGTTGCAGATATGCATGCAAAGCAAGTCTTTGAGCCTGTCGCTGTTAAAGAACAGGTGATAAAGTCAGCAACAGAAGCTGCTTCTATGATCCTAAGAATAGATGATGTCATTGCAGCAGGCAAGTCAAAGACTCCTCCCATGCCAAAAGGCGGTTCCCAGCCTCCAGGCGGAGAATATTAAATCATCTCTAAGCCAAGCCCAAATAAGTAACGCTTTTATTGTATTTCCGTTTCTTCTTTGCCGTTCACCGTTGTGGTCTAGTATAAGAAATTATTTGCAAAACAGGAAAGCAGGTTTAGCTATAGTAAGACTGATGATAGAGAATGGAATAAGAGTAGATGATTCAGGAAGGTTCTTTGTAGGCGAGATAGAAATAAGCGATACAGCAATATCAAGGGCAGCATCTGTAGACAGAAGGGCTGTGAGAGAGACTGCAACATACGTATTATCCCATCCCGAGCTCAAATCAATACTATGCAAAATAAGGCCATTTGGCTCTAGTCTGGCTGATGTAGCTTCTGCACTTGGTTTTTCTGTAATAACAATAGAAGCTGACCCAAAGGCGCCTGGAATTCTCGCAGATGTTGCAGGTGTTCTTGCAAAAAGAGGGATAGTGATAAGACAGGCTTTGGCTGATGATCCAGAGCTTGTTCCTGAGCCCAAGCTGACGATAGTTGCAGAGGGCAATCTACCTCCTGATACACTCGAAGAGATGAGGTCTTTGAAGTCTGTAAAGACTATTATGCTGAAAAAGTAGTTCAGCAGGTTTATGTCTGCTTCTCGAGCATTCTTGTCAAAGTCCACGTGGCATTGTCCATTATATGCTTTATCCTTTGCTGATCTCTATAATTTTTTATCACTATTGCTGATAATCTACCATCCTTCTCTTCGACCTCAAAAGAAAGCACCTTATCTGCAGCAAGCCTCCCTTCCCTCCTTAACTTGTCATCTTCCTCCCTCATCTGAGTAAGTATCTTGCCAAGAAAGTAGGACCTGAAGGGAGGTGTAGACTGACTCAACCTCACTTCCGGAGAGATGCTGATGATAAGCTGCTCCGGGTAGACTGTAACCTCACCGAGCAGAAAGCCGTCCTTTGCTCTTTTGAGAAGTCTCTTTTCTGCAACTTCTGCCTTCTCCTCCGCCTGCATAGCTGGTGTAACTTCAGCTGCCTTTACAAAACTCTTTTCAGATAGCAGCCTGTCTATCAGAACAAGAATTCTTTTTGATGCGTCAAGCTCTTCCTGAAGTGATCTAACTTTATCCTCCAGCTTTTCCTTAAGCTCTGCAAGCTCTTTAACGTCTGTTTCTGTACTCATCTAGCTATAATATTGCAAATTAATAGATATAACTTTTTATTGAAAAAAATTAATAAGCCTTCAGTCCAAAATCAATACATCATAAGGCTTTCATTTTCCAAAGTAACATGAAGATTGTTGACAGCCTTGTATACTTCTTCCTCTTTCTTTGCTCCCGTGCATACCAGCTTGCCGCTTGCAAAGAGAAGAATTACTGTCTTTGGCTCCAGCATCCTGTGTATAAGGCCTGGAAACTGCTCAGGTTCATACATACTTCTTGGCAGTGTTAGCGCAGCCTCTTCAAGCTTCACCCTGCCTCCCAGGCTTGCAGATGCGACTATGTTCTGTATCTCTATGACAGCTTCATTCTCCACCTTTATTCCACCTTTTCTGAGCTTCTGAACCACAGTATTTACAGCCTTGAAAGCCTGATCTTCTGACTTTGCTCCTGTGCAGACCATCTTGCCAGAACTGAATATTAGTGTAGCTGTCTTGGGAGATTTAAGCCTGAATACGAGCCCGGGAAACTGCTCTGGATGATATTCCACATCAGGAAAGATTCTCTGTATCTCCAAAAGGTCTATATTCTGATTCACACTTGCAGATGCTACAACGTTTTCTATCGATATAAGAGGAGTTGTCTGAGGCATCTTTAAATCTATTTAAAGGGTTTATATAGCGTATATATAAATGTTTGAATTATTTGCAATTTTTTTATTACGGACCAGGGCAGAAGAACACTTTATTCATCCTGTGCATTAAGCTCTTGCTGCTCTTGGATGTACCTCTGAATCGTCTCAGCTGAAGCATACCTGCAGCACCCATGTAGTATGATGCAACAAGAGCAGAATGACACATCTTTTCTCAGCTCTTGGAACATCTTCTCAGCCTCAGGCAGTGCTATGACTCAACAGAGCTGATTGTGTTTAGGTAATCACTCTGGGCATGCAAAAAACACGAAAAATCTCTTCACCTGCAAAAACAGCTGCAGCGCCCGATTTTGAAGAAATTTGAGCATTTTGAATTCCTTGCTTTATGAGGAGAATGGCGAAAAATTGTGGAGCCCATAAAATTTGCAATGTACAAAATTAATCAATAATGCATACAATTGCTTATAAAGCATGGTATAACAAGTGTGCAACCTGTGCAACCTTTTTTCTATTAATTAAGTTACTAGTAAAAAATATCTGTATAATATATTAAAATAGGAAAAAGAGTGCACTGCCTGCACATTCAGGCTCCATAGTATTTTTTTAAAGGATCATGCGCCAAACATATGTGTATTGCATTTGATCTTCACTTTATCAGCAGAGCTAGGACCTCCCTAAGGTGTTTGGTAAGCTAGAGCGCTGAAGCGGGAAGCCACAGGTTTTAACCGGTGGAGCACGTCACTACTAAAGTCATCTTACTGCCTGGAAACATAGTAATCGAGCAGAAGAGCTATTATAAGAATTGAGGCAATAAGATAGTTGTAAGGCCTTTCTATCAGATAGCCTACAAAGTAAATGAGAAAAAGCACTTTTCCAACAGTTACGTTGCTTGTAACAACAACAGGGTCAGGAGATGGATTATCATCCCCTTTAACTATAGCAGTTGTCTGGCCGTTCATAACATTCAGCTGAATTATCCTATGGATTACATACTCTTGGTCAAGGTTGTTCCAGTATACTATGATATCACCTACATGGAAGCTGGATAGTCTACCAGGCTGGATTATGGCAAGGTCTCCAGTCTGTATGGCAGGTAACATGCTTATCCCTTGCACAGGAAAAGCGAGTTGAAGCTGATTCAGAACATTAAGAGAAACAATGATCACAGAGAAGATTATGGCTATATCAAGCGCATATGAAATGGCTTTGCGAGTCTTTGACATCTCCAGCTGTTACCTTCATAAGGGGTTTAAGCATTACGAGGCAAGTCAAAAATGAAGAACAATGTCAACTAGCAATCCCTAAAGGAGTTGTCTTGTTACTAGCTGCTAATGCCCTTAGCAATGGATTCACTGCCACAACTATTGCCTGTTTGACAGCAGCCTGAAGTACTCAGATTTACCTAGCACTTCAATTTTTCCTAAGCATGAATGTCTCTCTATCTTCCACTCACCTTCCTTTGGCGAGGAGGAAGAGTGGCTATCTGCTGTAATCTCTTCTTATTGTATTGTATTTTAGTTTATTAATCTCTCGCATTTTGGCTTTCATCCAACCCATAAATCGCATGGGTTTCCCTGCCCATTGTTGATAATTATTATAAAGCAGCGATAGGGTGGTATTGTTACCTGCTAAGGTGATGAATAATATTGCACTTCCAGGCTACGTTGGCTGCTATTACGCTAGCTGTAGCTGGTATTATGGTCATGCTTTTCGCCTATTCTTCATCAGTTTTTTCCCTGCCAGTAGTATTTGGTACAGTATTACTTGTTGATGGTCTCTATGTATCCTTTGGCGGTCTGTTATCTTCTCGCTCTTTCGGTGACAGGAGATACTTTGTCCTCTGGGGTGTCATACTAGCTATCATAGGTGTAACACTGATGGCTTCAACAGTATACACAATATTCATTGTTGCACCGTATGTAATAGGAGCACTGCTACTTATTATGGGAATAATAGCATTATGGGGAGAAGCATCAAGAGATTAGCTTGCCATATGTGCAAAGGAAATGTTGTTATAACTACCATTCTCTTTAAGAGCAGTGATGCCAATGCAGAACAGAGATGCTGAAGAGGTTTTGAAAGATGCTGTACGCAAGGGCTTACTGATGATGTGGCAGGAAGAAAACGAGGACCATGAGAGGCACGAGGGAGAATACTATCCTAGCTCTATTGGTTCATGCATAAGGAAGCAGTACTATGAGTATACTAAGCCCATGCCTCCTTCTCCTGAAACACTTGCAATTTTTGCTACAGGGGAAGGTGTACATGAAGCAGTAGCAGAATCGTTAAAGAGGTCTGGCGAAGTTATAGTTAATCATACAGAGCTGCCTATAAAGCTAAGAATAACAGAGGAGATAGAGCTTTCAGGTAGGGTTGACATCCTTCTGGCTGAGATACTTGGTAAAAAGGCTGTGGTTGAAGTGAAGTCAACAAGCTCAATACCTTCAGAACCATACGAAAGCCATATGCTTCAGCTTCAGACATATCTTCATGCTCTAGCTATAGATACAGGCTTTATGCTGTACTGGGATAAGAGAACGGGCAACATTGAAAGTTTCATGGTAAAGAGAGATGATATCTGGCTAAGAAGGGCAGGGGAAAGAGTCGTGATTCTTCATGAGCATATAAAAAAGAAGGCACCTCCAATCAAAGAAGCGTTCGAAGAAGGAAGATACTGGGAATGCGATCAATGTGCATACCTTGATGATTGCGAGCCATTTTCTTTGCTTGGAGTGGCAAAAGGTTCAAACATAGCTGTATACGGTATTGAGTTTCAGAATGGTGTTATCATACCTGAAATAAAGAATATTTCAGCAAAGATAATTAATTCAAAGTCACAGGATAATACAGTAATCATTCTCTGCGATACTGACCTACAAGCTAGTAATGTAGCTTTATATCTTAAGAATGAGAATATAAAATATGATTTATTGTACACAAAACCTCAAAGATTTCGTTCAGGAATTGCATGGAAGCTTGAGTTGATCAAGAGACTATCTGAAAGATACAGGATAAGATATTTTGCAGACTCATCCCAAAAGGTCTTGGAGCTTGCAAGACCATTTGTCATCTCATCTGAGGCAGTATAGCATCTACAGCCAAGCATATATTTTATCAAATTCGAACCACTTATGTGCAGGAGATAGCAAAGGAGATATTTTATCTGGGAACAGTAGGAAAGCCTGCTACTACAGCTATATATGCGATTTATGATGGTGAAGAATGCACAATAATAGAGCCTGGACCAAATTCAGGTGCTGCAATGATTGTAAAATGGCTTTCTGATGCTGGGATAGAGCAGAGAAAGGTGAAGAGAATAATAGCAACCCACATACATCTTGACCATGCCGGTGCATCAGCAGCACTGCTAAAGGCTTATCCAGACAGCAGATTAATAGTTTACAAAGGAGCAGCAAAGCATCTTATAGATCCTTCGCAACTGATCTCCTCAGCTTCAAGCATACTTGGACCTTTTTTCGAAATATGGGGCGGTATGCCTGCGGTTGATGCAGGTAGAATAGTAGAAACAGGTGATAATGCTAACATTGAATCAAACGGCAAATCATTATCAATAATATATACCCCTGGTCATGCAGCATACCATATGAGTATATGGGAAGCAAATGCTAGGGTTCTTTTCACAGGGGATGCTGTAGGGATGTATACAAAGCAAAGGGATACACTATGGCCCGCAAGCCCTCTCCCTTCTTTCAGGCTTGACATGGAGATGAACACTTTGCAAAAGATAAGTCAACTTGATGCAAAAGTTTTAGCGATTCCTCATTATGCACCAGTGTATAATGCAAAAGAATTCTTTGATCTAAATATTGATATATACCAGAAATGGCACAGCATTCTCTCTTCGCTGAAAGGTGAAAAAGATACAGAGCTGGTAGCTTCGAAATTGGCAGATGCGATAGATAGCTATAGCTGGGTGAAGAATGATAGTATGACATGGTTAACCTTTAAGATGCACGTAGCTGGTTTCTTGAACTACGAGTCTTCTCATGCATCTTTTTGATAGCAAGCTTTTACTGTGTGCATAAGTTTATTGGAATGTTAATACTTATCTCATACAAAAAAGAATGCCAAAGTTTTTCTTCTTTTACATGATTCTGCTTAAAAAGTTTGTACAGCTGTATTTGAAGCTAGGTATTCTGAACATTCCAGCCTTGATCTGATATTATGTCATCTAAGGGAGGCTAGATTATAGGATGAGCATCTGCTGGCAATATTTCTCGCGCGAACTCAGATTTCAAATATATTGCTGCAATCTATAACTAGGATAGAGAATATTTGCATGAAAGCGGATAGACCTTTTGTTCAAAACTCTTAATATATTCCTCAAAAAAGGGGATGCTACAATGCAACTCAAATCGATACTCGTAATGGCAATACTCCTAGTAGGCGTTATGCCACTCGCTTTCCCAGTATTATCCATAACAGGTACATCTGCTGCCTTCGCTGCAAGCGGCAATCCTAAAATAGGAGCGTTGAGTACTACTTATCCATACAAGTTTACTTCTGCGTCATTTAACGTATCTGTTCCGGCAGGTACTGACACAGTAGTAAACGTCGATAAGGCGTCACCACCAGTTACAGGGCTCTTCGATATCAACTTCACGGGTGTCACATTCACAGGTGGGCAATTCTTCCTATATGTATCGAAGAACGGTCTTTCACAACTTTCATCATCTGACGTTAACTATTCTGGTCCATTCCCTGTAGCACAGCTTCAGACAATTGTTCATACAGCTGGGCAAGGTCCATTGCATGGATGGTTTAACGTCACTGTAAGCAATCCGAATCTGCCTGGTGGTAAGGCTAAATTCAGTTTGGGCAACGACAGTATAGTCGGTCCAGCTCCGACGAACATAGCAGGGGGCAGCTATTATATCAAAGTCTTCGATGGTTCTAGCACGTCTGTAGCTGTCTCGATAGCTCAACTAGTCTTGCTTCCAGGAATTACAATATCTCCGACTTCAGGTCCTGCTGGAGCTACAGTTACAGTAAGCGGCTCAGCCTTTAGCCCAAGTTCACTAGCTAACGTGACTGTTAGCTCAGGACAAACCTCGAATATGCCTTCTGGCACCATATACATCTCTAAGAATGTATCGACCAGTGCAACAGGTGCATTTACTTTCACGTTTAAGGCCCCAGACTTAGACCTATCATTCCCTAACACAGGCACACTTCATGTCACATCAGAAGACTATGCAACAAGCTTCTGGGTAATGCCCCAGACCTTTACAGAGCTGGCAAGGTACGTTAACTTCACCTACTTTACTCCATCCGGGTTTGGTACTCTTAACTTTCAGCCAAACGCTACAGCCTATATTCCTGGCTACGTCACAGAACCCATTGTTGTTGTAGGTGCTAACTTCAACCCATCAGGTAGTCTTTCATTCACCTTTAACGGAAGCGCTTTATCCCCAAGCTATACTACAGCACTTAACACAACTACAGGGTTCTTCAACGCAACCTTTAATGTTCCCGTCAGTCCACACGGTGTTGCACTTGTCATCATACAAGATGCTTCAGCTAAATATGTCTTCAAAGTTGGAGTGCTACCTACGCTGATTATGCCGACTTCTGTTAACCCAGGTCAGAAATTCACCATAACTGGCTATGCATTCACAGCTTCATCTACTGTGAATATAACATGGAACGGACTTGGTGTAGGATTATCAAATACTACACAGATAGCTATGAACGCAGGTGTGGGATCTAATGGAAAATTCACTGTTCCAGTAACAACACCCAGCCCAGTCTACGGTGGAGATCATGTTGTTAATGCAACAGATGCCAGTGGTGTTCCAGGATACTCTGTCGTATTTGTGAATGCTACTGCAAGTGTATCGCCAACCACGGCTGCACTGGGTACACCAGTCACAGTAACCTCTGAAGGACTTCCAGCTGGTGAAGAGAGTGTAAGTGTTCAAACACAGACAACCTCAGGTAATTACACTTCTCCAGGCTTTACTATTGCTACTAGTTCAATAACAGAAGGGTCTTCTCCTGCTGGCGTAGATGTCGTATATGATAATGCACTGACATCATATCTATTCGTGTTTCCGTCTGAATATGGACAATTGATGATAGGTCTTACTGCTACAGGTTATCCACAGATGCACTTTATACAACTATACGATGGATCATCAACCCCTCCAAGTCTCTTGACAACAGTAGGGCTTAACGTAACAGGCAGCACCAATGAAGGAAGACAGATACTGAATGCTATCAACAGCTTAAGTATCCAACAGACTAACATGCTGAACCAGCTCAATGCTCTATCCAGCTCTGTAAGCTCTCTTAATACTTCAGTTTCTAAAGGCTTCAGCTCTGTACAAAGCTCTATATCGAGCCTCAGTAGCAGTGTGAGTAGTGGCTTCAGCTCGATATCAAGCACACTGGGCACAGTTCAGGGCTCTATATCGAGCCTCAGTAGCAGTGTGAGCAGTGGCTTCAGCTCGATATCAAGCAGCCTATCAACAATATCAAGCACACTGGGTAGCCTCAGTAGCAGTGTGAGCAGTGGCTTCAGCTCGATATCAAGCAGCCTATCAACAATATCAAGCACACTGGGTAGCCTCAGTAGCAGTGTGAGCAGTGGCTTCAGCTCGATATCAAGCACACTGGGTAGCCTCAGTAGCAGTGTGAGCAGTGGCTTCAGCTCGATATCAAGCAGCCTATCAACAATATCAAGCACACTGGGCACAGTTCAGAGCAACACAGCTAGCATAGGATCGCTATTAAGCTCAGTTAGCAACGTAACAACATACCTGCTGGTAGCAATAGTATTAGCAGCAATAGTACTTATTCTTGAAATAGTCATACTTGTCAGAAAAAAGTGATCTAGGGGTATAGTAGAGTATTAACACAGTTTATTTTTTGATTTCAAACGAAGATAGCGGGGGCTATGCTAGATTCTCTGGCTGAATCTAGATAACTGTAAAGATTCATGCAGAGCAAGAAGACCAGTTTATAACGGACCAGGGCAGAAGACCACCGGATGAATCCTGTGCATGAATGCCCCTCCTGCTCTTGGATGTACCTCTGAATCGTCTCAGCTGAAACATCACTTGCAGTCCCCACGTACTATGATGCAACAAGAGCAGACTGACACATCTTTTCTCTCAGCTCTTGGAACCTCTTCCTCAGCCTCAGGCTGCTCAGTCGAAGATCTTATCTTCACCATGTCTGTGGGCGAGTCTAGCATGTCCGCCTCGATGAACAGATTGATATGATGGGCATCACCTTCTTCTCTATGATCTTGTATCACTTAGTGTCAGCTATAGTCTAGTCCAGGGACTCCTTGACACTCCCGACAAGATAGGCTTGCGATACTTGGCAACAGACTATGTATGTGGTAATTGACGTTGAAGACTGCTGAACTCGCTCTCCCCATACACTTAATAACATATATGTGCTGCATGTATATGTATATGCTCTCTGCCTTCAGGTACAGGCTCTATCCAGCAGCAGAGCAGGAGAAGCGGCTCAATCGCTCCCTGCTCCTCCTCTGCAACATCTACAACGACTTGAAGGCTGAAGAGATTAGAAGATATAGAGAAGAGCATATGTATGTCTACATCTCTGACAACGTTCAGGAGGCTTGCACTTGAGTTTCGCAAGCATGACAAGGAACTCCAGACAATCTACTCTCAGGTTGTTCAGAATGTAGGTGACAGAATCTATAGGGCTTTCAAGAACTTCTTCGAGGGTAGGGCAAGGTTCCCGAAATGGAAAAAGCAACATAACAAATTACAACTCTCTCACCTATCCACAATATGGCTTCAATATCAATCCTGCTAAGGGTCTCTATCTTTCAGGCTTCGGCTACGTCAGAATCTTCATCCATAGACCCATGCTTGGCAAGGTTAAAAGACTAACAATCAAGCGTGAAGCAGATGGATGGTATCATCTTCATCACTGAGAGAGAGGTTCCACATAGGATGCAAATCAAGGAGATACCTCTCGAGAGAGTAAGGAGCGCAGACATTGGCCTTGAGAAGTTCGCTACTTTCGATGATTCCACATCAATCGAGTACCCAGCTTTCTTAAGATTATCAGAGGAGAAGATAAGGCACTTACAGCGCTATTTCAGTCATAAGCACAATGGTTCGAGGCGCAGTCTTAAGCTTGGCAAAATGCTTGCAAGGCTTCATCTCCATGTTAACAGGCAGAGGGAAGACAAGACTTCCAGAACAAGCTCATTAACAAAATATTCAAAGAGAAGAGAACGATGCTCTAATTCTGGAGAGATTGAACACCTCTGCAATGCTGCACAACCACTACCTTGCTAAATCTATTTCAGACTCTTCCTGGTGTAAGTTCGCAAGAAAGGCAATCTTCAAGGCAGTATTGCTTGGCAAGCAATTGATCTTCTTGGACCTATGGCACTACACAGTTCTGCCATAGCTTCCTCCATTGGGTACCGAAGGAACTCTCTGAGAGAGAGCATATCTGCTCTAACTGTAGTGAACAATTAGCAAGAGACATGAACTCAGCTCTTCTCCTCAAAAGGCTTGGCATCCAAAGAAGCTTGGCCCAGGACGGGGGCTTGTCACCCGCAGAGCGAGGACCTCTGCCATCCCTAAGGTGTTTGGTAAGCCCGAGCGCTGAAGCGGGGAGCCATAGGTTAAAACCGGTGGAGGACGTCACCTGATCTTAGTCCTAAACTCTTATTATTCTTCTTTGCATGTCTGTTGATTTGTAGGCTACACCTTTTCACCCGACTTGGCCAGAGCAGATTAAATTATGAAGTAATGAGGAGGGGATGGGATTTGAACCCATGTAGACTCGCTCTGCAGGCGAGCTCGTAACCGCTCCGACACCCCTCCTTACGATGAAATCCGCAGAAAGCCAAGGACGTTCAGTCCTTGGATGAATGCAGTCGCCCGAGTCGTATTTGAACTTTTGTATAATGCTTATAGGTATATTAGATATCCGTCAGAGGGATATTGTGTGAGCCAGCGATGGGAGTATGTCAGTGATTACCTTTGTTCAGCTGGCGCAGCATGCTTATAATGGCAGAGAAGTCTTTCTCATCCAGTCCGAGATTAGAGGCAGCTAGATAGCTTGACCTGGCTTGAGACATGAGAGGCATGTATACTTTTGAATCATGTGCAGATTCATCAACAAGATCGAGATCCTTCAGCATATGCTTCAGGAAGAATGTAGGTTCGAACTCGCCTCTTACCATCTTTGGTCCCTTCTGTTCGCTGAACGATGTTCTGTAGCCCGTGGAGTTAAGAACCTGAAGGAGTAAAGATGGATCTACACCATGCTTCTCTGCAAAGATTATGGATTCAGCCAGAGACTGAGCATAAACTGCAGTTAACTGATTTATTGCTAGCTTTGCTGATAAAGCTGTAGATACCTGTCCCGTATAGAAGACCTTTGTAGCAAAAGATTTTATTATGTTCAGATTATCTTCATACCTATCCCTTTCTCCTGCAGCAAGAGCTATAAGCTCTCCTGCTCTCGCCTGAACAGGCCCGCCAAGCACTGGAACTTCTATGTACCCTATGTTCTTCCTCTTCAGTCTGTCCATAATCCTCTTTGATGCTGATGGCAGGATTGTGCTTGAATTTATTATTGTCTTGCCAGATGCAAGTCTCTCGTACATGCCTTGCGAGGAGAAGAGCACATCTTCAACTGCCTCAGTATCTGTAAGCATAAGAAGGATTGGGTCTGTTCTTTCGGCTACATCTCTAACTGTAGTTGCTATTTCTGCTCTACCCTTCAGTGATTCTGCCTTTGTCCTTGTCCTGTTATAAGCAACAACCTGAAATCCTGATTGAACGAGCCTTAATGCCATAGGCATACCCATATTTCCAAGTCCAACAAATCCAATTTTACTCAAGAATCATTACCCTAGACAGCGCATGTGAATCTTCAACTTACTACTTAAATTGTTTTCTGTTCTTGCACAAATTTTGTCATGCAGTTTATACACTCTCTAGAATAGGCAGCTACCATTACATCAGATGCAGTGCAAGGTGCTAGAAGCTTTAGCTGGATCTACTTACCGAGTAGTATATCTTGCTAAGAGTTGGTTCGATCTTTGCTAGCTTTTGCCTCAGGTACTCAGGATCCGCCTGAGAAGCATGGATTGGGTAGCCGTTCTTTGTCTGATTCAGCGTCTCTATTGTCGCCTCTCTCAGATAATCCAACTTTGACATCTGCTCTTCTGTTATAGGCGATGAAGCAGAGCCACTAGCTAGCAAAGTCACTGCGAATGGGTTGGGACCCATCCTGTGCTCCACCTTTAGAGACTTGAAGCCCACCTTCTTCAGGTACCTCTTGATCACATGCCTCATTCTCGTTGGTATAATACCATTGGTCTGCAGTTCCAGCAGCTTTACAGGCCCTGTACCTCCAACTTTAGCCTCCTTTATCTGTCCCTTCTTTTCGAGAATCACTTCTGCATTTGGCATCTTTCTATAACACCGTTATACTTATTGTATGTGGGAATTATTTAAATTTTTCTATAGCAAAAGCAAAAAATTACATTGCTAAGGGATACCTTTTTACCATGCATCATAACGCAGTTAGCGTCGCACAGTTAGCTTGCCATCCCAGGCTATCAAATTTTTTCAGTGTTTGATCAAGTATCGATTCCAGAGTTTCTACACGAAACATAAGCCGCCTCTATGTTCCCTCAGGATGGCTTTCTCAAAATACCAAGACATGTATTCTAGTCGGTTGTCAAGGCCAACTGTAGCAATCAGCTTTGTATGGCGTGGTCTGCCACGCTCATCATCTTATACCAAAGGGAACACCTGAATGAATTTCACCTTCAATTTCTTTCCCGATTCAGTTTCTGAAGGTGCGTTCTATTGGTAATCGGCCAAACTTCTGGCAAGGCAGTTCCAAAAGGTGTTCCCTTTAATCGCTAATGGATTTTGTTTTCCAGCCACAATACAATCAAACGCAGCCCTACTGCTAGGGGTTTTAGATGGCGAACTCAAGCAGGTCTAACACTTCTCCTTTCCTTTCGGGATATTTATTTCCGCTCTCTGCGCTGGCGCCTGTCCTCTAACGCCATGCTAGCTTTACGAAGTTGTAGTGAATCCTCTACCCTTCTGGGATTGGAGTCTCCATCTTCTTCTCGCACTTCTGAACCTCTCCCTTGGTGTTCTGCTGGCTCTCTTGGTTCGGTTGTTGCTGGCTTCTATTAGCTTTAAAAGCACTTCTGACTGCTAAATATTTTACCAGAGCCTTAACTGCCAGTGCACTTTACCATAAGATTTGCGTTAAAGATAAACTAGCATAACCTTCTTCATTAAAGCCTAAATACTGTCAACTTGGATGAAGTGCCTGCCTTTGCCACTGATGCATATCATAATTAATAGCAAGCCGATTGTGAGGTTGGTCTGATTGAGTGCAAAGACTACCTTTAGTGAGATATCTCCCTCAGAGTTCTTTTACAGGAACAGGGATCTTGCAGGATTCAGTAATCCTTCAAGAGCCCTTTACTCAGCAGTTAGAGAAATTGTAGAAAACTCTCTTGACTCATGTGAACTATACAGGATACTCCCTGAAATCTATGTAAGGCTATCCTACGTTGATGGTGAAGAAGATAAACCTGAACCGAAGAAATACGAACTTCTAGCAGTGGATAATGGCTCAGGCATAGAAAGGGAGCAGATTCCCAAAGCCTTTGGCAGAATATTTTACGGTTCAAAGTACAGGCTGAGGCAGACTAGGGGTATGTTCGGAATGGGCGGTACTATGGCTGTTCTGTATTCTCAAATCACTACAAACAGAGCTGTTGAGATAACGAGCTCTGTAGATGGAAAGACAGCATACAAATTTGTTATGCTCATAGATATAGAGAAGAACTATCCATCCATACTAAGCGAAGAAGCTAATGATGCAAAAGGTTGGAGGGGGACCAAGGTAAAGCTGCAGCTTGTTGGCGATTATTTCAGGTCTTCATCAAAGATAAACGATTATTTCAAGAATACTGCGCTAGTCACACCATATGCAAACATAACATTTGTGGACCCGAATGGCAAGATGATGCAATTTCTTCGTAATACAAACACAATGCCTGAACCTCCAAAGGAGACTCTGCCTCATCCCCATGGTATTGATGTCGAAGCTGTCAAAAGGCTGATCAAAAACTGGAAAGGCGGGACAATGACAAAATTCATGGTTCAGACCTTTCACAGAGTGGGAAACAAGATAGCGCTCGATTTCCTTTCATATGCTGGTATTCCTCCTAACATTGATCCCAGGGAGCTTTCAAACGAAGATATAGTGAAGCTTACTGATGCTCTTCATGCTTACGATAAATTTCTTCCTCCAGACGGAAGATGCCTATCCCCTCTAGGTGAAGAAATATTTACAGCAGGTATAGTAAAAGAACTTGAACCAGAATTTTATGCTGTTGAGGTTAGAGAACCAGCAGCATATTCAGGCTATCCTTTCATAATCGAAGTTGGTCTGGCATATGGCGGGAAAAATAATCAGCCTGGTTTAAGACTCCTCAGGTTCGCAAACAGAATACCTCTGCTTTACGACGAAGGCAGTGACGTTTCATTTAAGGTTCTGAATGAAGAGATAGATTTCAAAAGGTATAACGTTCCGCAGGATGCACCTCTATCAATAATAACTCATATAAGCTCCACGAAGGTCCCATACAAAACTGTAGGAAAGGAGTACATAGCTGATAGGCCAGAGATTGAAAAAGAGCTGAGAAATGGTATGAGAGAGGTTTTGAGAAAGTTGCAGGTATACTTGGGCAGAAAGGGGAGCATGGAGAAACAAAGAAGGAAGATGAACATATACTCAAGGTACATGCCTCTCATTGCCAGATTCTCAGCAGCTCTTGTAGGGGCGAAGAGACTACCCCCTTATAACAAGCTGATAGGCCTAGATATGTTTCAGGATGACGACAATGCAGATAAGGTTGGTTGAGCTAGATGCCAAAACCTCCAAAAGGTATAGCAGAAGCAAGGAGAAAAGAAGTTCTTGAAGCGTTAAGGCAGATTGGCAAGTCTGCCTATGATGCCATATATTCAGGGCAATTCCCTGAGATAAGTCTTCCCAGCAGGTCTGTAGGCAATCTGGTCTATGATGACGAATTAAAGCAATTCATACTGGGGGATGCTGTGGTAAAGAGGTCCTCTAGGAATATAAAGCATATCAGACCATACACTCAGCTATTATGGCTTGCATTCTTTGCAAATCAACTCGTCCAGGAAGAGAGAACATCTACACTCAGAGATGTCTTTTACTCTGCTCAGGCATTTAACATGGAGTTTACAGATCAAAGCGAATCAGATGAAATAATAACTGACCTGGAAACTGCATTGATGAAGGCTAGGGAGGACTTCAATGTCTATCCTGATGAAAGAAGTGCTATATTCGGCAATATGATAATAGAATATACGAAGCCTGGCTATGAGGGAAGGAGGCAGGATCTCAGCACACATCCCGATGGATTAATGATAGGACCTGCTCTTACTACTGCAGAATTCATAGAGACAGATGCTGAGATGGTTCTTGCGATAGAGAAAGGAGGTTTATTCACAAGGTTTGTAGAGGAGAAGGTTCATGAAAGGTTCAAGGCTCTTCTTATAAACACTGCAGGTCAACCTCCAAGAAGTACAAGATACGTTATACGGAGGCTGAATCAAGAGCTGAACCTTCCTGTCTACATATTCTGCGATGCTGACCCATGGGGAGCACATATAGCTATGGTTATAAGAAGTGGCTCTGCAAATAGCGCACATCTTAGAGAGCTCACCACACCCTCAGCAAAGTGGCTTGGAGTCTATGCGTCAGATATAGAGACTTATGAGCTTCCTCATGACAAACTGAATGAGCTTGATATAAAAAGGGTGCATGAGTTGCTTAAAGACCCAAGGTATACAGAAAAGTTATGGCAGGATGAGCTGCAAACATTTCTCAAAAATAAGAAGAAGGCTGAGCAGGAGGCCTTTTCAAGGTATGGCTTAACCTACATAGTAGATAAATACCTTGTAGACAAGCTAGAGATGGCCAAAAGCATGTAGAAGATTCTGCCGGGCTCGCACTTTCCGACATGTTCTCAGGCATTCCAAGCCTTATAATATTCACCAATAAGAGCCGCAAAGAAGCCCACACTCTTTACAGTAGATCAAAATTTGTCCATCTCATGGCTGTCACCTTCTACCATATCAGGTATGAACCATAATATTAACGATAGCATTACGCTCTGCTTCAGCATATCCACTATGACCCTGTCTTTGGAGCGATTCAGCTTTACCCACAGGTTATATAGGAGCACTGCCAAGTAGAAGTACAGCTTCCTTATAGCGTATAGCTTTGACGTTGTCCTAGCCAAGAACTTATTGATCATCCTGTAAGATGTCTCTATGCCCCATCTGCTCCTGAACAGCTTCCTCAACCTCTGTGGCTTCAGGTACGTGTTCGTGGCAAATATGAAGAGCTCCATGTGCCCAATCCTGTTCCGGCCGTTAAGTGCTACTACCCTGAATGTGGCCTGTTCGTCATCGCCCCTCCTGTGCCCCCTGGTGGTGTACATAAAGTCATCCCCTGCCCCGCTGGCGATGCCTACGTTGGGCATCCTCATCACGAACTTCAAGCCAAGTGACTGCAGGTAATTGATTATATCTGCCGAAAAATAGCCAGCGTCCAACAACAGCAGTTTAATCCTTATCCCCAGCTCAAACGCCCTTGCAAGCAGCCGCTTGAGATGTTGCGCCCTTGACTCCCCTTTTACTATGGGTGTCACTGCAAGTGTTAGCTTTTCCTTGCCCACCACAACGCTTCCGTACTGGTACGCCCAGTGCGTTCCCTCCTTTGGCTTGGTGCCCACGACGCCCTCCGCATGAGAGTCCCCGTAGTACATTATGTCGTGCCAGTCCACGGCAACCGTGAGTCGCCCCTTCAGTGTGCCCATTTTCTTCATGTCCTTAACTGTGTCATCGTTCAGGTTCAGAAGCGCATCGGGGTCCTTGTCCTTAAGATTGTTCCTGATAGTCTGGCCGCACAGCCCAAGCAAGGAGGCCATGCCCTCGACATAGGAGTTCGTCATGGACGCCATCATGAGAACCCTGATGACGGAATCACTATCCTTTGCACGTATACCTAGCGCTTCATTGAGCCTCTCCTTAACATATAAAAGGTACTTCTTCCCGACATTTGACCGTAGGATGGCAGTTAGGTTGTTTACCATAACGATTACTAGCTTGTCATCCTACATAAGGTTTTGATCTACTGTAAAGAGCGTGGACTTCCTTCCGACTCTTATTGGTGAGGGCTAGGAAAGAAGTATGTTCTTTGCCTAATATTGTATCGATTTGGGCATAGCTCAGTTGTTTTTCCCTCCATGTTTTGAGAAATAATGCTACATCCGTAGTAGGAGACAGCTTTGAAAGATAACTCTTTACAACAGGTCGTAGGCTGGACTCCCAGTCAAAGAGGGCGGAGAAAACGTCGAAGGTTATCGCCTTTATTCTAACACCCATAGGTCCTCAACACTCTTTGATACTGATATAAAAATAGATGGGTGGCTACGACAAAGGCGCAAGGACTATAGCAGCCTGCATCAGTCTCAAAGGCGTGGAAGTAGCTATTCTTGGGTCAGGACAGATGGGTTCTGCACTTGCTTTTGACCTAGCAAAGAGCAAGGAGGTCAGTCGAGTAATTGTTATAGATGCCTCTCAGAATAGAATAGAAGAAACAAAAAGAAGACTGAAAGAAAAAAAGTTCGATTTTTACCTGTTACCTGTGGACAGGGAAAAGGAAAAAATATCAGAGCTTCTGAAGGAAGTAGACGTTTGCATCGGTGCTTTACCGCACGAAATAGCGATACATGGTGTAGAATGCGCAGCCAGAGCAGGTACTGACATGATAGATCTAATAACGATGTGGCGGTATGATGAAACAAGTTGGAGAAAGCTAGATTCAATGTTCAGAAAGGCTGAAAGGTTGCTCATTTCACCTGTTGGCTTGGCTCCAGGCTTAAGCAACATACTTGCTGGTAGAGGGGTTACGGTGATAGAAGATGCATACAAAGTAAAGATACTTGTCGGTGCAATACCCTCAAAGCCTCTTATCCCGCTTGGCTACAGGGCTCTATGGTCCCTTGAGGGTCTTTGGGACATGTACGTAAGAGAGAGCTTGATAAAAGTAAATGGAAAGGCGAAGTTTGTTGCTCCTCTCTCAGGTCTGGAGATAGTAAAGTTTGGTAAGATAAAGCTGGAGGCTTTCTATACAGATGGCCTATCCACACTTATCAAGACAATGGATCAAGTCAAAGAGATGTATGAGAAGACCTTAAGATGGCCAGGCCACGCTGAGAAGATAAGAACTCTGATTGAGTGTGGCTTGCTCGATGATCAGCCTTTGCCGAACTTGAACATCTCTCCAAGAAGAATACTCAATTTGATACTTGCACCAAAGCTAAGATTAAAAGAGGGAGAAACAGATACAACTATTTTGAGAGTGGACATAGAGGGGAGGCATAGAACCTGCAGGTTTGAGCTTGTTGACGAATATGACAAGCTAAGCGGGATAACTTCGTTGGCTAGAACGACAGCCTATCCTGCCTCTGTTATAGCACAGATGGTAGGAAAAAAGGTGATAACTGGTAGCGGATTCCTTCCTCCAGAAGAAGCAGTATCAGCAGATGTGTATAGAATCTTTATAGATGAGCTAGCTAAGAGAAAGATAAAGATAAAACAAAGAATCAGCCAAAACAGTATTCTACGTCCCTTCCCTCCAGCTTGACAGATACCGCTCTTGCTCTGCAGTTAGAATGTCTATCTTTATCCCCATGCTTTCCAACTTTAACCTTGCAACCTGTTCATCCTGAGATCTAGGTACAGAATAAACTTCAGGCTTCATATTTTTCCCTTCCTTCAGCATCCATAAGACTGATAGAAACTGATTTGCAAAGCTCATATCCATCACTTCACTGGGATGCCCTTCGGCTGCAGCTAGGTTAACTAGCCTGCCTTCTGCTAGAGCATACAACCTCTTTCCATCTTCAAGTACAAATTCTTCGTTATTTTCTCTAATCAGTCTTCTACTCTTTGCGATACTTCGCAGGTCTGCAATCGAAAACTCTACGTTGAAATGACCTGCATTCGCTAGAATCGCTCCATCTTTCATCTGCCTAAAATGTTCTGACGTGATGACGTTTTTATTTCCTGTTGCAGTTATAAATATGTCACCTATTTTAGCAGCCTCATTCATACTCATTACAAGGTATCCATCCATCCTTGCTCGAAGCGCCCTTATAGGATCTATTTCTGTAACTATCACATTGGCTCCAAGCCCTCGCGCATTTTTGGATATTCCACGACCGCAGTGTCCATATCCAGCTACTACAACATTCTTTCCTGCAAACAGTATGTTTGTTGCCCTTATTATTCCATCGATTGAGCTCTGCCCTGTGCCGTATACGTTGTCGAAATCCGATTTGGTTTCTGCATCATTAACAGCTATTATGGGGTACCTAAGCTTTCCTTCTTTGCTCATAGCTCTAAGTCTTAGAACGCCTGTTGTTGTTTCTTCTGTTCCACCTAATACTTGATTTAAAATGTTATCATGTTTTGAGTGAATGGTTGAAACCAAGTCTGCACCATCATCCAGTGTGATGTTAGGGCCACCTTCTATTACCTTCTCTAAGCACCAATAGTATTCTTTTTCTGTCAGTCCCCTCCATGCGAATACGTTTACTCCTGCTGCAGCAAGAGCCGCGGCCACATCATCTTGGGTAGATAGTGGATTAGAACCCGCAAGGAAAACTTCCGCACCAGCAGCTACCAGAGTTTCTACAAGGACTGCCGTTTCTTTTGTAACGTGTAGACATGCACCTATTCTTATCCCTTTAAGTGGCCTTTCTCTCTTATTCATACTTCTTAGCTTCATCAATACAGGCATCCTTGACTCAGCCCATTCTATCTTCAACCTCCCTTCTCCTGCCAGGCTAGGATCCTTCACCTTACTCAAACTTCATCCTGCTTTGCTGCGTAAACAATGCATTTAACTCTAGCTCTTTCTATCTCTATCAGATAGATGAAGCAAGTATCTAGCTCAAAGAGGTCTAGCAACTTGACGTAAAGCTATTTTGAAGAGAGATATTTCCTGCTCTACTACTTATAACCCAGAATTATCTACTTTGCTAGTATGATAAAATCAGTTATTTTTCATATTTTGGAATCTCAAGACATTATCCAAGCTCAAGAAAAAAGGAAAGAAGGTTGGAAGGCTGAGATTTAAAGGTAAGTGTTGGTTCAAAAGCTTCACTTACTTATCCTCAATTTGGTTTTAAAATAGTTCAAACAGGAAAAAGGTTCAATATCCTTCATCTATCCAAAGTTGGCAATATAGCTATAATAGTGCATAGGGAAATTGAAGGCAAAATTAAAGCATTAACAATAAAGAGAAGTGCATCTGGAAAATGGTTCGCCTGCATAAGCGTAGAGAAAGAAGCAGATGTTATTCAAAGAGAAACTAAAAATGTTGTTGGCTTAGATGTTGGAATAAAACACTTTCTCACAGACAGAGATGGAAGACAAATAGAGAATCAAGG
>JARVJU010000022.1 GCA_029775965.1 Nitrososphaeria archaeon | reverse complement strand
TAGGAGGATTCCGCGAATGCCTAAAGAGAAAGGCAAGCACTCCTTTGGAAGTAGGCAGGTTCATAAGAACAACTGGAGTATGCATGAATTGTGGTACAGTGCAGCATCTGAGCCTATCAGATAGAATGGTAATATGCCCTTCATGCCATTCAGTATTTGATAGAGATGTAGTTGCTGCAAATAAGATAAAGCAAGAAGGGCTTTGCCTAGGGAACCTAGGCGAGACGCTCGCAGAGGATTATGCCTCTACAAGTAGCATGCTCGAATACATAAAAAGCATTCCACATGTGAAAGCAAGCATTGCCTATGAAGCGAGAAGCTCCAAACAAACAGATGTGGCAGAAGCCACATCTGCAAGGGCGGGGTAGTTCACTACAGTTGGCTTGCATTTCATCTGTGTGAGGAAGATTCGATGAAAGTAACAATGATTAACGATTGTGCATTTGTTGGCGAGACACTGCTTAAGTATATGCCTACTGATCTGGATAAATCTCATATAAAGCGAAGCAGGGGATTATGGAGTAAAACCTTTGGCTTAGCCTATAAGGTTTTGGTTGCTAAGGCTGACATTTATCATGTGCATTATCTTCTGCAGGATTCTTATATGGCCGCACTTTTCGGGAAAAGGCCGCTGATCGGGCATGCTCATGGTTCGGACCTAAGAACTTCTCTTCAGCATCCTATCTGGGGTAGAATTGTCAGGCATAATTTAATGCATTGTGACAAAGTCTTGGTCAGTACGCCTGATATTCTTCCTATAGCGAAGAATTTTAGAGAGGATGCCGAATATTTACCAAACCCGGTTGATATGCAGCTTTTTTATCCAAAGCCTATGCTTGAGCATGATGGAAAAAGGAGAGTACTCATTGCAAGTGACTCTAACTGGCAAGTGAAGGGTACAGATTTTGCAATAAGAGCTTTGAGCAAAATTAAAGATGAAGTTGAAGTCAGCATCATCAGGCATGGTGTAGATTTTGAAAAGACATTAGCTTTTGCAAATTCTCTAGGTTTACATCTAAATGTACTTCCAAAAGTTTCACACGATAATATGAATCAATATTATTGGAATACTGATGTTGTTATTGACAGGTTTAAGACAGGAGTCTTTGGGATGGTTTCGTTAGAGGCAATAGCATGTGGTAGACCAGCAATAACACTTATTTCGGAAGACTACATGCAGTATAAGGACATTCCGCTAAAAGATATTACTACAGAAGATAGGATCATCGACTTAATAAAGGATTCGAGCGATAAGTTGTGGCAAAAAGAATACGAATATATGATTTCTAATCATAAGCCAGAAAATGTTGTTCAGAAGCTGCTAGGTATTTATCAGGAATTAGTTTAATTGTCATCTGTTTAGAGACTAAAACACTTGCTTCTATAAAAGCTATTATAGATAGACTGGCAGTATCAAGTTGGACAGGAATCGATTCAATTCGCGTGACGTCCTCCACCGGTTAAAACCAGAAGTCTTCTGCCCCTACATTCTATAATCTCTCCAGCCATCCATCGAAGTACACTTCGAACTTTGTATCCATAACGATTTACGAATGGTTTCGCTCAGCTTCGCTAACCTTATCTGAAGAAATTGTCTTGCTCTACAATTGGTGTCAAAGATCTGAGTATCATTATGGATAAGGAATGTGCTGTAATACTTGGCTCAGACTTATGACCCCAGCCTAACCCATCACTTGCAGAATATATGCAGGCACAGTGCTAACTGTTTATTAGCTTGCATAGATGAGCTTTGATCATTGAGCAGGGCTATACTCATATCTCTTATTCGTTCTAGACAATTTCTGATAAGTGTAATAATCATATCTCTCGTGGCTTCTGTCTTTGTAAGCTTGGATGTATTAACTAATCAAACTGGAAGTTTAATAAACAACAATGCAAACTCCTTCTACTCTCCCACTCAGAAAATATACTTTAAGCTATACACTCATAACAATTTATGCATAGCTTCACTTAACAGCACGGATGCTAAAACTATAACTGGTGAACAGCTCTCTGCAGATGAATATGTTGCAGGCAGTTATTCTGATTACAATTCAAATTTATTCAGTCTAGATTCATATAACTTCAGCAGACTGGCTACAGAGAATCTCCCAGGACTGCTGAACTACTGCCTTGTAATAACAAACAGCAACATAACCACTGGTCTGATAGGCAAAGGCTCAATCTCAGTTTCAGGGTTCAATCCTTCAGAGCTTGTCTCCTCCATTCATACATTCTTTGCTGGTCTCTCATTTCAGTGGTTCATGCTTGGCCTGATTTCCGTCTCCTTCTGTTCATTAATCTATGCGCTTGCTATCTTTTACTTTAACGAAAAGTCTCTTGATTATATTAAGGAGCAGGGAGCTTCAGATTCTAGTATATTATCATCCTTTCTGCTACTCTCCCTATCTTCAGCAACAATATTCATTCTTTTAGGTTCTGCATTCTCTGTAGCACTGCAGAATTCATCAATAGGAATAATCAACGATGCAATAGGCAAAGCTCTCCTTTACTCTTCCATCAGACCTGCTTCACTCATATCAATTACTATTTATTCTGTCTCATCCTTCGTATCTCAAGCTCTGCTTTACTCACTACTCACAATGCGGAGGAGATGATGAGTTTGAGAATTAAACTCCTGAAGTATTTTACTCTTAGCAGACAGGCAGTTTTTCTGTTTTTGGCAGTTATCCTGATCTCTGTAGCCTCCAGCATACCTTACCAGTCTATATTGGAATCTACGGAGCAGCTGAACTATGCCTATCTACCAAACACCATTTCCATAACTAGCATTAATTCAATAACACCTTTTACAGGCTCTGTTACAATAAATTCAAATATTACATCCTGCAACAATTACAGCGCAGTCATAGCATTTCCTGCTATTCTGAATGGAGTAAGAACTGTAGTCAGAGGAGAGATGCCAAGCAACATCTCTAGATATGTGCATCTTAATTTAATATCAGGCTTCTGGCCCAATACTGTATGGCAGATTGCTGTAGGCTATAAACTGGCAAAGAGTCTTGCTGTCAGCAATGGAAGCATAGTAGATGTAAAAGATATGCTGACAGGTAGCTATTCTTCTTTTGTTGTCACAGGCATATACCATTCTAGCTATGATGAGTACAACAGCGAAGCAATAGTCACAGTTGAAGGCGCAAGGTCTTTGACCCAGCTAGCTGATAATCAATACACATACATAATTATGCAAGATTCATGCTCCAGGTACGTTTCTTCTTTACCAAGTGTCTCCCCAGCTGTAAATCAGCTTGTAGCAAGATTGCTTCACCTGCAGCCTTTTACATACAGCAGCAGCTATGGAATTTATTCACCAGAAAATTCACTCTCAAACGATCTAGCTGTCATGCTGCTTATAATAGTGCTTGGTTCCTCGATATCCCTCTGGATTGCAGGAAAGCTTTACCTTAACTCCTTTGCGAAAACTATTATTCATCTTAAAGAGCAAGGTGTATCATCAAGCTACTTCATATCATGTATAATTTTACCAATTATGCTGCTTTCAATATTTACTTGCATAGTAGGCTCTTTGCTATCTTCCTTTATTCTTGAGTATGCAGGGGATAACACTCTGCTCTACTCTGTTTATTCTCCTGTAGCATTTTCATACCTCTTACTTCTTCTTTTGCCTATTGTAGCACCCCTAGTATTATCTCTTATCGCAGGGTTAAAGGGAGACATGGTATGAAGAGAGTACATACAGCAGCTTTAATCATTATCATACTCTTCATTCTGGTATACAGGGTCTTACCAGCAATATCCAATGCTCCTGTCTTCAGCAATGATGCATGGGCTCTGCTTGCAGACGCAAAATACCTGTTGGATCATGGTTCTGGGCAGCTCATACCATGCAAGGGGATGCCCACATGCTTGTATGCATACTGGCCTTATCCAGCTCTACTTACAGCTATTGTTTCAGAGATACTGGCAACAGGTTTGGCATGGTCAACACCTGTTATCACAATATTTGAAACAATGCTTGTTTTGCTATCTCTTTTCATGATAGCAAGGTTATTGCCCAGCAGGAATAGCTCTGTATATATAATTCTCATACTGCTCGCCTCACTTTGGTTTACAAACATATTCTATTCCGGTTTTAAAGCTGAGATGATTGCAATGCCACAGCTTGCACTGCTTGCTTACCTTTTATCATCCTTCAAAAGTAAAAGGAGCTTTTTCATAGCCTCTTTTCTTGTTTTTTCAATAGTTGCAACACATCACTTTACAACTTTCCTTGCTTTAACCATGATAGCAGGGTCTGCCTTTTACAGCATAATAAATCATAACGCATATTCAAGAAAGATGATTCTTCTGGCTATCTCTTCTATCATCATTGCTGTTATCTATTACTCAGCTCAGGGATTCATAGGCTTGATAAAATACTACCCAGCTGGCTTTACAGAGACCCTTGCTTCTTATGCTGTTGTTCTGTTTGTAATCAGTGCTATAAGCAGAAAATTCCCCAGGTCACTTCTTTACCTTATCTTTGCTATAGTGGTTTTAGCTAACATACTATACCTGGAATCTCCAAGACTCCTGCTCGGTGCTCCTGAGCCCTCATTATCATCCTTCTTTTTATCTCTTCAGCTTTCTCCATTCTTGATAATAGCTGTTTATGGTGCATATTCACTGCAAAGAAGCAGCCATCCAGCATACTGGATTATACTGGCATGGTGCCTTGCGACAACATCTCTGGTGATCTACTCATTCTTTGATGGTGCAGCTATTTTGCTGGGCAGAGGGATCATTGCATCTTCTCTGCCTTTGGCTGTATTGGCATCTGCAGCTTTTGCAACAAGCAAAAGAAATTACCAAAGGATTCTGCTCATACTTGGAATAGCAATAGCAAGCATTTCAGGCATTTATATTGAAATGCAGCCAGTCTTTTCTTCGAGAAATATATTTACAAGTGAATCCTGGTATTACAGCAGCTCTACAATAGCTGATACAGCGAATATAGTACAATTTCTAAATACAGGCAATACAAGCATATATGCTGGCAAACTTGCATCGCTTGCATTTTTCTATGGTCAGCAATGGATTCAGCCAGCCCCTTATGGTTCTGCAATAAACGGCATATTTGTGATAAACAGAGATGATTTTACTGAGAAAAGTGAAGGCTTTGGTTTTGGAATAGGGCTTGGTGAGGGATGGAGTGCATACCAGCTTAATAGTTTGATTGCATCTAATGACCTAGTATATGACTCTGCCATGAATTATGTTAGCTTGGTGAGATGATTGCTGCTTGAGTTGAAGGGTATAAGAAAGTCTGTAGGGGATGTATCTTTGCTGAGTGATGTAGAGCTAGCTATAGATAAAGGAGAGATAGTACAGATCACAGGCAGGTCTGGTGCTGGGAAGACAACATTGCTCAGAATAGCAGCGCTGATAGATGACTCGTATGAAGGAAGAGTGCTTTATTTTGGAAAGGAGGCTAGTCCTGCAGAATCGAGCAGCATAAGGCTAAGGCATATAGGTTATATTCCTCAATTCAGCAATATGATAGATGCTCTGACGATCAGGGAGAATATAGATCTACCATTATCTCTGATGAAGATAGCTAAAGGAGAAAGGGAAAGGAGGATAAAAGAAGTGGCTGAAAGGCTTGCAATAGAAAAGATTCTGGATAAGTATCCCAGTCAGGTCTCAGGAGGAGAGAATCAGAGGGCTGCCGTTGCCAGAGCCATTGTAAAGGAGCCGAGCATAATAATAGCTGATGAGCCAGTGGCAAGCTTGGATGAAAAGGCTGAGAGTACAGTGTTGCAGATTATGCATGAACAGGCTGAACATGGCAGAGCTGTGCTCATCTCCTTTGTTCAGAAGGTTGACCATATCAAAGCTGATAAAGTGTATTCATTGTCAGACGGTATGCTGATTGCTTTATAACGTACCAGGGCAGAAGACCACCTTATTCATCCAGTGGATTAAGCTCTTCCTGCTCTTGGATTTACTTCTGAATCGTCTCAGCTGAAGCATCACTTGCAATCCCCACGTAGTATGGCAGCAACAAGAGCAGACTGACACATCTGTTCTCTCAGCTCTTGGAACCTCTTCCTCAGCCTCAGGCAGTGCTATAGCTAAACAGAGCTGATTGTGTTTAGGTAATCAGTTTCAGATAGTTGTTTAATTTAGGTAATCACTTTGGGCATGCGATAAACACAAAAAATCTCTTCAGCTGCAAAATCAGCTGCAGCGCTGGTTCTTAGCATTAAGAGAATGGAGAAAAATTGTGGAGGCAGAAGAATTTGCAATATATAAAACTAGTTAATAATTCACATAATTGCTTATAGATAATAATTAAGTGTGCAGGGTGTGCAACCTTTTTTCCTTTTTAAAGTAATAGACAGTACGAAAATCGTAATAGTATAATAGGTTAAGATAGGAAAAAGAGTGCACTGCCTGCACATTCGGGCTCCATAGTATTTTTTAAAAGGATCATGCGCCAAACATATGTGTATTGCATTTGATCTTCACTTTATCCACAGAGCTAGGACCTCCCTAAGGTGTTTGGTAAGCTAGAGCGCTGAAGCGGGAAGCCACAAGTTAAAACCGGTGGAGGACGTCACTATTGATTGAGCTAGCCATTTGCCAGAGTCCATCTGGCAGTTGTTCTTATCGCATCCTCAGCAGTATGCTTTGGATACCAGCCAAGGCTCTTCAGCTTTGTCATATCAAGGTGAACTATAGGATTATCTCCTATCCATCCTCTTTCTCCACCTGTGTATACTCTTTTTACATCATGAAGATGCATTTCGTCTATAACATAATCTGCAACCTCATCAACAGTTTTGTTCTCCTCTACAGCAAGGTTGAATATATTGACCCTCTCTTTGCTCTTGTTGTATCCTGTAAGAATTCCATTTACACAATCCTCCACATGAATGTACTCCTTGCTCTGCTTTCCATTGCCAAGGATCTCTAATTTGCCAGGGTTCTTTTTCAACTTATGTATGAAGTCCCAGATAACGCCTCTTCTACACCTCTCTCCCACAACATTTGAAAATCTGTATGCCCAGAAGTTTATACTGCTGAACTGAACATAAGCTTCTGCATATGCTTCACAAGCAAGCTTTGAGGCCCCATAAAGTGACGTCTGAATTGGAGCATATGTCTCTGGCGTAGGCCTGATAGAAGCTTCACCATAAAGAGCTGAAGTTGATGCAAAGACCATATCCTTTACATTATTCTTTATCATAGCTTCCAGAATATTTATCGTGCCAACAAGGTTATTCTGCAGATCACCATAATGATCTTCGATGCTCTTCCTTATATTAGCTTGGGCAGCCATATGGAAGACCACGTCATGCTCCTTGAGAAGTTTGTATAGCATATCTGCATCTCTTACATCACCTTTGACAAACCTGAAGTTCTTATTCATCTTCAGGTGCTTCAGATTCTCCTCCTTCCCTTCTGTCAAATTATCAAAGGCTGTAACATGATAACCATCTGCAAGAAGCCTGTCTACAAGGTGGCTTCCTATAAAACCTGCACCGCCCGTTACGAAGGCTTTCATTGGCAACAGATGAAATGAAAAGATAATTAAGCTTAGCGACAGGCTAGCAAAGAAGCTTACCAAGAAGAGTCACAAAGAAGCCCACGCTCTTTAGAGGCGGGAAGAATCGCTGCGGGCTGTTTATATAACAATATCTATAGTCTCATTTGGTTAGGAAGATTGCATAGTGCTATTCTCCTTCAGACAAGCGACGCAATCCAAACTGAACATTCTTCATGACTTCGCCAAGAAAGCTGTAGCTATCAAAACTCTGGTGTTGCGGAATCGATTCCTAACAAGAAATGGTTCCAGATTAACACCAGAAGAATCGCAGTCAACTAGCTTATGCATGGCTCCTATGCACCTGGACTTGAGGCTGTGCATAAACCAGTCCTGGGAAGGGGCAAGCCCACGAACTTCATTCATGGGTAGTTGACCAAAAGACTTATTACTTAACCAAAGGGTAGCAAGAATAATGCGAAGAGATAGTAATTCTATGCCCTCTATTTTGCTGAAAAGATTGCTGAGTAAAGAGGTGATAAGGTCAAAGAGAAATAAAAGATGGTTCAGCCTTGATAAATCTGAAAAGTCATTCTGCACACTTTTCTTAAGGCTGGATATAAAGATGAAAAGCATTGAACTCTTCAGGGCTGTGATTATGGTTATAAAGAAGATGAGGGAGCTCTACGATAACTCTTACTCCCTCTTTGTGAAAGGTGTTGGCATGGCATGGCTCTATTCTAATGCAGCCCTCTCATGGGGGAATAAGTATGCTGCATCGTGGAGATACGACAGATCATTCATAATCTACCTTGGGAAGCTGGGCAGCGTATAGTGTTATTCATTTATGCATAAATTAGGACTATTGGCTCTAGTTCTGATCATAGCCATATCATCAACCTCAGCGTATGCTCAGACCACTCAGGCTCAGGCTCAGGCTGCTATAGATAACGCATTCAGGAATCTAAGCATGGCTGAACAGCAGGGAGGTAATGTAACAGGCCTGGTAAGTCAGCTTAACAATGCTATAGCGTTGATGGAGCAAGGCGAAGCTATACAAGCTGTAAATCCGAGCAGGGCATCTATCCTCTATCAGCAGGCTATAAACCTGACAGAGCAGATAAATGCTCAGATACCTCAATCCATAGCATCAGGAAGGGCAGCTTCTAACGCACAGCTTGAATCGCTTATTGCATATTTGACTGTGCTTGGTGTTGCAGGTTTACTTGTATACTTCTATGCTGATAGAATCTTCTGGGAGCTCTGGATAAGGAGCCATAAATCATGGATAGTCAAGAGGGCTGATAAGAAACGATAGACGAACAGATAAAAGGCGTTCTTTTAGCGTTTATACTGTTGCTCGCTCTTATAGCCTCTGCCCAGTATTATTACCAGCATGTAACTCAGGAGCCTTTCCCCGAGCTTGGAATTTTAGGGCCAAACCAGAAGATAGGAGATTACCCTGCTTCTTTGCTTGAGGGGCAGAACTTCACACTTTACCTCTACGTGGGAAACCATGAAGGAAAAGTTATGTTCTTCAATGTATTGGTAAAGCTTGGCAACAGCTCAAGTATAATAAACAACAGCACTTATCTTCATGCAAATCCTATAGCTAGCTATCAGATTGTATTGCTTAACAACCAGACATGGCTGAACCCTATAACACTGAGCATAAATGAAACAGGTATGAACATGAAGCTTGTATTTGAATTGTGGGATTATAACACTACTACTCAAGCATTTCAATATACAGGTATATGGAATCAGCTGTACATCAACGTGACAGGTGCAGCATAGATGTCATCAGAAGAGCTTACTGTAGAGCAGTATATAGATAATGCCATAGCTAGTGGTGAAAGCAAGGAGAAAGCAGCCAGGCAACTTTACAAGCTCATAGAGAATGGAGATGTGCAGATAGTAGAGCCTAAACAGGCATCGAACCTGTTAGAATACCTGACCAAGCCTTATGGTGTATGGGTATGGGCTGTAGTGCTTTTTATAGCACTTGTGCTGAGCTCAATATATCTTATACCTAGCTTTGCTCCTTATGTTTACATAAGATACATTGCAGGTGCCCTTTTTGTACTCTACCTTCCTGGCTATGTTCTGCTGGAAGCTCTGTACCCAAAGGCTGATGAATTGGACAGGCTTGAGAGGCTCGCACTTTCTATAGGCCTGAGCCTTGCACTTGTACCTCTGGTAGGTCTTGTTTTGAATTACACTCCATGGGGGATAAGACTTGAACCCATACTTGTTTCATTGATCATACTGACTCTTGCTCTAGCTGTGCTAGCAGCATACAGGAAGCTAAAGTACATAATCCTGAGCTCTCATATTCATTGAAGATCAAAGATGCCTGATAGATACATTTCTCTTGGTCTTTCTCTTATTTCCTTTGGAATAGTATTGGCATCATTCTCATACTTCATTCTTTTGAACACACCTCTCACAGCTCTGGGCATAGCCTGCGTGATACTTGGATTCACTGCAGCCTCTCTACCAGAGCATGTTGTGCCAAGGAATGCAGTAAAAGCAATGCTCAGAGGCGCAGTATTAAACATAGAAGCGCTGCTTGAGGAATTTGAAGTGCATGAAAAGGCAATTTATCTGGCTCCGAAGGATGGTTTAGTTACAGCATTCATACCCTTAAAGAATAATCCAAAACAAGCAAGTGTAGATCAGATTTACAAGGCACCGAGGAGAGTAGTTACTCAAGCTGGGGGAGAGCCAGGATTAATAATCTTTCCTCCAGGAGCGGAGATTGTAAGGGCATCAGAGATTGCAGAAGCAAGCCTTGAGCAAGCCATACAGTACATATTGGTAGAGGTTACTGAGCTATGCAGCTCTGCAAGCGTTGTAGAGAATGCTGATAGCATTGTTGTTGATATGAAGAAGGTGAAGGTGAATACAGAGGCTGAAAGGTACAGTTCATCTATGGGCAGTATAGCCACAAGCATTGCTGCATGTGTTATAGCTTATGTAAGAAAAAAAGCAATAAGTCTTGTCTCTGAAGAGCATTATGACAGCAACATAACAGCAAAATTCTCTTATGAATGAGAAGCAATGGAGAATCAGAATATATACCTGTTATCTCTTGCACTCCTGCTCATCATATCTGTTGTATCACTTTCAGCTATAGGCATCTCAGGGCTTGATGTATATGTAAGCGTCTTCGCCATATGCTACTTTGCAACTTCAACGATATTCAGACCGAGAAGAAGAGTCTTTGACTTCCTTGGTGTTGCACTTTTTATAGTATTTTCTATAATTGTTGCTCTTAGAGTTATAGCCATACTTGGCATAAATCTGATACTCTGATCTGTAATGAAGAATTCATCAATCTTCGCAATTATAGCGATTCTTTTTTTATTCGGCTTCCTCTTTGCTTCTGTGTATTATTCTACAAGCTATACATCAGTATATCCAAGGCAGGTGAACCCGGCTCAGGTTCAGGTTCAGCCTAGTATAGAAGCCATTGTTCAGTATTACGGTATACTAAAAGCAAGCATCTCTTCTGAAAATTTTTCTGCTGCATTGCAAGCTATCAATTTGACAGGGTTCATTTCCATACCTGAAAACATAAGATTTACATTCGATAGATTCAATCAGCTTTACAGTCAAGCTATCTCGGAGCTGAACCAGAGCAAAGTATACCTGCAGAATGCCTATTCACTTTACAGTTCAGGAAGGCTGAGCGATTCTAGCAGCTATTTATCACTTGCAAGGATCCAGCTTAGCCTAGCAAACATAACTGTGCAACAGCTTGACCAGGCTTCTGTTCAAATATCATCATCCCTAGCTATACCTGAACCCCAGCTCTTTCAGAATACAGCAGCGCTAAATCAGTTGATACAAAAATATCTTAATGAGATAAATTCTCTGCAGCAATCTATAGCTAGAGCTACAAACCTTACACCAACCATGATTACATTGAACTCATCAGCTAATTATGCAGTCATAGGTTCAAAGATAAATTTCTTTGGCTCTCTCTATGCCAATGATTCACCTCTAGCAGGAAGGAATGTTACCATCTTTGTAAATGATGAGAGATTGGTGCAAGCTGTTACATCACAAAAAGGAATATACAACATAACAGCAACAATACCATACATCTACAGCAAGCAAGTGTATGTATACGCTTCATTCTTGCCTGCAGGGAATGATTCTCTTATCTATTCCCCTTCATCAGCCATGCTAGCAATAAAACTGAATTACACAGTTCCTGACCTAAAGGTTTATACAGGTCAGCTTGCCTTTCCAGGTAAAGAGTTAAACATCTCTGGAACATTATCTGCCCAGAATGCATTATCTGGCTATACAGTAATGCTCTATGCCTTTGGCAATTCTGTATCAGTCAAGACAGGCAATAATGGCAGCTTCCTTGCTTCAATAATAGTTCCTCCCTCTGAGTTGTTAGGGGAGCAGCTGATAATGGTAACCTCTCTCCCCAATAGCACCATAGCTAGCTCATCTGCTCTTCTAAGAGTTAACGTTACACAGCAAGATACTACTCTTAATCTTCATGCACCATCCTTTGTTATATCAGGATTATATTATGAATTCAACGGCTCTGCATATTCTGACGGTCATCCTGTCTCTAATGCAACTGTAGAATTGTCTTCACCTCAAGGCTCAGCATCTGCCATTACAGATAATAATGGATCATTTACTGTTATGTTCAGGCCTTCCTTGCTTTCAGGCATAAGCTATTCTGATATAGCAGTAAGCATTTTTCCTTATCAGCCATGGATATCTCATCTATCAGAGCAATCATCAATCTTTGTGTTCAACCCTGTAGCATTGCTAGCTCCCTTGCTTGCAGGTATAGTTCTTTATATGAGCATAAGGAGAAAAGAAGACAAAGCAAAGGCAATTGCAAGCAATGCAATTCATGAAGTATCTGTCTCCAAAAAAGAGATTTCAAAAGAGAAAGAAAAAGCAGGTATAGTTCAAATATACATGAGGGCTGTAAATAAGATGAGCCAAGCAACTGGAGAGAAGCTTGAGGCATATATGACTATGAGCGAATTTCTCGCTAGAGTTAGAGGTGCCAGGAATTATGAGTCGTTTAAAGAGCTTACAGAAATTACAGAGTCTGCAGTTTATGGTTCTTTACAAGTAGATGAGCAGAGAGCAAACATGCTCCTTTCGGTGATAGAATCGGGTTGAATAGCAGGGGTATTGCTGCAGGAATAGCAGTAGCTATTGTAGCTATTATGCTTGTTGTATACTTTGTACCTCCTGTTGACGAATTCCAGCCTGCTAATCCATTTTGGAATGGACTGAGCAAATTCTATTCCTTGTCTTCAGCAAAAGTTGATGATACTTCTCTGCCGTCAAATGGCTTGGGGCAGGTTCTTTTTATAATAGCTCCTTCAACACCTTTCACTCAGATTCAGGCATCCTATATAAAGCAGTTCGTATCAAGCGGAGGAACTCTTGTATTAGCAGATAATTTTGGTACAGGCAATTCTCTTCTGAAGCTGATAGGAATTGAAAGCAGATTTTCTGGAAAGCTGCTAGATGATGCTCTTTTCAATCAGGGTATACCTGAGCTTCCGTACGCATTTCTATCAAACTCAAAGGATACCATTGCTCTTAACTATGCAACAAGCTTGAATATCTCTGACGCTGCAGCAATAATACTTGCTTCTTCAAGTCCTTTCAGCTACCTGCTTGCTAATTCAAGCTCTGCAAGCATAACCTACGGTCCCTTCCCTGTAGCAGCAAAGATACCTTACGGGTCTGGTTACATAATACTTGTCTCCGACCCTGGCATATTCACTAACTCCATGATAAATAAGGGATCTAATCTGCAGTTCATAATGTCTCTTATAGGCTCCAGCAGTATTGTTTACTTTGATACTTCCCATTTGGTCTATGGTCCACTTGATGCTGCTAAAGAGATAGAGCTCCATGCTTACAGCATGCTATCTCAATTTGACATTAGATATGCTGTATTTCTTCTCGCTTCTGCGTTTATAGCTAGACAGATTATTTACTCTCGAAATGAAGGCAAAAAAGAAGATAATGCTGTTGATAAGCTTCTAAAGGAGCATCCTGAATGGGATAGGTTAACCTTAAAAAGGCTTGATGAAGAGATAAGGAAAGAATAAAGTTGCAATCTGATGTTGAAGGGATAGTAGAAGAAGTCAGCAGGTTTGTTGTAGGTAAAAAGGAAGTGATAGAGACATTACTTACAGCATTGATAGCTGAAGGTCATGTCTTGCTTGAGGGTCCTCCAGGTGTTGCAAAGACGCTTATAGCAAAGACATTTGCAATGAGCATAGGTAGCACTTTCAGACGCATACAGTTCACACCTGACCTTTTGCCTTCAGATATAATAGGCACTTCTGTATTCAACCCTAAAGATTCGACCTTCAGCATCAAGCAGGGGCCTATATTCGCAAATATAGTAATGGCGGATGAGCTGAACAGAGCCACAGCCAGAACTCAATCCGCTATGCTTGAGGCGATGCAGGAGAGACAGGTGACAATAGAAGGGAATACATTTCATCTTCCAAGACCTTTCATGACCATAGCTACACAGGTGCCATTTGGAGGAGCAGGAACATATCCTCTGTCAGATGTACAGATTGACAGATTTTCTGCAAGGGTTTCTGTTAATTATCCTAGCTTTGATGAAGAGAAGATGGTGATGGCTTCCGTAGATAGTATAGAGAAGCTTGATGTCAGAGCTAGAGTGAAGAGCGATGATATAGTAAAAGCAATAGAAGCAAGCAAGAATGTCCTGGTTTCTGAGCATGTTAGAGATTACATAGCTAAAATAGTATTCAACATAAGAAGAGACACAAGTGTAAAGCTTGGACCAAGTCCGAGGGCTTCAGTATGGTTGTATAAAATGTCCAGAGCCAGAGCGTTTCTACTTGGCAGGAGCTATGTTCTGCCTGATGATGTAAAGAGCCTAGTACCATATGTATTAGCTCATAGGATAATTCTTACAAGTGAAGCTGAAACAGATTCTGTGAAGCCAGAAAAGATACTTGAAGAGGTTCTTGTAAGAACAGAAGTTCCGAAAGAATGAAATTAACAGTAAGAGGAAGGATAATTGTTTACATAATAATTCTAGCCATCAGTATGTCAGCTCTCTTCAAGGATATACTGCTAGCATCAATAGCTTTATTGCTCTTTATTCTGCTCATTGCAGATTATGCATATCTTAAAATGACCAAGGAGCTTTCGCTTGATCAGCAAGCATCAAGCATAAAGATGCTGAGAGGAGAAGAGAAAGAGGTGAGGGTAAAGATAGATAATAATTCATTCCATACATTAAACGCAGATAATAACTGGCTCTCATTTGTTCAGAATTCTGATGAATTAATACTGAAGGTCAAGCCGAAAAGAGCAGGCTACTACAAGCTTGATAGTCTGAGGTTTGAGAGGCAATCTAGGCTTAAACTGTTGGCAAAGATTGAAGATAAGAGCTTCAAACTTCAGGCTGAGGTATATCCTAGGTACATTGCATCCCTTGCAGAAGCGATAGAGTATATGGTTTCGTCTGCAAGAGAGGGAGAAGTTGCGAGCATTTTGAAGGGAAGAGGGTTGGAGTATGCTTCTACAAGAGAATATATTGCTGGGGATGAATTAAATGCTGTAGATTGGAAGGCAACTGCAAGGCATGGCAAACTCATGATTAAGGAGTTTCTTGCTGATAAGGGTCCATCTACCCATCTTATATGCGATGTAGCTGCAGCTGGAGAGGTTACAAAGGACGAGTTGCTTACTGCTCTTATTTCTATCTCTCTAGCTTTTGCCAGGTCTGGCAACAAGCTTTCTGTTACAATTCATAATTCAGGTGTCGAAATAATGCACACATCTTCAAACGTGCTGAGCTCTATAATATCGTATGTAATTAGGAACGAAGTGAGAAGGCCTGAGTACATTTATCAGATCCTTGATATATTACCAAGAGCTAGACGGTACATAACAAAGCTCGCTCCAGAATTCTGGCTGAAGATACTAACCTCTGGCGAAATGGAAAGAAAAGATAAAGAGAATGGAAGAATCATTGAACAGAATCTTGAAGAATACGGCTATGCTATTATACTCAGCTCTTGCTCTGGAAATTACTCTGTTATAGCTGATATGGTTGATGTTTTGATAGCTAGGATGCCAGTTGCTCTCGGCTACTCTGCACCATGGATGGATGTGGATGACCTTGAGGAAGCATACAGGTTGCATGAAAGCCTGAAGAAACTGCTGAGCATGCTCAGAGATAGAGGAGTAAACACATTCAGAATGAGTGCTGGGATATCTGGAATAGAACTTTCTTCAGCTATATACAGATGAATGCTGTTTACAACATATTAGCTATATGTAGCTGGTTCAAGCATTATTGCCTCTTCTTCGCATTTCATCCCATAGGCATAAAAATCGCAAAACAATAATTTCATACTTCGGGTAAAAATGTTTAAATGGGGTTACCACATAAGCTAACGAGTTGTATCTTCAAGCCATGAAGCATCCTGTCAATGACTTGAAGAGCAGTCTGTTTCGGTTGAAAAAACAACTGATGAGAAGGCATGTATACTCAAGAGCTCTGACAGACGTAGAGAGAGGTATAGTTCACCTTGTGCTGAAGCTAGATGTGAAGCTTGTAAGCGAAGTTATAGTTAGAACAGTCAGGGGCATAGTAGAGAAGGCCCAGGCCTGGCTCAGGCCGACGAAGTATCAGAGGGCTATCGCTGTAGGGCAGGCTTTGGCAGAGGTGAATGTCAATATAGCTCTTCACTGGGGGCTGGATGCTATGAACTGGCTTGAGGATAGATGCTATGCTCTACTGCTGGGGTTGAATGCTCTAGCATCAAACTGGAATGCTGTTAAATAGGTGTGAGGATATATAGGAGTGAAATATCCTTGAACAAGGCCTTGGAAATTACTGTTGGAGGCAGAGTTCAGAGAGTAGGCTATAGGAGGTTTGTTCAGGATACTGCTCAGGAAGCAGGTTTATCTGGCACAGTAAAAAATCAGAAGGATGGTACTGTAGCAATATTCATTCAGGGAGATGAGGAGAGGATCAGTTCATTTCTTGATATGATAAAGAATCCACCAGAGCCTGCCAAGGTCACAACATTTGAGACAAAAGATGCAGAACTCAACCCAAGAATAAAGGGATTCACAATAATTGCAGGCAAGCTTGCTGATGAGCTGCAGGAAGGCTTCGGGGCTATGCAGGCGGAGTTCAGAGATTATCGCAATGAATTCAGAGACTTTAAAGGAGAATTCAGGGACTACAGAAATGAATTCAGGGACTACAGAAATGAATTCAGGGGCTTTGCAAGCAGGACAGATGACAATTTTAAGAATTTAGGTGATAAACTGGATTCATTCTCGCAAAAGACAGATGAAAATTTCAAAGCTCTGGGGAATAAGATAGATAATTTTGCTCAAAAGACAGATTCTAACTTCAAGGACCTTGATAATAAGTATGGAGAGATATCAGCAAAACTTTCAGACATACTTACAGCATTGACAGAGCAGTCAAAGAAGAGCCAGGAGATGCTTGAATCGATAAGAAATGAATCAAAGCAGATAGCAGAAACTTTGAACGAATCAATAAGATTGCTCAGGGAAGCTGTGGAAAGGCTTAGAAGCAGTTCTGCCTGAAGCTGAATAGATAATTATGAAAAGTATTTCTGACTATCTGGATCAATCGAAAAATGTTATTGATAAGATAGATGCAGTTCAGATAGAGAAGGCAATAAATATAATTTATGATGCATGGAAAAGAGATGCAAGCATATTCATAGCAGGGAATGGAGGTTCAGCTTCTACAGCGACTCATTTTGCATGTGACCTTAATAAATGGGCCTCTCAAGACTCAAAAAAGAGAATAAAGGCCTTTGCTCTTGTAGATAATATACCTCTGGTAAGTGCTTTGACAAATGATAACGGATTTAACAATATCTACTCTGAGCAGCTCGAAAACTTCTTCAAGCCTAACGATCTTTTCATAGCTATAAGTGTCCATGGCGGTTCAGGTAAAGATAAAGCTGATCTTTGGAGTCAGAATCTGGTTAAGGCCACTCTTTATGCAAAGGAGCATGGGGGAAGGACAATAGCATTACTTGGATTTGATGGTGGTGTGCTTAAAGATATGGTTGATTCTTTCATACTTGTACCCGTAAACTCAACTCCGCAGGTTGAAGGGTTGCACTTAGTATTGACTCATCTTATATGTGATGAGCTGAGAAGATTGCTCAAGGCCTGATAAGATGGCAGACAAAGCAGTTTTTGTTGATAGGGATGGAACCATAGTTGGTCTTGTGTATGATAAGGAGACAGGCTACGTGGATAGCATTACAAGGCCAGAGCAGGTTAAGCTTCTGCCGGGTGCCTCTGAAGCGCTAAAAAGATTGAAGGATTCCGGCTATAAACTGATACTTGTCTCGAACAAGCCTGAAATAGCAAAAGGGAGGGTAGATGAAGAGACATTTTGGGAGACACAAAGGGTTATAGAGGATAGGCTGAGAAATAGTTCAGGGGTTGAGTTTGATGGAATTTATTTCTGCCTGCATCATCCTCAAGCAATTGTAGAAAAGTACAGAGCAGATTGTGAATGCAGGAAGCCTAAACCAGGTTTGATTTTGAAGGCTGCGAAGGAGCATGATTTGGACATCAAAAACTCATACCTGGTTGGAGATGATATACTTGATATTAAAGCTGGCAGGGCAGCTGGTTGCAAGGCGATAATGCTTGGCCATGCTAACTCAACCATTTTACAGATACTTGACGATGAGGGATTGAAGGTGGAGGGAATAGTTGGCAGCTTGAATGATGCTTTAAGGATAATTCTTTCAGATTCCCATGGCTCTGAAGAGAGGTACAAAAGAAAAGGTTTATCTAACGGTACAAAATAAAGGAATAAAATTGACACAGATATTTCTTGACACAGCCTCTGCAGCTGAGATAAGGCAGTTTCTCAGCTGGGGGATTGGTGATGGTGTAACAACAAATCAGAAGATATTTCTCAGCGAAGGGAATGTCGACTTCAAGCAAAGAGTGCTAGAGATATGCAATATGAAGAAAGAATGGCCTGTAAGCGTTGAAACTACAAGCCATACATTTGAAGAGCTTGTGGAAGAAGCAAGGCTTTATTCATCCTGGCATAGAAATGTAGTTGTTAAAGTTGCAATGTATAAAGATGGGTTGGGCTTAAGAGTTGTGAAGAAGCTCCATGACGAAGGGATAAAGACAAACATGACATGCATGGTAACTTTTAACCAGCTCTACCTAGCTGCAAAGGCAGGTGCAACATACGTCAGCTTATTCTTCAACAGAGCAAGAGATGCTGGCCTTGACCCTGTGAAGACAATACATGAAATAATGCCTGTTCTTGAAAGAGAAGCAGAAAGCAGGTTGATAGTTGGTAGCATAAGAAAAGCTGAAGATGTTGAAGAGGTTGTTTCTTCTGATGCACACATAATAACTATAACACCAAAGGTCTTAGCAATGATGCCGTTCCATCAGAAGACGGAGGATACAATCAAGGAATTTGATGATGCATGGAATCAATTTACTGCTCAGAATAGGGTCAGCTCTCTGCTAAGTCAGAAGACTAAGAAGTAGAAGCAGATATTTTTCTATGCTTAGCCTCAACAAAGATCAGACTAGGGAAGGCTTCATTACGATAAAAGAGAATGAGTTATGGGTAAAATGATCCAGACAACAATGACAGGTAGCTGGTTCAGACCTGATTCAATACTAAGATTGCTCAGCCCGGATAAGAGCCCAAGTGGGGAGATAGATGAGCAATATGCTTCAGTTGTTGAAGATGCAGAAAGAAGAGCGATAAGAGACCAGCTGCATCCTCTGGGAAGTAAAAAAGGCCTTGACTGGATAAGCAACGGGGAGCAAAGGAAGGCAGGTTATACATTCTACATACCAAACAGATTTTATGGTTTCTCAAACAGGGAAAAGGTTGTGATGAGTTTTCCCCAGAGCCTTCAGGAGGAGTGGAAAGAATCGAACCCTACCATTCTGCAGGCAAGGGAAGTAGCCTTTCAGGTTCCAAAAATAGTTGATAAATTGCAGTATCATGGAGAAAAGCTGGCAAGAAAGGAGGCTGAGGAGTTCAAAAGGCTAGCAAGAGAAGAAAAGGCTGATAGAATATTTCTCAACACAACCTCGCCAGGTGTGATAACAATATTCTTCCCGACAAGTCAGGTGTACCATGACCACTATGATTATCTTTTCAGTCTTGCCAAGGAAGTAAGAAAGGAGTATCAAGCTATACTAAGCATAGATGGAATAGACATTCAGATAGATGCACCAGATTTAGCGATGGGGAAGCAGACAGCAAGCTGGGGTGTTGATTTCTATGAAGCTCTGCCTAATCACATAGATGCCATAAACGAAGCGATAGCTGGTCTGCCTGCTGAGAGAATAAGGGTTCATTACTGCTACGGTAACTGGAATGGTTCTCATAGATTTGATGCTGACTTCACAAAGGTACTGGAGCAAATTCTGAGGCTAAAGGCTGGAACAATAGTTGGTGAAATGGCCAATCCTAGACATCAGGGAGATGCGCTGCTGCTGGAAAGATATCTCATGGAACATGACTGGCCAAAGCATATGAAGCTAGCAGCTGGAGTGATAGATGTCAAGACACCCATTGTGGAAAGTGTAGAGACTGTCACTTTAAGGCTCGAAAGATTAGCTAGGCTCGATAAAATAGGGCCTGAAAGGTTGCTGGGAGGGACGGATTGCGGTTTTGAGACATTTGCATCCATGGGTAATGTAACATATCATGTAGGATTGCAGAAGCTAAGAGCATTAGCTGATGGGGCAGCATCAGTTATAGATTAAAGCTTGATAATCACCCGCACACCTTTCAGATTAACACTAGGAGGAGGAGGGACAGACCTTCCATCCTATTATCCAAAGTATGGGGGATACGTTGTGACAACTGCAGTTAACAAGCATATGTACATAGTCTTGCAGAGGATGTTTGAAGATAAGATAAGGGTCAGCTATTCTAAAACAGAGATAGTAGATTCACATGATGAAATACAGCATCCTTTTGTTAGAGAGGCACTGAAGTTCTTAGGCTTGACAAAGAATTTAGAGATAGTATCTGTGGCTGACTTGCCTGCAAAGACTGGTCTTGGCTCTTCTGGATCCTTCGGTGTTGGATTGCTCCATGCACTGCATATATGGAAGGAGGAACCAATCTATCCTGAAAGATTGGCTGAGGAGACATGCAGGATACAGATGGAGGTATTGAGAGAGAATGAAGGAAAGCAGGACCCCTATGTAGCAGCAATAGGCGGTGCCATTGCAATGGATATATCTAAAGATGGAAAAGTAAATGTTAAAAAGCTAAGGCTTGCTGAAGAATTTCTCAGGGAGCTTCAGAATTCATTACTCTTCTTCTACACAGGAATGAAGAGAGATTCATCATATGTCTTGGCTCAACAGCAGAAGTCGATAAGGAATGAAGAAGGAGAAGTGATAGAGGCTATGCACGAAATAAAGAGAATAGGATACAAGGTAAAAGCAGCTTTGGAGAATGGGGATATAGATGAATTTGGCAGGCTGCAGAATCAGCACTGGCTTGCAAAGAAGAAGCTTACCCCTGCTATAAGCAATAGCTATATTGATAAATGGTATGAGACAGGAATGAAGGCAGGTGCGCTTGGAGCGAAGCTTGCAGGTGCAGGCTCTGGTGGCTTTCTTGTATTTGTCTGTCCAAATGGAAGGGATAGGGTAAGAAAGGCGATGAGTGCAGAAGGGCTGAAAGAGGTATCAATTTCAATAGCTACAGAAGGAACAAAAGCGATAGTTAACTTTTGAATTGCAATTGACAGTTACATCTACGTGGTTAATGAAAAGGTTAGGATCGCTAATGGCTCATCTTCCAATTCCGGGATTTCTGATAAGCAGGCTATATCTATTTTATTTTAGACGTAGGAAGCTGCTTCGCGTTATGGACAATGAAAATGTTATTTATATATATAATGAGCCATTCGTTAGGCCTGCTGGTACTGCATATGAACCATTTTCAACTGAACTCTTTACCTCCTTGATAAACGAGAATTCGACCGTAATGGATATAGGGGCAAACGTGGGTCATTACACAGTAATAGCAGCGAAAAAAGCAGTTAATGGATCGGTAATATCTTTCGAACCAGACCCATCTAATTTCAGACTTTTAAAGATGAATTGCTTGGTCAATAATTTGAAAAATGTAAAATTGTATAACCTCGCTTGTTATGATAGGAGCGAGACTGTTGCGTTATGGTTACGGCTTCACAATTATGGTGTGCATTCGATGGGAAGGCTCAACCTTTGGTATCCCAAAGAGTCTGTGGTAGCGAAGCCTGTGGACGAAGTTGTGAAAGTGAAAATTGATTTAGCAAAGATAGATGCTGAGGGGAGCGAAGTTAAAATTCTCAGGGGTATGAAGGAAACAATCAAAATGAGCCCGAATATAAAACTCATTATCGAATGTAATCCTTTGGCATTGTCTAGACAAGGGTTTTCTGTTAATGACCTTACGCTATTACTTGATGAGTATGGTTTTACCTATTCTGTCATATTGGAAGATGAGCATACTACAACCGACTTTGCTGAAGTTCTGATAGAAAGAAAGGGCTATGTTAATCTTTTTTGCAGAAAAGCTACATAGCTTTTTTTCCATTGTTTACCATCAGTTATATGCTTAATAGATTTCAGCATTCTGCTCTTGAGTAAACAGCAAATGCAGGCTGTAATTCTGGCTGGAGGATTGGGAAAAAGGCTGAGACCCATAACAGAGAGTATACCAAAGGCGATGGTAATGGTGAAAGGCAGACCTTTCCTTGAATACAAGCTTATGTCTCTTATTGAGCAAGGAGTTGATGATTTTGTCATCTGCATAGGTTATCTCGGCAACAAGATAGCTGAGTACTTTGGAGATGGTTCAAAGTTCCATACAAGCATAAAATACAGCTCTGATGCAGATAAACTTCTTGGACCAATAGGAGCAATCAAAAAGGCTGAAGGTATGCTGGATGAATCTTTTCTTGTGACGTATGGCGATAATTATCTCAGTATAGATTGCAGAGAGCTTATGAGAAGGCTTGTCAGCTCTACGAAGCTTGCTATCATGGCTGTATACAATAATAAAAACATGTATGCTAAAAGCGACGTTGACGTAAAGGATGGGTTTGTTATCAGGTTTGATAAGAATGCAGATAATATGGAGTGGATAAATTATGGTATGCTTGCTGTGAAAAGGCAAGCTATCGAGCCTCTCAAGCAAGGTGTATTCATTGATGAGAATGAGTTTTATAACAGTTTGATAATGAAGAATCAACTGCTTGCATATGAAGTCAGAAGCAGATTCTATGAAGTTGGAACTCTTCAATCTCTTCATGAGTTTGAAGAATTTATCAGTCAGAATCCAAGTTGGAATGATCAACTTCAGCATGGAATCAGAAGCTAGCAATTTTGAAGTATATTTAGGAAGTTGCAGGGTTCCATGGAGACACTCAAAGTAATAGTTACTGGAGGAGTTGGGTTCATAGGAAGCCATCTTGTCAGGAGGCTTATTGAAGAGGGGCATGAGGTGACGATAATAGACAATCTTTCATCCGGCTCTCTGCAGAACCTTGCTGACTTGGCATTAAAGGAAGATTGCAGGGTAGGTGATCTGAGAGATTATCAGTTTACCCTTGAAAATTTAAAGGATGCAGACATTATTTACCATCTTGCAGCTGATATAGGGAGTGTAGAGTACCTGCACGGCTCTGTTGAAAGAGAGCTGGCTGCCCTTGAATCAAATGTTTCAATAGACTCGAACGTATTCAGAGCCTGCATAAGAAATGGCATAACAAATTTGCTCTATGCTTCAAGCGTCTCTGTCTACCCCTTCAGCAGGCAGTTGAGCAATGATGCTGTATTCAAGGAAGAAGATGCAGATGCTGCTGCAGAACCTGAAGGGGGTTATGGGTGGGCGAAGTATCTTGCAGAAAGGGAACTGAGAATGATGAAGGATATCAATGTAGCTATAGCAAGGATATTTCATGCCTATGGAGAAAATATCTACCTGCAGCACGATAGAAGCCAGGTGATAGCATCTTTGATAAGAAAGGCGATAAACTATCCTGGTGAAGATTTTGTTGTATGGGGCGATGGTAGACAGAAAAGGTGCTTTGTCTTCATAGATGATGTTATAGACGCGATTGAGCTTTTGAGAAAATATTCAGAGAAGAATGGCTTCCTTGCATTAAACGTTGGATCGGATGAAGAGATAAGTATAGATGAGCTTGCTTCTTTGATAATTAAGCTCTCCGGTAAAAGAATAGAGATTAAGCATGATACTTCAAAACCCACTGGAGCGATGAGAAGGATACCAGACCTAGCAAAGATACAAAGAATGCTCGGATGGAGGCCTAAAACATCTTTGCATGATGGATTGAAGAGAACATATGTTTGGGCTGAAAAGAGGTTATCAGCTTTTAGTTGATGACGGAAAAGCAGGAGACTTATCTGGACGGCATACAAAGGGAAAAAGTGACGGTTGTTCTGCCAACTCTGGATGAAGAAGAAGCGATAGGAGAGCTTATCGAAGAAATAAACGAGGCTGGCTACAGAAAGGTGCTTGTAGTTGATGGTTATTCTAAAGACAGAACAAGAGAAATAGCTCAGCAAAAAGGGGCTAAGGTGATTGTCCAGCATGGGAAGGGCAAAGCTGGTGCAGTACTGGCAGCAAAGGACAAAGTCGATACAGAGTATTTCCTTTTAATGGATGGTGACGGCACATACGACCCGAGGGATATAGATAAATTCACGTTACATGCAGATCAGTATGACCACATCATAGGCTATAGGGCCAAAGGGTGCCCAAACATAAGCAAAACTCATAGACTGGGCAACTGGATTCTTACGAAAACATTCAACATCCTGATTGGCAGTAACGTACCTGATGTTGCATGTGGAATGTACCTGATGAGAACTGAAAAAGTAAGGCAGCTAACTATTGATGAGTTTGGTTTTGTCGTAGACCAAGAGATAGCTGTGCAGATGCTCTCTGATGGCAAAGTTACATATGTGCCGATAAGCTATAGGAAGAGGAAAGGAAAAGCGAAGGCACCGACATGGAGGCAGGGTTTCAGAGCCCTATTCACCATATTCAAGCTAGCAAGCAAGTACAGCCCAGTCCTGCTTTTCTCATTATTCGCTTCTATCGCTGTTGTACCTGCTGTATTTCTTTTAGGTTATTCTGCATACGCTTACATCTTCCACGGAGTTTATCATGGAGGATATGTATTGGCAAGCCTGATGCTTTTCGTCATAGGAGGGCAGGGCTTGACTGTAGCTACCATAGGCTCAATGCTCAGAAGGATGGAGCACAAAATTACCAGCCGGATTTAGAGTGGTGGGACCAGTCAGCATAGGAAATGGGGTTTTTCATCATATGTCTTCTGCAGAACGCAAGTGAGGGTTTTAATACATGAGCGAGCATCAAGTCAGATTATCCGTCGTCATACCAACCTACAACCCCCACAGACTTAAGGATCTCGAAGATTTGATTCGAAGTCTGGATAAACAAGTCTATCAAGAATTCGAAATTCTAATCGTGACGGAATCTAAGAATCTTGCGAAACTGTTATCT
>JARVJU010000021.1 GCA_029775965.1 Nitrososphaeria archaeon | reverse complement strand
GCGGGGCAGGGGATGACTTTATGTACACCACCAGGGGGCACAGGAGGGGCGATGACGAACAGGCCACATTCAGGGTAGTAGCACTTAACGGCCGGAACAGGATTGGAGGCTGTGCATAAACCAGTCCTGGGAAGGGGCAAGCCCTTGAACTTCATTCATGGGTAGTTGACTGAGGCGGCACTTAGATACACGTTCAAGAAGTTCGGTATAACATGTAAGCTACCCACGGCTGAAGCCTGTGGGCTTTCCTCTATCGACGCCTCGATGGGAACACCGTTCCCTCAGCAGCCGACTTCAAGGGACACTAGAGCGGGCTTACTGCCACTCTCCCATCGGAAAACTGGGGTTGCTGACCCCGCTCCGAAGAGGATATCAAGAAAGCTCAGCATCACCATATTTAAATATTTTGTCGCAATTCCTCCCACCTCTAAAGAGCGTGGGCTTCCTTGCGGCTCTATCGCGTGAAGTGGAAAAAATAGAGCGTTTAACTAACAGTTGGTGTTCTTTGACACCTTATCCTGATGCAGAAATGTCTCTAAAAGAAATCAAAAAAAGAGGGTATAAAATAGCAGTTTTGTCAAATGGTGACAGAGCCATGCTTGAAGATTTGACGAGAAACATTCCTCTCAGATTTGATGCCATCTTCTCTGCTCAGGATGCAGGAGTCTACAAACCAAATCCAAGGATATACAAAATGGCTGAAGATGAATTGGGTCTAGAAAGGTTTAGCATACTCCATGTAGCAGGAAGCACGACTGATGCAATAGGGTCAAAGACATTCGGGATGAAGACAGCTTTGATTAACAGAACTGGTGCGCAACTGGAAGAATTTGGTCCAAAACCAGATTACATCTTTAGAAGCATAGAAGAACTTTTAAAGATAGTATAAATAGGATGAAAATCAACGTTGATCACTTGTCCTGTATGCGATTCCGAACTTGTGATAATCCATTGCAAAGGAATATGCAGAGCATGTGGCTACATGGAGGATTGCTCTGATAGCTAGCATCCTTTAGAATAGAATTTACTTTTTAACAACGTGCTCACTGATTAAGATATATAGGATCTGTCTCTCTATAATTTGTCGATGCATTAATCTTGACATATTAATGGCCTGAAGAAACAAAATATATTAAAAAAAGCACGAGAGCGCGGGAACTACTTTGCCAGCAGTATTTCTATGCTGCTTACGTTGCTCGTAGCACCCGTCTCTCCATCCTTGACTTGTTCTGTGTCTATCTTGATTTCCTTGACCTGCACGTCAGGAGAGAACTTCTTACGAAGAATCTCTGCGGAATCCACAGCGGTGCTTATTGCCTTCCCTCTGGCTTTGATAGTAACCTCTGTAGCACCGTTTTGGAACAGTGTAAGACATGCAAGTACATAGTTCATCACCGGTTTCTTTCCTATGAATACAGTGTTTGTTGCTGACATACTATCTACCTGTCTCTGCTAAACCCTCCGCAGAGACCATTTAAATAATTTTTGTTATTGATGCAGAATGTACAGAGCTTATCACCTTTTTGACTTCCTTACCATAAGACTAGGTTACCTTTAGAATGTATGAATAATTCGTATTCTTTTGAAAACGAATGCATCTGTGTAGAGGCAAACGCTTATAGTAGTGGAATATGCAATTATGCATTTATCCTAGCTTATCCATACATTATATCTGTTGAAGAACTCTGAGATAGCAGACCTCCTTGATAGAACTGCTTTATTACTGGAGGCTGTGGGAGAAAATAGGTTCAAGATAGTGGCTTTTCGGAGAGCCGCAAAAAATGTCAGAAACCTGTCTGAAGACATAGAAGATGTCTGGAATACAGGCGGATTAGAACAATTGCCGGGTATAGGGAAAGGAATAGCGAAAAAAATAGATGAATATATCAGGACTGGCAAAATCACATACCTGCAAAAACTTGAAAATCAAGTACCTCAAGCCGCTATAGATCTCATGGCCATTCCGGGTATAGGACCAAGAACTGCTTTCAAGCTTACCAAAGAGCATGGTATTCAAAACATAGATTCTCTTCGAGAGGCGATCCAAAATGGGTCATTAGATGACTTTTTCGGTCCTACAATAAGAAAGAAGATAATCTCCGAGATTGAAATGATAAAATCTACTTCAAAACGTATGCTTCTCCCTCAGGCAGAAGAGATAGCAGGTTCTATAGTTGAATACCTCAAGGCTGGAGGTATACATATTATAATAGCTGGTAGTATAAGAAGATGTAAGGCTACAGTTGGAGATATAGATGCCATTGCGCTGGATGAGAATGCAGTTGAATTACTATCCAAGTTTCCCCATACAAGCAAGGTACTTTCAAGAGGGACGAAGAAAGCAAGCTTCATCTTAGATAACGGAGTGCAGGTGGATGTCAGGATTTCAGAAAAGGATGAATTAGGAGCTACACTCCTCTACTTCACTGGTTCAAAGGATCATAGCATAGCGTTGAGGAACATAGCAATAAGCAAAGGGTACAAACTGAACGAATATGGATTATTTGATGAGAGTTCGGGTAAACTCATTGCATCCGGAAGTGAGGAGGGAATTTATAAAGCGCTGGGAATGCAGTACATTGAACCAGAACTTAGGGAAGACAGAGGAGAAATACAAGCTGCTTTGCAAGGGAGATTGCCTAATTTACTAAGAAAGGGATCGTTAAAAGGCGACCTGCAGATGCACACCTTGTGGAGTGATGGGTTATCTACAATAGAGCAGATGGCAAGGGAAGCCAAACTACTGGGTTATGAGTACATAGCAATAACCGACCACTCAAAATCTGCTAGATTGGCTAACGGACTTAACGAGGATCGTTTTCTGCGTCAGTGGAAAGAGATAGATGCACTAAACGAAAAGATGTCTCCTTTTACAATACTGAAAGGGGTAGAGGTGGAAATTAAAGGAGACGGAAGCTTGGACCTTGAAGCTGATTTTCTGAATTCCTTCGATGTTGTAGGAATTTCTATGCATCAAGGTTACAACCAGTCACCTGAAAAGCTGACACAAAGGATGATAAAGGCAATGGGAAGCAAAAGAGTCCACTATCTTTGTCATCCGACAAATAGGCTGATAGGAATAAGAGGAGGGCATGAGATCAACATGGAAAGGATAATACAAGAAGCAAAAGATAGAGGTATTATGATAGAAATCAATTCTCAGCCTAATAGGTTAGACATAGACGAAGTCTGGGCAAGAAAAGCAGCAGAGGAGGGAGTAGATCTGGTAATTAATTCTGATGCGCATTCAACGGAAGAGCTTACCTACGTGAGGTATGGTGAAAATGTTGCAAGGCGTGCGTGGCTTGAATCAAAAAACGTGATAAATACATTAAGCTTGAACCAGCTCCTTAGAAGACTAAGCTAAGGCGTCTCAATAATATCTTTAGGCAGCTCCTCCTCTCTAGATTTATGAAGTATGCTGGTTATGAGTTCATTTCTTCTAGCTACTATCCTTCCGCTCTTGATGACAAGCAAAGGTGGTAAGAGCTTAGCAAGCGCTTCAACTTCATCTTTCGCATCAAGGAGCACAAGATCTGCAAGCCTGCCCTTCTGTATTCCATAGGAGCTGCTAACACCAAGTGCTATTGCTGGATTACTTGTTATTAGGTCAAATGACTTCTTTATTTCATCTATACCTGTCATCTGCTCTAAATGTACAGCCATGAAAAGGGCTTGCAACATGTCACCTTTTCCCATCGGATACCAAGGATCCATTATGCAATCGTGACCAAGAGTCACATTTATCCCCTCAGCCAATAGCTGTTTAATTCTTGCTATTCCCCTTCTCTTTGGATAGCTGTCATATCTTCCTTGCAGATGGATATTAACCAGCGGGTTTGCTACAATCGTTATACGGCCTAGTTTGAGCATTCCTATGATTTTCTGCATGTATGACCCGCCGTAAGAGTGCATCGCAGTTACGTGCCCCGCAGCAACTTTCCCTTGATATCCCTCACGAATCGTCTTCGCAGCAAGCACCTCCAGAAAACGGGACTGCTCATCATCTGTTTCATCTACATGTCCATCTATGTTCCTTCCATACTTCTTTGCTAGGTCAAAAGCAAAATCGATAGATCTGATACCATCCTCCCTTGTGAATTCGTTATGTGGTATAATACCTATATTATCTGCACCTTCTTCAACCGCCTTCTCAAGAAGCTCCGAATTATTCTTATTTGTAAATATCCCATCTTGGGGAAAGGCTGTAATCTGTATATCTATTATATCCTTAAATTCTTCCTTTACCAGCTTCAAAGCCTTTAGTGTTCTTAATTCTGGGTCGGAAACATCAGCATGAGTCCTCAGCCTTGTAGTTCCGTTCGATACAATGAATTTTACAGCTCTGCTTGCCCTGTTAAATATATCCTCTGTAGTTAATCTTCTTTTTAATTGGCTCCAGATTTCTATACCTTCCAGCAACGTTCCCGATTTGTTTCCACTGAAGAGTCCTTGCGTTAAAGCGGAGTCAAGATGGAAATGCATATCAGTGAAAGAAGGCATAAGGATTCTACCTCTCGCTTCTATTATATCGGAGTCACTATTCTTTATTTCTGGGGAGATCTCTGATATGGTTGAGTTTTCTATAAGAACGTCATACATTCCCTCCCAGTTTCTCAACCTAGCACCTTTGATAAGTAATCCCAAGGGATAGGAGCTGATATAACATCCCCTTTTATCCTTAACCATAGACACTAGTACTCTAGCTTGCAAACTAGTTACACTTGACAGATATTTTAAGCATAATTTCGAGATTTTTGGATAAGAGAATACAAAACGCAAGATATTTAAGCAAATAATTGAGCACAGATGGATGTGGATGATGTAGAAAAGGGTATTGCAGAAAGGAATACGTTTTGTAAATTTGACAGTAAAAGGGGATATGTGGAGCTCGAAAAAGAGTTTCCGGATGAAAAGTACCTTTGGAATGCTGACTTTCATCCTACACCTACAAGACTGAGAAACTGGGGCTCTTGGACATTCTTTGCCGTTTGGTTCGGGATGGCTGTGGAGGTTGAATCCTGGGCCTTAGTATCTATAGGATATTCGTTCGGCCTGAACTGGTTCTGGTCTCTCCTTTCGGTGGTTCTTGGAAACATCATAGTCCTTGTTCCTATGATCATACAGAGTCATGGAGGCGCTAGATACGGTGTGCCGGAAACACCTCTAACGAGGAGCAGATGGGGTATCTACGGTAACTGGATACCATCCATACTGAGAGGCATAATAGGAGCAGGCTGGTGGGGGATAGACACATGGATAATAGCAGAATGCTTTGGCGCTATGTATATCATATCTACTGGTCAATTAAATTCTCTTTTTTCAGCAGTTCAGCAGGGAAGCGCTTCTCCTTTCACTATAGCATCTATTAACCCCACTTTATTCTGGACTGTATTCATATTCACAATAATAGTCAGACTGTTAATTCTATACAGATCACCACCCAAGACTGGTCAAAGGGCGTTGAAGATAGTATCATGGACTGTGCCGTTTGTAGGGTTTGTCGGATTCGGAATCCTCTTTTTCAGCATGATGTCATTGACAGGCTGGCAATGGACACAGATACTTGATATCCAAACAACTGTGAATGGTTCAGCTTTCTGGTATGCTTTTATCGGTTTGGTAAACGCAAACGTAGCCTTTTGGGCCACTATGGCGATAAGCATGCCAGATTATACAAGATATTCAAAGTCTCAGTTTGCACAGACAGTAGGGCAGATACCACTACCTCTTCTGATGCTTGGCATAGGTGCTCTTGGTTTGGTGACAACGGGTGCCTCGCTTGTGTATTTTAAAACTCCCATTTGGGATCCTGTGCTACTTGCAGCTCTCGTTATTCAGAATCAGCCGTTGGCGTATCTGACACTCTTTCTTCTTATGCTTGGTGTGATTATAGTCAATATATATGCTGATACGGTTGGACCGGGGTATGATTTTGCTAACCTCTATCCTAAGAAATTGAGTTGGTTCAGGGGGGTTATAATAGTGGTTCTGATAGCTGCCGTTCTTCAGGCGTGGAGTTATTACTTCAACGCCGCCAGCTATGTAGAAAACTGGCTCCTTACCTATGGAGCGCTTCTGGGGGCTGTAGAAGGTATTATTGTTTTTGATTACGCTTTAATAAGGAGGTTCAAGTTTGAAGTCTTTGACCTTTTCTATTCCAAAGGAAGGTTCAGGTACTTTAAAGGAATCAATCCTGCTGCTGTTATAGCGTTTATTCTAACGATAATCCTGGTCTTTCCACCCAACTCTTATCTTCCCACAACCGTCAGCTCTCTCTTTCCTTACCAAGGGTGGGTCTTCCAGAATTCTTGGATATCTGCTATACTTATCTCTGGTTTGATTTACACATTGCTTATGGTTGGCTGGGTAATCCCTAGATACCAGCCGGAGCTAAAAGGAAATATTATGACAGGCTATATAGCTGAAGATACTGCCCTGATGTTTCAAAAACTCTCTGATAAAAAGTAACATATGAGCGATAAATTTGAATATACTGGGTCAGAGAGTATTGCGTTCGGAATTGGCAAACAAAAAGAAGATCTTCGTTGCTGGTATTGTGTTGGCCTCTGCAGTTACTTTGGTAGGCTATTTAGTTGATTCCTACATGCTTGCGGCCGCTGGCTTTGCTTTATTTGCTATTACATTCGTTATCGTAGGCATCATGGGGTAGATTGACTCTATCGCTTTAACCCTTTGGCAGCAGATTTTATCGCTGTACCTAACCCACCAGACGTGCCAGCTCCTATGGAGCCATTCTGTGCGTAAAGCTTCAGGTGTTCTGTAAGGACTTGATGTGCATGGGTCCATGAAGGAACATGAGCCAGAGCAATGTGTAGCCCTGGCGGAACTGCATTCGCTGCCATTTGAGCTGCAGTATTCAGGTCTCCAGTAGCAGCTGCAGTTGCACCAGCACCCGCAAGCGCCCCTAAAGCTGCAAGAGCAATTATAGATACCATTTAGCATCCCTCCGCCAAGGTATATGCTATAGGCATCAGATAATACTGCATAATTTAACAACGTGTTCAATCTGATTGAACGCCTATGCAAGATGTTTAAATTCTACTTGGTTGCTCCTTGCCAACCTTGCGCATAACTCGAAAACTGATAGATTTTCTTTCTGAACCAAGAGTAATGAGATTGGCAACAGTATCTGAAGACGGATGCCCCCATGTAACCTCTGTCTGGTTTTTATACAAGGATAAGTCCTTCTGGGTCTCAACATCAGAAGACAGAATAAAGGTTAGAAACATTGCGAAAAACCCGTGTGTGTCATGCATAATTGACACCGACAAACCACCCTATAAAGGCATAATCATCTTCGGAAGAGCAAAATTATCAAGAATATCTGTCAAAGAGATGACTCTTGCGATAGTAAAAAAATACTCCCCGCCCAACAGAGTAACAAAGACGTTCGAGGAGCTTATGAGATATCGCAGGGTGCTGATAAAGATAACACCAACAAGGGTTTTGGACATTATGTCATACAGAAAAGTGAATGACAAATTGTAAGGTAAATGGTATAAGCACTGTAATTTCAGTGATGTTTACTCTTTGCTGGAGCCCTTCATGCATCATACTGTTATAGCCATAGGACAAATTGTTTAATGGGTAGCCCGGGAAGGATTCGAACCCTCGTCCCCGGCTCCAAAGGCCGAGATGCTTGACCGCTACAGTCGGCGGGGTGTAAAGCCCCTCCACCGGGCTTCCGGGCCGACTTTATGTTGACAAGATAAGGGTTTATAAATTCATACATAGGATATTTACCTATGGGATTTAACACTCCTAAAATGTACTAATACCTTATTCGCAACTACCTCAGAAGGATCATCCATAGACTCCAGTTCTTTTGCAGATTTTGTCCTGTTTTCCCTTATTTTCTCAGTGTCAGCAAGTATATCGAATGCTTTCTTTACAGCATCTTTGCTATCTTTTGCCCTGACAAGCAGTCCTTTCGAAATTAAGTATTTGTCTACATACGTAGCTCCACCAGGATAGACTGATATAACAGGTATGCCCAAAAGTGCAGCTTCAGCATTCATGGTACCGCCACCTCCAATGAGCAGCTTTGCATGCTGCAATATGTTAGGCCCAAAGAAGGGGGAATCAACTACGCTAACATTCATGGCTGATACATCCCTGTATCTAGTTGCTTCTTCTCCATACCTTGCCAATATTATTATCCTATCATCAGGAAATCTTTCTGATAGAAGCCTTATAAGATCGATATCATAGTTGCTCGAATCTATATAAGAAGCCATATATTCTGTTGGTCTATAAATTATGCATCCCTTGGCAGAATCTTCTATGTAATTAGGTTTTGGCCAGCTTGCCCTATCTTTAAGCCAAGCTGCTGGGTCCAGTGCTTTATATGCAAAGAGATTTGATCTTCTGATTCCATAGCTTAGCCATGCAGATGATGGTATAACCCAAGGATGGAAAAGAAGCTCTGATAGAGGCAAAGTAAGCTTTGCAACCCAGACCGAATGGGGTGAATCATTGACAGAGTAATGGCTGATACCTAGACCTGTTGATACACGCGCAGCTTCAGGAGAGCTGAATGAGATACAGAAATCGGGTTTATTTTCTGTAACGAATTCTAATAGCTGAAGACTCCTGTTTAAGCTTGCCTCTAACTTCCCCCTTTTGTCTATTCCTCCATGCGAACCGATAGACTTCACATTCATACCAAGCCTTTCTACTAAATAATTCGTGTCATGATAATTTCTTGAAGTTATATAAACATCTGCTCCTTTCTTCTCAAGTCTGCTAGCAATTCTCCTAAAAAGTAACAGCTGCTTCGGAGTTATTGCATCTATCCAGATTTTCAATGCTACCAAATAGCCTTACAAACACTCCCTTAATTTGTTTTAACTTCTGCTTCTGCAAAATCCAGCGCCGACGGAAATCTTGATATTATGACTTAATCAAGGAGAACAGCTAGGAACAAGTTCAGGAATGATATCAGAAAGAGCAGCGGTCTACGGGACAAGTCACGAGGGATACGAGGTGGCAATGCTGCTTAGTGATGCGGGTTATAAGACAAACATAATAGATGAAAGAATGAAGACAGCATACCTCCTTGGAAAGGACAGGCCTAGGAGCATAAAGGAACTGCTTGGAGAAGATACACTTTATCCTATCCAGCCACTAGCTCCTGCACTAGCAGAAGCGGGTCTAGTTGTAATTGCACCCAGACTTAGATACTCAGACGAGGGAAGAGGAGAATGGATACAAAGACTGAAAGAGGTTGGGCAGAATATATCAAAGACTTCTATTATCGTAAACTTCGTCCCTATGACCTTCGGCGGCAACAGGGAGGCCATATCTATAATTGAAGAACAGAGTGGTTTGAAGGCGAATGAAAATTTTACATACATATATGCTCCTGCAAATAAAAAGGAAGTGGCGTCTTACATAGGAAGACCAGAACTGGCTTATTTCGCAGAAAAGATACTGGGCAAGTACAACTGGATTAATGATATTGAGGTAGCTGAAACATTATATGCAAAGCTAACCATATCACAGTATCTGAACAAAGCTCTTGAGGCTGCAGTTTACAGAGATTCAAAAATAACAACAGGTCTTGCTGGAAACGTATTTCTTGACGATATGGCTGATGATCTTTATGAAATTCAGCTGTTTGCAGATACACTACCGCATGGAGATACAATGCAGCATTATGCAGCAGGTTCCCTTAAGGCTGTAAACAATTATTTACATACTTTAGAGTCATTTCTAAGGCTGCATTCTAGGGAAAAGGGGTTGAAGGCGATAAGATCAAGAATTTTGATAGTGTGGAGCTTCGATAGTTTTGATATGAAAGGGGAGAAACCGAGACTGCAAAATTTACTGCTTAACTCGTTGAGTGAGGTGTTCGGGGAAGTGGATTCGTGGAATCCCGAGGAATCCGGCGAGGAGAGACGAAAGCCCCCTTCTGTTGATAAATATCAGATGATAATAGCCTGTAGTAAATCTGACCTGAAATACTGCACAGAGAATATAAGGAAGAATGATGATCAATCGATAATAAGCGCTTCAATACCGATAGGTACTTTTTGATTGAATGGCTACTATTTATAGCTTGATGTACCTACCCTTTGCACATGATCAGCGTTGGCTTGGTAGGTGTTGGTGGCTGGGGGAAGAATCACGCAAGAGTATTGTATGAGCTGGGTGCGCTAGGTGCAATATGCGATACAGACAGGGCAAGAGCAGATACCTATGCAAGAAAGTACGGTGCTAAGGCATACTATGATATAGAGAGCATGATATCTTCTGCAAACATTCAAGCGGTGCATATATGCACACCAACCAAGACACATGCAGAAATATCCAAAAGACTACTTGAAGCAGGTCTAGATGTGTTCATAGAGAAACCTCTTGCTGATTCGGTAGCAAAGGGTAAGGAAATAGCAGATTTCGCTGCAGAGAAGAGAAGGATTGTAGCTGTAGGTTATATTGAGAGATTCAATCCGAGCGTTATGTACCTGAAGGAGCTTCTTCAGCATCAGAAGCTTGGTTCACTTTTGCTTGCAGAATTCCACAGAGAAAACAGATGGAATGGTATAAAAGATGTGGGCATACTTTTGGATACAGCTGTTCATGACATAGATACAGCCAGATACATCTTTGCAGAGGAGCCTATACAGGTATTTGCAAGGACGGGGAAAGTTATGGGAAATTATGAGGACTTTGCAGTAATAATGCTCGGTTTTAAGGACCATAGAACGGCTATAATAACTACTAACTGGGTGACCCCAAGGAAAGAGAGAAAGCTTACTGCTGTGTTTACAGAGGGAGTTGTCAGAATCGATTTCATCCAGCAGGAAGTAAGAATAGATAATGCACTTGGCTCCACTATACCGTACATGGAAACAAAGGAGCCTCTAATGCTGGAAATAAATCATTTCTTGGATTGCGTCCAAAAGAGGAGCAAACCTGCTGTCGATGCATATGATGCGCTAAAGACAAGCATAATAGCTGAGGCAGCCTCATACTCCAGCGCAAAGGGTCTTCCGATATCTCTTAATGTATAAGTATCGCCGGGCAAAATTCTTATAATGCAACAATATTTCCACCATGAATCATGGTAATTAATTACATAGGAAACGATGTGAAGATCGGGAAGAATGTTAAGATCTGGCATTTTGCCTATGTAGGAGATAACACAAGAATAGGAGACAACGTTATCATAGGATCCTTAACACATGTCGATTACTCTGTAGTTATAGGCGATAACACAAGAATAGAGGGCTCTGTGTACATTCCACCTCTTACAGATATAGGAAACAATGTGTTCATAGGCCCTGGTGTTGTATTTACAAACGATCCATATCCGATGAGCAAAAGGCTTGTAGGTGTGAAGGTTGAGGATTTTGCAGCCATAGGAGCTAGAGCGGTAATAAAGGCAGGTGTCACAATAGGAAGAGGAAGTGTGGTGGCTATGGGCTCTGTGGTGACAAAGGACGTTCCGCCAGATAAGGTGGTGATGGGTGTGCCTGCAAAGATAGTGTATTCTAAGGCTCAGTACGATCTGAAGAAGAGGGCGTGGGAGACCGGTTCAAACCTTTCACCTTGACGAACATGTCCCGTAGAAGAAAATAAGAGTACAACCAGAAGCCGAAGGATGCTACTGCTAGTATGAGCTTTAGGAAAGCATAAGCTAGAACAACAGAATAGGGAGAATGAATAGGAGGCGATATAGGTACTATAACCTGGAATATCAGATATGTCATAGCTATAAGTATTATCCATGAAGCAGTCATTATCATTAGAAGAAGCACTAACGCAGATGGCACCTTCATAATCTTACCTCGGTCAAAAGGAATGTTATTATAGCCAAGAGCGAAGCGAAGGCTTCTAGCACGAAGAATCTGTAGACTACCTCTTTCTCTGAAAGATTCCCGTCTGATAGGAGCATCCTAGCAAGTGTGACAGGTGCATCGGATTCGCGCGAAGCTACAAGAGTGAAGTCTGAATTAAGTCTTACTGGTCTCTTTTTCATCTCTTTGTGCTCAATTATCCCACCTACAGATGATATAACAAAGAAGGCATTTAATATAGCAGGCAGAAGAGCGACAACTGCTACTATCTCCACCTTTCCTATTATTGCTATAGCACCGTACGCTGCACCTATTGCCAAACTACCTGAATCTCCAGGAAATAATTTTGAGGGATTTCTGTGTAGAAGATAAAAACCTAGCATAGTCATCATGAAGATTAGAGATATTGACACCATAAGCATATCACCTCTTATCAAGAAGGACACAAACAAAGGCAATGTAGCTATGGCTGAAAAGCCGCTGATGAGGCCGTTGTATATATCTATCATGTTAAACGCGTTTGATGTAACAGGTATCGCCAAGAAGACAAGTATCGGGTAAATGGTTGTTATCCTCAGATGACCTGCGAAAGGAAAAGGAGGAAGAGGTACATAGGTGTGCAATAAAAGTATTGGGAGCGAGGCTGTAAACAGCAAAGCGACTTTGACTGGTCCTTTTAGCGACCTGATATCATCATATACACCTACAGCAAAAGCTATGATTACAGTAAGCGAAAGTGCAAGTACCTCTTCTGAGCCCGTCACAACATAAAGTATATCCAGCGCTACGACTATTGCAAACGCTATAGCAGGTCCCCCAGGCCTCGGCACCTGAGGTGTCCCGGGCTTATGCATGTCAGGAACAGTCAAGCCTCTCTTTGCTAGTGCTGAAGCAAGGTATTTGGAACCGAGGTAGGAAAGAAGCAGCGCAATTATAGGGATAAATAGCTCGATCAAATGTTGGTTTCTGCCTCTGTGGGTTTGACTGAACTAATTAAAGCATTATCCTTAGAAAGGTTTCTAGCGTACAATACTGCAGACATTTTGTTTAAATAGCCAGTCAATCAACGTTTCCGCTAGGTCAAGTTGAAGATAAAAGAGCTTAGGCCAGATTCACGAAGGGTGAACATAGAAGCACAGGTCGTTTCACTTTCTCCTATAAGGGAAGTTACTCTTAAGACAGGAGAGAAGGCTTCCGTTGTTGATGCTACCATTGAAGATGATACAGGCACCTTTATACTGACTCTCTGGAATGAGTATGCACAAAGGGTAAGAGAAGGCTCAAGGCTTCGTATTGAGAATGGATACGTGAGTACCTTCCGTGGAGAAATGAGGCTGAACGTAGGTAGATATGGTAAGCTGGAGATTCTATAGCTTTGGAATAAACATTTAAAAGATGAATTCATAGGGGATGGTAGGAGTCGCGATGCCCCAGGTCGCAAGGATAAAGCTTGAATCTACAAACCTTCTGGATTTAGAGAAGGTGAGCTCTGAGATCAAAGAGCTGGGAATAAAGACCGGGGTGAACGTTAAAGGTCCTGTACCTCTTCCAACTAAAAAGCTAAGGGTAGTTACAAGAAAGGCTCCCTCTGGCCAAGGAACACATACTTTCGATAAATGGGATCTCAAGCTGCACAGGCGCCTTATAGATATAGACGCAAACGAAAGGACGATGGGGCAGCTGACCAGACTCAGGATACCAGAATCAGTTAGTATAGAGATAAAGTTAAGGACAAAGTAGTCTGCTGAAGTTTACCAAAATAGCTACAGTAAGCAAAGCAAAACTAGGAATCCAGCGGCTCAAGTCGTATGAGTATGTCGCTACTCTTGCATCTACAGCACAGTTTAAGGAGGAGTACTTATACTATTAATTGGCTTGTCCACAGGCAGAGGAATACGAGTTCTATGGTTTTTCATAGTGTTGTTTATCGTCATTGTGGCACTCTATTCCCTCAACATCTGGTTGAACTGGACTATAATGGAGAGCATGTACAAAAACAAAGCAGGCCTTGATTGGTTCGGAACTGTTTTTTATCATGGCTATACATTCTATCTTGCAGCAATACTGGCTCTGATAGTGATAAACCCATCCCGGGGCAAAAGCGACATATACAGTGCAGTATCAGCTGTGATAACTAGGGCAGCAGGATTTGCATCAAGCCCAAGGTTCAGAAGGTACTCCGATTATAGAGATTATAGGGTTTATGGGCAAGAATCCGGTATCCCTCCAACTGGAACACAAGTTCCCAGCCTATCTAACACGATTTGGGGGATATGGCAGATAATGAAGTATGTCTTGGCATTTTTTATAATATCAGCTCTGCAGGGCTTCCCGTTCTTCGGAAACCTTGTAATGCCTGTTTACATGGCTCTTAATGGTTATGGCTCCTGGGGGCTTGTTCCTAGGATAGCTGAATTGCCCTTGAATTTTGCAACGGCAAATGAACTGATAGGTCTTATGCCTACTATGCAGATAGAATATTTTATCATATATTCTGTTATTGGAGGCATAGTAGCTCTGATAGCCTTTAGACTTTTTCTAAAGGCGATAAGAGACTTCGCTCTATCTCCAGGGAATAGATGGATGAGAGATGCTGTACTCTTTGCATCTATGATCCTTATAGAGATACTTATTGGTTCACCCTACTGGGCCACTGATGCCTCCACACCTTACAGGTATGGCATAGTAGTCAGCCTTATAGCATTCACATTACTGGGTTGGATATATCTTAAACTGTCTGGTAAAGGAGTAATACCCGTCACAGTACGTCGAAGAAGAATAATTACCATAGCAGGTATCATTCTTATCGCAGCGCTGATATTTAACGTAGGGGCTACTGTGTTTATTTATCTGAACTGGAATAACAGATGGCCTCAGTATGAATGGACACCGTTTATCCAAAAACAGATCGCTGTAACAGACTGGAGCTCTGGAGTGCAGGGACTTAACGTAACTACAATATCGAATCTCCCTGCTGGAAACACAGATATGATACTATCCTTGGTCAGACAGTGGGGTCAGCAACAGGCCCAAAACACGATGACTAAAGAAGTAGGTTCAAACAACTGGATGGCTCCTGCAGGTGCACAAATAGTTTGGGTTAATAATACAGAGTATTGGATAGCACCAACTACTATAAGCTATCCCAGTGGAACCGACTGGAGGGCACAGCATCTCATATATACCCACACAGACAGAGTCATACTGATAAATACACATAATGGTCAGCAGATTTCTCTTAGCTCCGCCTTTGGAGCACCTCAACCTCTCATATACTATGGAGAAGGAAGTGCATTCACTACTTCAGCATATGTCAGAGTGGCTGATTATAACGAGATAAACAACCAGTCCTATCCTGCACAGCCAGACTATGTTCTCTCGGGATGGCAACGGATGCTCTGGTTCCTGTTGAGAGGTCAGTTTGGTTTTGCCTTCTCACCACCAAACAGCTCAATAGATATGCTGTACAACAGAAATATATTCAACAGAGTTGGTGATATATTGATTAATGGTCTTCAGATAGACCCAGAGGCATATATGGTAACTGATGGACAAAAAATATTCTATCTGGTGCAGGTTTACATAAGTTACCCTATGAATTCTGCCTTCTCTTTTAGCCCCTATCTTCGTTTCTTTGGTGTAGTGTTGATAGACCCTACTAATGGAAATATGACAGGCTACCTTGTTCCCAATCAGAATTATGATGATAATTTTCTGATGAGTTTTTACAGGAGCTACTACAACTGGCAACAGGCACCCTCTTGGCTGATCCCTCAACTTAGGTATCCTGATGCATTGCTAGGTACCCCCAGCCCATCAGGGCAGACCGTATGTAATGGCCAGTTGACTTGCAATTTCATATTTCATGTTACCGACCCATATGTGTGGTTGTCCGGTTCCGGATTTTATGAATACCCAACAGATGCTCAGGGTAACCCTGTTGGTGTACTGTACGTTGCTTACGTTATAGGTAATACACCTTATTTCGTAGCTCTGCAGGAGGTTGAATATCAAAATTCAGTAAGTAAAAACCTTGCAGGTATATACATAGTCTTTGGCGGTAATAAGCTAGGGGAGATGTATCTGTATCAGGTACCAGCAAATTCCACTAGTGCACTTATATCACCAACAGGAGCTTATCAGGCGTTTTTGTCGAACCAGCAGGTAAAGACACAGTTGACTCTCCTAGGAGGTTTCTCTTCTAACACACAGAGTACCCCTACTTCTGGATCACCTCTCTTGTATGTAATCAATGGCAAGCTATACTATTTCATACCCGAATACCTTATACCTTCCTCATCTGCAGTCGTAGCTCAGATGCCCTTTATTGCTGCAGTCAACCCCTACACAGCTCAGGTGGCAATCGGGCAGGATTCTGCGCAAGCCTATTATAATCTCGTTGGGCAAGCTCAACCTACGCAGAGTAATATGCAGCTTCTGCAAGAGAATGTGAGTAAATTCTTCAGTCTTCAGAATGTTTCTTTGATAAACGTAACAAAAATAGGCGCCGATGCATTTGTACAGGTTGGAAGCGTGAACTTCACGTCTTTAAATGACTGGAATAGCGTAAAATCTCTGCTATCGTCTTTTGCTATTAATTATGTTCAAAAATATGGAGCACAAACTGTGTTTGTAGCGCCTGATGGAAACAATACATACAGCTATGGAGTACTTGTTCAGCAGGAAGTGACGTCTCATCCTTTGACCAATATCCTTATCCTATACTATGTTCAGGTAACATATTAGGGATGATGATAGGGATGGAGCCTAGAGAGAAGACAAGGCGCTGGCTGCCTACACTCTTATCTATAGTCATAGTACTGATTCCATTGATAATATTATTTGCTTTATCATCCGGTGCTAACACTGCATCTCAAACTGTACAGAACAACTTTACAACAGACCAGCAGATAATCTTCAACACATTTACCGGTATAGCTGCACTTTTACTTCTCATATTTATCCCAGCCTATTATCTCCTGTACAGACGAGAGAAAAGAAAAGAGCTTAGGTAGAAAGCATAGTTTAGCTAGGTTTTATAAAGGGTTTTAGAACAAGTGGACAGGGATATGGTATGCGATGCAAAAGGTGTGGTAAAGAAACAGATAGATATTGCTTATACCACTATGGATATGAATGCGAAGATTGCCATTCAAGGAATCCTCTAAATAAAGAACCCCCAGACTTGGTCTACGGTCCTAGACTACCAAAGAAAAATACTGAATTAAAGGAAGAGAAGAGCCTTGCATCATGATTATGATATAGTTGTTGTCGGCGCAGGTCCTGCAGGGATTTCAGCCGCGGGGCAGGCTGCTGAGCGTGGAATGAAGGTTGCGCTGCTTGAAATGCAGGAGGCAATAGGCCAGCACGTGAGGACTAGTGGCGTGACATGGCTTGAAACAGTAAAGAATCATAGAATACCTGCTGAGCTGTATAACGAAATTGACAACTTCAAGTTCTATTCTCCTGGAAATGAAGTATCATTGCATGATACTAACAAAAGGGCCGTAGTTCTTGACGTAAGAAGAACATATCAATTTCTTGCATCAAGGGCTGCCGAAGAGGGAGTTGAGATATACCTTAAGACAAGAGTGAACAGGGTAGAAAAAGGAGATGGTAAGTCTGTTATAGCTTCAAGCTTGGCAGGCGAAGAATCTTTCAAGGCAGGCATAGTAATTGACGCAAGCGGATTCACCACAGTCGTAGGAAGAGAAGTTGGTATGGCGCAAGAATACAAAAGGTTTGGTGCTGGTGCGGAATACGAGGCAATAGTTGAGAATATTGATCCAAGCAGCTGGATCATAATGGTCGGAAAAATTTTTTCCCCGGCTGGGTATGCCTGGATCTTTCCACTTGGAGAAAACAGGGCAAGGATTGGAGTTGGCATCGGAAGGCCGGAATCTCAAGAAGATCCAGTTGATATACTTCTGAAGCTGATTGAAAGGAGACCTTCGCCTTTTGATAAATTGGGCAAGATAACACCTATAGAATTCCATTATGGATTGATACCAAATGAAGGGCTCAGAGAAGATCTAATTTTTGAAAACATTATGCTTGTTGGTGATGCTGCCGGGCAAGCAAATCCGCTGGTGCTGGAGGGGATAAGGTATGCCTTAGAGTATGGCAAGATTGCTGGAAGAATGGCTGCAGACGCATTGAAGAATGGAAATACAGATGGACTTGCATCTCTAGCAAGATATGAATCTGAGTGCAAGAGAAATATTGGGCCAAAGATCAGGGCAGCCTTGAAGGTGCAGAAGCGTTGGCTTACACTCGATGATGAACACTGGGACGAGGAGGTGGAGATAATTAAGGAGTTATCGAATGAAGAATTCTTTGATTTTATTACGGCCAATTTTAATTTAACATCAGTGATCAAACTTGCTACTAAGCATCCAAGGCTTGCTGCAAGGCAGTTGTTTGATGCTGTGAGGTCGATTATGGCTCAAGAATAGACATCAGCTAACAGCATTGCAATCAGGCATTATCGCATATAGTGTAATAACCCCTGTTGTAATATATCAAAGGTAGCTTACCTTCTGCATATACATCAATTGGGTTGCCTAGAAATATCGTATGGTCTCCTGCCTTTGTCCATTTGAACAAAGTGCAGTCAATATATCCGCATGAATCCTCAAGTATAGGAGAACCGGTTCTTCCAATCTTGTATTTAACACCGAGAAACCTCTTTGATTCTTCTACGTATGCGAATCTTTCAGAAAGATCCTTCTGATCTGCAGTAAGCAGGTTGACACAAAATCTTCGTGAATCCTTTATCATTTTTGTTGCTGATGCTGAGTTAGCTATGCAGACAAGCACGAGAGGAGGTGAAAGGGAAACAGACGTAAAAGAAGTAACTGTTATACCAAAAAGATCTCCTTTACGTGAGACTCCAGTAACTATTGTGACACCGTCAGCAAAGTATCTCATTACAGCTCTAATATCGATGGTATTTTCTCTCTTCAATACCTCTGCCCCTGGAAGGTTTATTTGTGCTCATATATTTATGATGTATTATTTCACAGATCTCAATTTTTCTGCAGATCAAACGTATGACATAACTTTACAATCAAGCTTGAATGTAGACAGCTATCCAACTCATGCAGGTAGCGTAATTTTCGAAATGTTGATTAGAAGACATGTAGATATATCAAAGGTGGATACTTGATAAGCCAAAGCAGGTTTGAATCCGATGTTGTGCTGAAGGATGGTTCACTAGCTCATGTTAGACCACTTAAGAATAATGATCATGATCAGCAGCTCTTGGCGCAATTTGTACGGGAGCTTTCGGATGAGAGTATGTACTTCAGGTTCTTAACAGCAGCGTACGACAGGTCTCAAGTGATTGAAAGATTGATGCCAAAGGATGGCAGGTTCTGTATTATAGCAGAAAGGGAAGGTAAGATAATAGGTCACGCAGCTTATTACATGATAGATCAGGACAAAGCTGAACCAGGATTAGTGATCAGCGATAGTTATCAGGGAAAGGGGCTAGGTACAATCCTTCTGGCGCAGCTTACGGAAGCAGCAAACGAACAGGGTATTTCAATATTTGAAACCTACGTCTCTCCTGAAAACTACAGGATGATCAATCTTGTGAAGAACTCTGGTTTTCATGTCGAGGTGAAGGTTGAACCTGGACAGATACTACTCACCTTCCCTACATCACTGGCACCTGAGGCTGTGGAAAGGTTTGAAAGGAGGGAGCAAGTAGCCACTTTTGCGGCTGTACAGAAATTCCTTTACCCTAATGCAGTAGCAGTGATAGGTGCTTCTAGACAAAGAGATAGCATAGGGGGGCAGCTGTTTCACAACATAATAAGCACCGGTTTTAACGGACCTGTATATCCTGTCAACCCAAATGCAAACTTTGTACAATCTATCCCTGCTTATCATTCAGTTCTCGACTGCCCCGGAAATATAGACCTTGCAGTCATTTCTGTGCCAGCTAGATATGTTTCCGCGGTAGCGAAGGAGTGTGCAGAGAAAGGAATAAAGTCATTGGTAATAATTTCAGCAGGTTTCTCAGAAGCAGGGCCAGAAGGTGTAAAGCTACAACAAGAGCTTATGGATATATGTAGGGAATATGGGATGCGTGTCATAGGACCCAATTGTATGGGCATTATCAACACTGATGCAAATGTGATGCTTAATGCTCAGTTCTCACAATTCTTTCCAAAGGGTGGCAGTGTTGGTTTTCTATCTCAATCAGGCGCTCTTGGGATAGCAGTAATTGAACATGCAAACAAGCTTGGGGTTGGGCTATCTAGCTTTGTTTCCGTCGGTAACAAAGCAGACATATCTGGAAATGATCTTATCCAGTTCTGGGAGCAAGATGAAAGAACAAAGGTTATACTGCTTTATTTGGAATCTTTTGGTAATCCAAAAAAATTTTCACGTATTGCAAGGAGAGTAGGAAAAAAGAAACCTATCATAGTGGTTAAAAGTGGAAGGTCTTCTGCTGGGTTTAGGGCAACGCAGTCCCACACAGGAGCACTTCTTGCATCATCAGATGCAGCGGTTGATGCATTATTCAGGCAGTGTGGAGTTATAAGGACTGACACATTAGAAGATATGTTCGACGTTGCATCATTATTATCAACCCAGCCACTGCCAAAAGGAAACTCTGTGGCTATAATAACAAACGCTGGAGGCGCTGGTATATTGGCAGCTGATGCATGTGAAGCCGTTGGACTGACAGTTCCAGAATTAAATGCTGACGTGCAGTATAAGCTAAGGCAGGTACTCAGCACAGGAGCTGCTGTAAGAAACCCTGTAGATATGATTGCTTCAGCTACAGCTGATGACTACAGGAAAGCGATGCAAACAGTATTCAATGACCCGAACATAGACTCTATGATAGTTATATTCGTCCCTCCTCTGACACTTAGAGAAGAAGATGTAGCCAAGGTAATACTTGAAGAAACAGAGAAAGCAGGAAGCGACAAGCCTGTGCTGGCTTGCTTCATGGCAAGTCGTGGCGTTCCAGAAATGCTTTCTAACGGAAAGATAAAGATCCCTGCATATCCCTTTCCTGAGGAAGCTGCCAAAGCGTTAGGTAAGGCAGTAGAATATAAGAGATGGTTAGAGAAGCCAGAGGGAGAAGTAAGAAAAGTTGATGGACGAAAGAGGGCTGAAGCTGCCTCACTTGTATCAAAGATACTGAAAGAAGGAAGAGGCTGGCTGTCTATGGAAGAGACAAATACTCTGTTAGGCTATTATGGCATACCTGTGATAAATACATATCTCGCAAGGACAGCAGATGAGGCAGCAGACATTGCAGCAAAGATGCAAACCAAGATGGTAGTCAAGGGCACAGCTGAGGGATTGGTCCATAAAACAGAAGCAGGCGCTGTGGTGCTTGGTCTGGAAGGAAAGAATGCTGTATACGAAGCTGCACAATCTATCCTGAGCAGACTGAAGACGTCTGGCTATAAGAATGCAGGGCTTGTTATTCAACCTATGGCTGAAGGAGGGGTAGAAATGCTGGTCGGGTCAACCTTCGACCCCGTCTTCGGACCCCTTGTGGTGTGCGGAGCAGGGGGTACCCTCGTTGAGCTTCTCAAGGATGTATCTGTCAGCCTAACCCCCGTGACAGATACTGACCTAGAAGATATGTTAAAATCATTGAGAGTGTATAAGCTTCTAACCGGTTTACGTGGTGGGGCAAAGTATGATGTTGCTTCTATTAAAGATATACTTTTCCGCCTATCCTGTCTGGTTGAGGATATACCAGAGGTTGTGGAGATTGACCTGAACCCTGTGATGGTCTTCCCTGAAGGTAAAGGCGCTCTTACGCTTGATGCAAGAATAAGAGTGGGAGAGACCAAACCTCCATTGCCAATAGGTGCTAAGAAGAGGTAATCAATTCAATCTGGCGGAATTTCTTTGTACGCTAAGTCTATGTTTATTCCTTTACGCTTGTGGTAGCTTCTGGATACTAGGTATATGAGCAATCCTGCAACAAATGAAACTGCTACATATCCATAAGCCAGAACATTTCCTCCCCAGATACCCGGGTAAGCTAGGAAGTCACTTATTAGATAGAGGAAGACTGCAGCCTGAAGCAATCCTGCAATAAGTAGAATGTTTCTCTGTCCACCTTTCTCCTTTCTTATTCCGTGTACTGCTGCGGCCAAGTCCACAAACACAAAATATATCATTGAAGCTACAACAGCCCCGTACAGAGAGGTAAGGGTGCCATAGAAGAAAGAAGCAGCACCTATGAGAGCTATTGTGATAACCAAGTCTACAATATGAGCAACTACAGGGGATCCAAATCTAGGGCTGACATAGGCAAGTCTTGATGGAAGGAATCTATCAAAAGCCTGTGAGAACATATACCTAGAGAATACTATTATCCCATATGCAAGTATTGCCAGGTTCCAAGCTACCCACCCCAGTCCTATGATAAGTTGCATAGCTGCATTGCTTGTTACTCCCATCGCCAGAGTCCAGAAGTTGAAGAAATTATCTATGACATAGCTTGTATTTGATAGTGCTCCATTCGTAAAGGGTATCCCTGCCACAAGGTACATTACTCCAAAAGCAGATGTAACAAGTACCATAACTATCAGGCTTGCCAAGGGGACGTTCCATCTTATTGACGACCTTCCTCTTATTTCTCCAGCCACGGCAGGTCCTGCATTCAGCCAAGGATATACAAAAATCGCAAAGAAAGGAAGCAGCAGCAGAGTTGAGCTCAGACTGAATGAAGACGCAGCATTAGAGGATACTATAGAATTGTATGATAGTGTGCTGTCATGGGAAGCTGCAGCTACAGAGGCAGCATAATTTATTACGCCTTGCTTTCCGGCTAGCAGTATCACCCCTATAGCCAATACAGCTATGATTACACCTATTATCATCAGGGCTGAAACAAGCTTGTATCCTGCCTTAGGTTTGAATATGTTTATACCTATCAAAGCTGCAAATATTGCAGCTCCAACTATAAACTGTTGAGCCGCATCTCCTCCGAATTGACCTGGGATTGCCAAGCCCAGAAGGCCTGAGTTTCCTAGCAATACTCCCACAGAACCTATCGCGAAGACGGCTGATAGTGCAATAAGAGCTAGATATGCAAGCGTTTCGAGCGTATAGCCCATGAATGAGAGAGAACTGCCAAATAAGCCACCAAAAGTTCTTGAAACCCAGACATAGTCGCCACCAGTTTTAGGGTAGCGTGTACTCATCATGGTATAAACTATTATCTGCGGTATTGAAAGTAAAAATGCTATAAGAGAACCGTATACTAGGTTCATTCCTGAAACAGGTATACCGAATTGAGGAAATAAGTACATGGTAAATCCTATAGTTGCTAGAGCTGCGCCAGCTGACATGTTGCTTATGTTAAGAGCAATGGCATCAAGCAGAGACACATGCTTAACAAGACCTGTGCTCTCCCTGACGAACAAACTACCCTTTTGCTCTGTCATATTTTTGCTCTTGCTGCGCCGGTATAAATCCATTTCTATTCTATGCAGTAAGATTTACATAGATATGTAAATTATACTGATCGCATGGATGTTGAAGAAAAGATGAACAAGAAGGATGCTTTTGCATACGTGCAGTCAGTGGTTCAGAGGTTGAGAATAGTAAAAAAGAATATGAGCTATGACGAAATTCAGCAAGCCACAGGAATTCACAGAACGCTCCTGTGCAGATACGTTACAGGAAGTATAAGGCCTTCTGTAGAGCAGGCAATGCTGATAGATCGTTTAATTCTTTCAGACTCCAGATTTATAGATATGCTTAGGGATAGAATGATGGTTAGGGCTAACGGATATCTCGATCTTCATCTCCTTCTTTCAGACCCTGATGCCCTTAAGTGGATAGCAGGTAAAATATCAAGTGATTTTAAGGGTGAAGATATTGATACAGTGCTGACTGCAGCATCATCAGGAATACCTTTAGCCACCTCAATAGCTATAGAAATAGGAGCCCGGCTGGTCTATGCAACAAGGAACAAATCCTCAGGCGCAGTCAGTTACCTTGAGTCGGATATTCAAGCAGATAATCCTTCTGAGATATTTACTTTGTACATACCTTCAGCCTGGATTAAAAGGGGAAGTAAGGTACTCGTAGTAGATGACGTAGCCACCACAGGCAAGACAATGGCATCACTTATCCAGCTTGGGAATAAGGCAGGATGCAAGGTGAAAGGTATATTCGTTCTCGTTTCCAGAAGCAACAGGTGGAGGGAGAGAATATCCGGCCTTATAGATAAGTCAGATACCAAAATATCGATTCTGTTCGAAGTTGGGCTGTAGACTAGACCAAGATGAACGTTGAAATTATATACACGACGTCTATAGCGAAAGCGATGCCCTATCCAATTCTCTTTGACGTACTGATCATCTTGGGTGCAGCCACTGTACTTGGAGAAGTGTTTGAGCAGTTTGGCTTGCCACACGTCATAGGTGAGCTACTTGCTGGTATAGTTATAGGGCCTACTGTTCTAAAGTTGCTCATGCCTAGCCCGGAGCTTACTGCGCTTTCATCCATAGCTGTTTTCTTCATCATATTTCTAATTGGACTTGAGATGAATACGGAAATGCTGAGGCGTAACATCGCAAGGTCGACTATAATTTCTCTGACAAGTTTCATAATTCCGGTTATACCACTGTTTTTTATTTCGTATTTCCTGTTTCCCTTCGGACTGACCGCTGACTTTATTCTTGTGCTTGCAATTTGTGTTCCATCCATATCAATAGTTTCAGTCATGGTGATGCGACTGCAACTTGTGCAAAAGATAACAGGTCAGATAATACTTTCTTCTGTAATTGTTTCGGACATTATAGCCTTTGTTCTTTTAGCATTATTCACCCAATCTTTTATGGGGATACTTTATACGGTACTCTATCTGGTTATCTTTGCAGTAGTGTTCATCCTTATTGATAGGTTGATAAATTACAGAGTCCGGGCATTCAGAAGACTGCTCGAATACTCATCCGGATTTCTGAAAAGAGAAGGGACTCCTTATGCAATTCTTATAATTATAGGACTTATAGTGTCTATTGCAACACAGTACATAGGAATCAGCTACATTTTAGGGGCATTTTTCACAGGGTTGATAGTTCATGAGGGGATAGTGGGGAAGGAATCCTATACCAACATAACGAGAACTTTTGAGGTGATGAATAGATCCTTTTTTATCCCGATATTTTTCGGAATCTCCGGTCTTCAAGCAGAATTAAGACTCTACAACTTTTATACGCTTTCCATATTTGCCATCATAGTTGCTGCTGACATAATAATATCATTCAGCTTAAGCTACATAGCTTCGAAGAGAATGCTAGGTATGACTGATGGAAGTAGCGCGAAGATAATATCGTCTATACTAGGAGGACGTGGTGCAGTTGGGATAATTATAGCAACTCTAGCTTTTGGGCTAAATCTGATTAACCAAACCGCGTATTCTCTGATACTACTTGGCACGATGATAATATCTTTTGTTACTCCTCTAGCCATAAGAAGCAGGGGCTAAATGTCTGCATTTTCCGCATGGAGCTAGGGATAAACATGCTCTGCAACGGCAAGCAGAGTTGCAAGAAATCGTATATGATTGGTTCAGCTGTCTACGCTTCATTATTGAATATTACCCAGAGCCATACGCATAACTGCTTTATCTAGACTTCTTGCAGAAGAAGAGTCTAGATTTTTAGCAAAGCAATATGTCATACCAGCTGCTTAAGCACTCGATGATTTTGCCTTTTGAAATAGGTCAATAAAGAGTTTTACCTTTAAAAGCAGAAATATGTCTATAGTATGAAAAATTATTTTGTCTTCTGGAGATAACACGCCTTAGGTAAATGCTTTCCTGCAATATCTTGTATAAACATCCCTTAGAAACCATATTCGCGCCACTTTCTGTCTACAAGGTCGGATGTAACTTTGTCTGGGATTATTGGCTGCATAGAATTCCTCATATGACCCTCTGCTTCCG
>JARVJU010000020.1 GCA_029775965.1 Nitrososphaeria archaeon | reverse complement strand
CAGTATTTGATAGAGATGTAGTTGCTGCAAATAAGATAAAGCAAGAAGGGCTTTGCCTAGGGAACCTAGGCGAGACGCTCGCAGAGGATTATGCCTCTACAAGTAGCATGCTCGAATACATAAAAAGTATTCCACATGTGAAAGCAAGCATTGCCTATGAAGCGAGAAGCTCCAAACAAACAGATGTGGCAGAAGCCACATCTGCAAGGGCGGGGTAGTTCACTTTCATCAGAATCTCCCAGATCGACTGCGTTCAAGCCCTTTCTTGCCATCTTTATTACAGCCAGATCGCTTGAAGGGTCAATCCCGACAACCTCTCCTTGAATTCTTGAACCATCGCTCAGTATCACTTCGACTTCTTCGCTACCTTCGATAACATGGTAGTTCGTAGCTATGTATCCTTCCGGATGCACTATGATACCAGATCCCATACCCTTCAGCGCAGGAGAAGTGAAAGATTCATGCACTGTTGAAATTGCAACTACGCTGGGAAAGACCTTCTCCACTGCTTTCATAACATAGTCATCTTCTTTCTTGCTGTCTTGCATTAGCTTCGCTGTGGTTCTGCATAGTATTTAGACGTCACTTCAAAGTTGGTCTATAAAATATGAAACGTCTGTTACTAAAGATTGACCCTTAGTTAGATTATAGGCTAGACTAGCGCGAAATTTCTACATTCATAGCACAGCTACTGCTATAGTTTAATCGCATTTCGATGCATATACACCCTTCTTGATGCAGCAAAGGATTCCCTCTATTCTTGCAGAAAAGTTATCTTTTGCCAAGAGAATAATATTCCAAATATTCGCTTTTTACATGGATTATTCTGTAATAGATCCTGAGAGGGTTGTTCAAAAAGCATAGTTACTAGGCCAAGTATTTTGTTCTTAGACAAGCCTTTGCAATACGCTCTCTACAGTAAGTACCAGATAAGGCTGCATTGGTATAGAAGAATTTATTTCTCAGCAAGACTATACTTCACATATGGCAATACAAAAATCTAACGACACGTTGGACATGCTGATTTCTGCTACTGTGCAATTTTGCGAGAAAAAAATCGCGCCTATAGCTGATAAAATAGATAGAGATGATATCATACCAGAAGCACTATACTCTGAGATGAGAGACCAAGGAATGCTTTCCCTTATTCTCCCCCAGAGGTATGGCGGCCTCGGGCTTACCTACAGCTCATACATTCATGTACTCGAAATAGTGTCAAAGTATTCCGCAGGTGTAGCGCTCAGCCTTGAGGCACACAACAGTCTAGGACTAGAGCACATTGCCAAGTATGGCTCAGAGGAGTTAAAAGAGAATATTATACCTGAAATTATCGCATCAGCAAAGCCTGTGGCATGGGCTTTGACCGAGCCCAGAGGCGGATCTGATGCAAAAAGGATGAGCACTACAGCTTTAGCAAAACAGGATGGCTATATCTTAAATGGCTCAAAGACATTTATCACACATGGCTTTTCAGCTGATAAGATAGTTGTCATGGCGAAGACAAATGATTCTATATCGGCATTTGTTATTGATGCTGATTCTGAAGGCGTAGAAAGGACAAAACTGCAGGGCAAGATGGGTACTAGAGGAAGTGATACAGCTGAGATCCATTTTAATGACGTCTTTATTCCAAAAGACAGACTTCTTGGGAGAGAGGGAGAAGGTTTTGAACAGGCAATGGAGCTTCTGCATGGAGGGAGAATAGCAGTCGGTGCAATGGCAGTTGGAATGGCAGAGGCATGCATCGATGCTTCAATAATGTACTCAAAGCAGAGGGAAGCCTTCGGGTCGAAGATATCAAGATTTGAGGCTATACGCTTCTATCTAGCTGACTTATCTACAGAGCTTGAAGCAGCAAAACTACTTGTTGAAAAAGCTGCCAGCTTAAGGGATAACGGTCTACCGCACAGGAAGGAAGCTGCTATGGCAAAATATTACGCAAGCCAGGTAGCGATGAAAGCAGCAAGGACTGCAATTCAGATTCATGGTGGGTATGGATTCTTTTCCGGTTCAATTGTGGAAAGAATGTACAGGGACGCAAAGCTACTTGAAATAGGCGAAGGAACTAATGAAGTATTAAAGCTTATAATATCTAGCGAGATACTGCGCGATTAACCGCTATAGTATTTGATGACTCTTCTTATCCCATCTTCGAAACTGACCATTGTTTTATAGCCAAGCAGTTTCTCTATCTTCTCTAGGCTTGGATAAGATATCTGGGGCTCCTTCTCGAGCTCTGTCCTCGGGGGAAGCAATTCAAGCTCTGCCTTTGAGCCTGTAATTTCCTTTATTCTTTCTGCCATCTCGCGAATAGACATTTTACTTCCAGACCCTATATTGAAGGCTTCTCCCACAGCCTTTTCGCTCTGCATTATAAGCTCTACTGCCCTGCAGTAGTTCAACACATAGGTAGGGTCTGTCACATCTCTACCAGAGTTATAGAGTGGAATTTTATCGTTTTTGAAGCATGATCTTACAAACCTTGGTACAGCTCTTGTTTCTGGTTCTCCTTCTCCGAATAGTAGCCATGTCCTTGTTATTGCAGCTCTAAGACCTTTATGCAACTGATAGCTTCTGACCATCTTTTCGCTGATCACCTTAGAATAGTCGTAAGGTAGTCTTGGGTTGAAGGGAGTCTGCTCTGTAACAGGTAGTTCGAGAGGTTTGCCATAGACATTAGCGCTTGATGCATAGATAAACATACTCACTTGCTTTTTGTATGCTAATTCCAGAAGGTTGAGGGTTCCAAAGGAATTGACCTTGTAAGTTGAATAAGGATCTTCTGTAGTCTGTTTTATATTGGTGAGGGCTGCCAGATGAATAACATAATCAAACTCTTCCTTTGCCAGCGTTTCAAAAACAAAAGAACTGTCAGTAATATCTCCATTAATCTCTGCCTTGCCGTTTATATCCAGCCCCAGAACAGAGTATCCTTTTTCCTCCATATACTTTTTCAGGTGCCTCCCTACAAAGCCAGAGGCGCCTGTGATAAGCAGTGTTTTACTCATTTTTTACTTCCCAATGCAAAGCCTTCTATATCTGTAATAGACCCCTTTCTCTCCTTTCTGAATCTTACTATAACGGTATCTCCTATCTTTGTCCTTGTATCTAATACTCTGTGTATTAAGCCTCCTGTTACTGAATTAAATGTTACAAAGGCATAATACGTATCAGCAAAGTAAGAATATGTCACCGCTGCAACCTTTCCTTTTAATCCCACATCGATATACTTTTCCAGTTTTGAAAAGCATTTTACACAGTACAATTTCGGAGGAAGATAGCTTATCTTGCATTTATCACACCTTGAAGCTACTATCCTTCCTTTCTTCAATTCTGTAAAGAATTTTTCCCCCGCTATTCCTGCTGTGTAAATATAGTCCAAGCTAAGCACATCCTCCCAGCTTTTTTGCTTAGCTACTGAGTCTATCCTCTCCTGAATTGGCATAGCGATCACCCAATAGGCTTGAAGTACCTTATATCTAGAATGGAGCCTTTTCTTTCATCCTTCCATACTGCCTTTACCTTCATTCCTATTCTCACATCATCTGGCTGAACCTCTCCAAGATAGTGCAATATACCCATAAGAGGGGATGCCCCGTCTATTTCTATGACAGCTATTATTATAGGCTCTTTCCTTCTGCTTGCATCTGCATTCACGTAAGCTACTGAATATGTATTTACTTTTCCTGTATCCTTCAGCTTTACCCATTCGTCATTCGGTCTAAAGCATTGTTCACAGTACATTCTTGGGGGAACAACTATCCTTCCGCATCTGTTACATTTTCTCCCCCATATCTCCTTATTCTTTAACCCCTCAAGGAACCTGCTTATAGCTACCCCGGATGTCCATGAATATCTTATCCTTGCCTCAAATTGTTCAGTTACGTACTTTTTTATCTCCTCAGAAGAAACGGATACACCAGGCAGAGATTGCAAGGCCTGTCGATATGTCTCTCACCTATGGGATATTTAAACACTGGTATCCCTAGCATATTCTATTCTGCTGCTATATGGTACAAAAAATAATAAAAGGTATTCAGTTGTCGTCCTCGTCTTCATTCTCATGGTGCTTTACAGGCGCAGGAGGTATTTCTGCAGCAGAATGCAGGCCTATTGCAAGGAAGCTTGCATTCTGAACAGTTACTGTGTGGCCTATGTTATTTTTAACGGTAAGGCTAACAGTTATTGTGACAGAATAGCTTCCTGCTGGGAGATTCACGGTTTGCGATTCATGCTCTAGGTTAAGCACTATCTTCTGCTGTCCAAGGCCTGTTATTACAACTGTGAAATTACTGAAGATATCATGCAGTATGCCTCTGTTTGTAAGAAATATAGTATAGTTGTTTGGTGTAACCACGTTAATTGTAGCAGTAGATGTAAAGTCCTTACTCTCGCCTGGGCTAAGATTTCCAAAGTTCATAGATGCAATAGATGTCACACTTATCCCAGAATTTACAGTAAAGCTCATCGTTGCTACAGTGTTAAGGTTTGAAACAACACCTCCCGCCACCATGGAAGCAAGTGCAATTGCTACCAGAAATTTATGCGCAAGTATACTGCCAACTATTGACATTGCAGTCACCGTTTGCTGAAGGTAATTAATCTGTCTAGATAAAATGATATTTTTGAACAGCTATACAAAACAGATGAACGAGCATTTCACTTCTTCCTGTAAGCAAAGGAATACCAGAAGTAAAGAAATAGATAGATCATTATTGCTATAAAGACCAAGTCAGTAAAAACAGCTAAAGCTTGCAATGTTGCAATATGCATCTGCTTTAGATACTCTGCATAGAAAGCTTGATAGGCAAGGCTAAAGAGCGCGACCAGAGCTATCACAACCTTTTGTTTATTGCTCATCTTACCCAGAGGAGACTCTGTCATAGGCATAACGTAGCATGCACACGATTCTTTAGCTCTTTGGAAAAGATAAATACCTTGACATTTTTATCCCCAATGCTTTGAGAGTGGGCATAATAGGATTAGGCTTTGAAGGTTTCAGACCTTCAATCTCAGACCTTTCTACGAGGGAGATGATGTTCGAAGCCGCACATAAAGCATATGCTGATGCAGGCATAGATCCCAGGAAAGATGCAGACTCATTTGTATCATGTGACGAAGACTTCTGGGAGGGATGGAGTATTACAGATGAAATGGTTCCCGATCAAATTGGTGCTGCAAGAAGGACTTTGTGCACAGTAGCTGCAGATGGCATAACAGGCATAGGACAAGCATTCATGCACATCCTATCAGGCATGGCAGAAATTGCAGTTGTAGAGGCACATAGCAAGGTTGCTGATGTTGTAGATAAAGAAGTGGTTGAGAAAATGGCCTTGGACCCAAGTTACCTTAGACCTTTAGGGTTAGACTCTGATTCACTTGCCGCGCTAGAGATGAGCGCCTTTATGAATAAGACAGGGATAAGAAGAGAAGAACTCGACAGCTACATATTCACCGCAAAAGCCAGGGGATTAAAAAATGCCAGAGCAAGCTATGGGGCTAAGGTTTCGAAAAGAGACCTCAAAGATGCGAGGATAATTTCAACCCCTATGCTGAGCTTTGACAAGGCAAATTACTCTGAGGCAAGCATTGTGCTTGTTCTTGCATCTGATAGATGGATAAAAAAGAATCATGTTGATGCAGTATACATAGATGCAATAAGCTGGAGCTCTTCAATACCATGGTATGAGGGAGGCTCTGTAGTTTCTCCCGAGTACGCTGCAAATTCTTTTGCAAAGGTAAAGACAGAGACAGGAAAGAGTCTTGGCAATTTTGACATACTGGAGATTGATGATACATACTCCTACAAGTTCTTTCAGCATCTTTATGCCATATCGGGTGATAAGAAAGAAGTGATCAGCATGGCTGGTGAAGATTTTGTCAATCCGAGCGGAGGCGCTATAGCTGTTGGTCATCTTATTGAGGCATCAGGATTGCACAGAGTACTCGAATGTATATTACAGCTCAGAGGCGATGCGGGTCCTTTGCAGCTAAAGAGAGTTAGCAGAGCGTTAGCTATATCATGGAGGGGCATACCTACTGCGACTGGAGCTGCTATCGCATTATCAAGGTGATCAAAGATGCCAAAGAGAAGGGTTGCAGTGATAGGGGCTGGGATGACGCTATTCAGGAGAAGAATGCTCGAGACAGGTAAAGAACTTGCATTCGAAGCGTCAAGGATGGCGCTTGACTCGGCAGGTATGGAAATAAAGGATATAGAATCAGTTGTAATGGGCACTGCACCTGACGCTTTTGATGGAGTACACATGAAGGGAGAGTACCTAGCTGATGGAGCTGGAGGTACAAACAGGCCATATACGAGAGTCTACGTAGGCGGAGGGACAGGTGTCTTTGCCCCTATAGCAGGCTGGTGGCACGTGGCATCCGGCCTTTTTGATACATGCCTTGTAGTAGCAGAGGAAAAGATGTCTCCTCTTCATCCACACCCTCAGGCTGCTTTCTGGAGCATATTTGACCACACGCTGGAGAGACCACTTGGCACAACTCTGCTATGGATATTTGCCCTTGAAATGAGAAGATATATGCATGCACATAATATCAAAGAAGAAGATATAGCCCTGGTATCAGTCAAGAATAAAAAGAATGCTCTAGACCATCCAGCAGCACAGCTTGCAGCTAGAATAACTGTTGAAGATGTTATGAAGAGCGAACCGATGGTGTGGCCTGTTAAAAGGCTAGATGTATCTCCCCCTTCAGATGGAGCTGCTGCTGTAGTGCTAGCTTCAGAAGAAGTAGCAAAGAAGTATACGGATAATCCTGTATGGATAGACGGGGTTGGATGGAATGTGGATACCCAGTACTGGACCAACAGAGACCTCTATTATCCTGAGTATGTTAGAGAAGCAGCTAACATGGCTTACAAAATGGCCAAGATTGACAACCCAAGAAAGCAGATTGATTTTGCAGAGGTTTATGATCCTTTTGATTATAAAGAGCTACACCATATGGAAGGGCTTATGCTTGCAGATAAAGGGGAAGCGCCGAAGCTAACAAAGGAAGGTGTTACAGAAAGGGATGGTGATATGCCTGTATGCCCTTCCGGAGGTTTACTTGGTGTCGGCAATCCTATAGCGGCAGCGGGAATGATGAAGGTATGTGAAGTATTTTGGCAGCTGAGAGGAGAAGCAGGTAAAAGGCAGGTTAAGAAAGAGGTAAGCACAGGACTGGCTCAAGCTTGGGGAGACCTGATGCAAGTGGGTACAGTTATAGTAATGCGTCGCTGACATACTCCCATTAAAAAACGTGTACCATGCGCGTGTTTTTTCATGATTCTAGGATAGAGCTAACTTTTCAGGCTACAGATGCACGTAACCTTGGTGCAATTTCCTCATTGATAAGAATTGGCTTCTGCTCTGAAGATAAAGATGGATTGTTTGCTTGCGAAATTGAGGCCTTTTGTAGACGATATTTCTACAGCTAACATGCTGGCTGCATGGAAAGTATTTTACACATAAAAGAAAGAATACCCTTAAGATTTTGGAATTGTGTTACTTAGAATTAAGCATTCAGCGAGCTGTTTATAATCAACTGTTAGCAATGCATATGTGTTGTCCGAGCATAAAGCAGTATTGCAAATTAAAGAGTTAAAGGAAATAGCTAACCTGAAGCCTTATGTAATAGTGGGAGTCCCTGAAGTAGGACTTGTAGGTACTATAGTCACATCATACCTGATTAGACAGCTTGCTATGCAGGAGATAGGCTACGTTGATTCTGAGAGTTTTCCTCAGATTATGGTTGTCCATGCTTCCGAGCCAAAGTACCCTGTAAGGATGTTTCAGCATGATGATATTATATCTTTTCACTCAGAGATACCACTTGCACCAAGGGCCTCCAGTTATCTCGCATCTGAGATTGTGTCATATAGCGTTGCAAAAGGTGCAAGAGCGGTGATAGGGATTACAGGGATTCCTTCAAAGAGGAGGATTGAATCGTCCGAAGCATTGCAAGTGTTTGCGATATCAAACACGAAGGATATGCTGGAAAGGGCAAAGGATGCTGGTGCAGAACCTCTTGAGGAAGGGATGATTTTAGGCTCCTATGCATCCTTGCTCAAGCATTGCATGGCAATGGGTATCCCAAACCTTACACTGCTTGCAGAGTCATTTCCGGAATTTCCTGACCCTGAAGCAGCACTCTCAGTAATAAAGGTTCTGAGCAGAATGATAAATATCGATATAGATACGAAGCCATTGCTTGCAGAGTCAGAGGAACTGAGGTTAAGGTTAAGAGAGCTGATGCATAGAACCCAGCAGAGCATGCAGGAGGCTGTGAAGCTTGCTCCTAGTGCTTATGCGTAGGTGATTGAATTGTCTGAAGAGCCAGACATCTTTGACGAAATGGAGAGGAGGATAAGATCAATATTCGAAGCTACCATGGCAGACATAGATGAGGCACTATTCGATGTTTCCTCAAGGTCTTTAAAGCCACTTTATCGCATAGAGGCTACTGATGATGAGCTTATAGTTACTTTCGACCTGCCATATGTGCAGAAGGATGATATAAGAATAGAATCTACCGAGGAGACACTAAGCATTGAGGCCAGAATAATTAAACCAGTGAGATTGATGAGTCTTGCAAAAGGCGATGTTGAATTTGAGAAATATGCGAAGAAGATAAGGTTGCCTGTCAAGGTAGACCCTGCAAAGGCAAAAGCCAAATTCAGAAATGGTTTGTTAACAGTCAGATTTCCTATACACAGCAGAGGTACAAGCGTTAGAATAGACTGAGATAAAAATCTCTTATTATTTTAAAGGATTCTTCCTCATCTATCATCCTGAATTTCAGCTGTTCACCAGGCGAGAGCTGTGAGAGATATGATGCATCTGGCTGAATTACCATTGCTACTATTGGGTAACCTCCTGTGGTCTGGCAATCAGGAAAGAGTACTACAGCTTTACCATCAGGCAACAGCTGGATCATACCGGGAACGACGGGGAAGGAGATAATGTTTGCAATCTCTAAAGGAATTCTCAAAGGTTTACCTTCAAGCCTGTAACCCATTCTGTTTGCAAGTGTAGATACTGTATACGTCTGCTGGAAGAACTCTGCAACCAAATCAGCTAGTATATCATGCTGCAACCCTTTGATCGCCCTGAACTCTGAAACATGCTGAAGAGAAGATAACGCTTCAGGATGCTCTTCAGAAGATTTCAGAGAAGCAGAATATAATGTATCTCCCTGCTTTACCTTTTTGCCACCTATGTCTGCAGCTGCGTATGTGGAGAAGCTGCCTAAAGCGTTTTCTGCAAGAAAACCTCCCTTGCATGATAAATAATTGATCATTCCAGAGCGCAGGTACCTTATTCTCAGCAGAGAGCCTTCTTTTGCTCTTATGGTGCGATTTGCCTCAGTCTTTTCACCATCAATTGTGATCTCTGAATCTGCCCCTGTTACTGCAAGTTCTGTGTCTTGCAATATCCTTGCAGCAAAATTTCCTCCTATTATCTCTAATGCTGGGTAATTGGCACTATTACCTACCAGCTTATTGCAGTTTGCAAGTGATACAATATCCATAGCTCCTGAGCTAGGTATACCGTACTTCCTGTACCCTTTTCTTCCAAAATCTTGGACAGTGCAAAGAAGACCGGGATTTATGATACTTGCAACTTCATTCATTCATCTATTTCACTTCATAGAAAGCTACTTTATCTCCAGGCCTGATCATTGATGGTTGAGATTTTTTTAGGTCAAAATGTTTTATCTGAAGCCTGCCAATTACTCTCCATCCTCCAGGACCCGCTATGCCATATATACCAGTCTGCCTCGCTGCTATTGCCACAGAGCCTTCTGGGACATTAAGCCTTGGTGTATCAAGCCTTGGAACAGCAAGTAATGGGTCGAGATCTCCAAGGTATACAAAGCCAGGTGTGAAGCCTAGCATGTAGCATGTATATACTCTGCCTGTATGAATAGCTATTATCTCTTTGTAGCTCAGACCTGTGATGGATGATACGGAATCAATATCAGGCCCGTTCTCCCCTCCATACATTACTGGCAGCCTGATGGGATGCAATTCCTGTCTACCCTTGAATCCAGCAAGAGATGAATGCAGGAGCAGGAGCTTCTTTTCAACAGTCTTCTTTGTTGCTAGTCTTGGGTCGAACTCCACTGCAAGCGTAGAATATGATGGTATAGATTCTATGAGCCAATCGGGTGATTCTTCGCTAAGTGCCTTATCCATTGCATGTACTAGCTGATTACATTCTAGGCTTATTTCATTGCAGAACTCAATATATGCCACATTGCTCTGGAACTTTATCTTCAACCTATTATCTCCCTAATGCTTAACACCTTAATTCCAGCGGAATCCAGCCTACGCCTTACTGATTTTGCAATGGCAGCTGCACCTGGTGTATCGCTATGAATACATATGCTATTAGCTATGATCTTCAGATTCTTGCCATCTATTGATTTTATTTCCTCCCCTTCAGCGATTCTAAGGGCATACTCAGCAGCCTGTTCTGGGTCTCTTATCACTGCTCCTTCTTGCGACCTTGGCACAAGACTGCCATCTTGCATGTATCTTCTGTCTGCAAATGCCTCGAAAGCTACCTTGACACCAATTCTCGACGCTGCTCTTGCCATAGCTGAGTTGTATGGTGCAAGGAGCACCTTGTTCAACTCCTTTGCTACATTGGCTATCGTCTCTGCATAGTCCTCCCTTGAAAAGGCAATGTTGTATAGTGCGCCATGGGGCTTTATGTGATATACCTGCATCCCGCCAACTCTTGCAATAGCCTCAAGGGCTCCGACCTGATAGAGAAGTATAGAATGAAGCTCATGAACTGATATCTCCATGGCCCTTCGACCGAAACCTTGAAGATCTGGAAATGAGGGATGGGCACCTATGTTTATCCTTCTTTCTTTGCAAAGCTTAACAGTCTTCTCCATAATCGGAGGGTCTCCTCCATGAAAGCCACATGCCAAGTTTGCACTTGTTATGTATTCTACGAGTTGTTCGTCTTCACCTATCTTGTATGCAGAGAAGCTCTCGCCCATATCTGAGTTGATATCTATACTTGCCAATGCATACAGGGTAGTATTTTCTGGCGTATAAGCGTGACAGCGTACCACTGTGAAAGCTTTGGGTTTCCTGATCCATTGAGCTGGCTTGTCCTTCGACATGTAAAGATCGCATCTCACAGGCAAAAGTTCGGTTTTGCCAGTTACCGCCAAGGTGTTAGATGCTGCATTCAACTCCCTATACAGGCCAAGCCGCAATTTGAACACCAATGAACTCTCGAAAAGAGATTCTTTTTACAGCGTTACATCTTGAGCAACCTTGTGCTGCCTTCCCTAGGGTCAACCCATTTAGCAGCATTTGAAGCCACAAATGTACCGCAACGGTTATAAATGTACATTCTTGGATGCAAAGGGATGCGAATGGGTGATTACGTTTGGCTCTGACTATAGCTTGAGGTACAAGCCCATAGACACAACACTGAGTCCTGATGAGGTCTTCTCCCTTATAGAGAGGGAGAACAAATATGCATTCTTACTCGAATCCACGACAGGAGAAAGCAGGCTTGCAGAGTATTCCTTTATAGGCTTCGACCCCAAGGAGATTGTATCCCTGAATTCTGAACCGTTGACAGAGCTTCGATCTTTGATAAATAGGAAGCAAGATAGAAGCAACGGAATAAGGTTTGCAGGTGGCCTCGTTGGATATGTTTGCTATGAGGCTGTAAAGTACTCTTATCCTTCGTTAGAAGGCAACAAAGACAGCGCCTTTCCTGCAATGCAATTCGGCCTTTATGAAGATGGTATAGTATTTGACCATAAGACAGCTAGAGTGAGCTATTTCACAGCGGGAGAAGATAGATATGAAGAGATAGAAAGGGTTTTGAAGCAAGAAGCAGATTATAGAAATGTCAAGGCTGACCTGCTAAACACAGATCCAGAAAAAGAGCAGTTTATGAAAATGGTGGAGAAGGCAAAAGAATACATAATAGATGGAGATGTATTACAGGTAGTATTATCGAAGAGGTATAATATCAGATTCAAGGGTGACCTTATTGACTTTTACTTTAAGCTAAAAAGACTCAACCCATCTCCCTACATGTACTACCTGAAATTCGGAGAAAAGGTGTTGACAGGTTCAAGTCCTGAAATGTTGATAAGAGTCGAAGGTAGAAATATTGAGACATTCCCAATAGCTGGAACAGCCCCTAGGACTGGGGATGAAGCTAAAGATAAAGCACTTGCCAAAGCCTTACTCAACAATGAAAAAGAGCTTGCTGAGCATGTGATGCTTGTAGACCTAGCAAGAAACGACATAGGGAGAGTTGCAGAGTATGGAACAGTTAGTGTTCCAGAATACATGTCTGTGCATAATTTCAGCCATGTCCAGCATATTGTTACGAGGGTAAATGGTGTTCTTAGAAAGGGTTGTGATGCTGTTGACGCCTTTATGTCCATCTTCCCTGCTGGTACAGTATCGGGAGCGCCAAAGGAGAGAGCTCTTGAAATCATAAATGAACTTGAAAAACAAGCTAGGGGACCGTATGCTGGAGCGGTAGGCTACTTTGGCTTTAATGGCAATGCTGACTTCGCTATAGCGATAAGAACTCTTATAGCAAAAGGTAACAGTGCATATGTACAAGCTGGGGCTGGCATAGTCGCTGATTCAAAGCCTGAAGAAGAATGGTATGAAACAGAGAGGAAGGCTGCTGCACTTTTAAAATGTCTTGAAGGAGGAGAGTTAGATGAGGGTGCTCATAGTAGATAATCATGATTCATTTGTTCATAATATAGCGCAGTACGTAGGAAGCCTTGGTGTTGAGCCGATAGTAAAAAAGAGCACAGAGATAGATCTTGATTACGCAAAGTCACTGGATCCTGAAAGGATAATTATATCTCCAGGACCATGCGCTCCTGATGATGTAAGGTACTTCGGTGTATCTACTGAACTTATAAAAGTACTGGGTAGGAGTATCGATACGCTTGGTATATGCTTAGGACATCAGGGAATAGCATATGCATTTGGAGCTAGAGTTGTCAGGGCAAAGAGGATTATGCATGGAAAGACAAGCAAGATCTATCATGATGGCAAGAGCATTTACAGAGGCATAAAGAATCCTATTGTTGCAGCAAGATATCATTCGCTTATAGTTGAAAGAGAGACACTTCCTGAGGAGTTGATTGTTACAGCGCAGACAGAGGAAGAAGAAGTTATGGGCATAAGGCATACTTTTTACCCTATAGAAGGACTGCAGTTCCATCCCGAATCTATTATGACAGAGCAAGGGATGAACATAATTGAGAATTTTCTTGATAACGGGGTGAAGGTCTGATATGATAGTTGATTGCATAAGAAAGGTTGTAGAAGGGAAGGTTCTGAACGAATATGAAGTTAAAGGTGCTATAGAGGAGATAGTTGATGGGAGAGCAACTCCATCCCAAACAGCAGGGCTTCTCGCCGCCTTAAGAGCTAGAGGTGAAACAGCAGATGAGGTTGCAGCTCTGGCGAAGGTTCTTGGAGAGATGGCAATAAGAATAAGACCTCTGGTAAAGAGCAGAATAATAGATACGTGCGGAACTGGAGGAGATCATTCAATGACGTTCAACATAAGCACAGTTTCAGCCTTTGTGGCTGCAGGGGCAGGAGCTGTCATAGCGAAACATGGGAACAGGTCGTTCACGAGCAAATGTGGAAGCGCAGACTTACTAGAAGCTCTTGGCTATGATCTGCAGGCAGATCCAGAGCTTGTTAAAAATGCAATAGAGAAGATAGGGATAGGATTCATCTTCGCACCTGCTTTTCATCCAGTGTTAAAGAATGTAGCAACTGTACGCAAAGAATTGGGAATAAGGACAATATTCAACATAATGGGTCCTCTGCTGAATCCTGCAGGAGCTAATGCACAGCTGCTAGGTGTGTATGATGATTCACTTGTTGACCTTATGGCTTCTGCTCTTGTAAAGCTAGGGATAGAAGAAGCTATGGTAGTATATGGGACTGATGGTGTTGATGAAATATCAGTATCTGCAAACACAATCATAGCTCACGTTAGCAGTAGAGGTGTAGAGAAAAGGCTGTACTCTCCTTCGGACTTTGGTGTAGGAAAGCATAATCCATCAGAGTTGATTGTAAATACAAAGGATGAAGCCATAAAGTCTGCAGTATCAGTGCTAAAGGGGGAAGAAAGGGGTGCAAAGAGGGATGCAGTGCTAGTTAATTCTGCAGCTGCTATAGTTCTTTCGCAGAATGCTTCTAACTTCAAAGAAGCAGTTGAAATAGCTAGAGAATCGATCGACTCTGGCAGAGCCATAAGGAAGCTGAAAGAGCTGGTTAATCTTGCAGGAAGAGAGGAGGTGTTTGTAGATGGGTATTGATTATCTCGAGCTGCTCGTCAAAAGAGCAAAAAGAAGGGTTGCAGAGGGGTACTATGACCTTCCTGCAGATAGCTATCCCAAAAGAAGTTTGCGAGATAGCATAGATAGGGCTACAGGAAATGCAATTATTGCTGAGGTAAAGCCTTCTTCTCCCTCTGAGGGAAGGATAGTTTCGAAATTTGACCTCAAACAACTTTTAGAAGAGTATGAGCGTGGTGGAGCGATAGGCATATCAATTCTTACAGAACCCGATAGCTTTGGCGGAGATATAGCCAGGCTTTCTCTAGCAAGAAGATACTGCAGTCTGCCACTCTTGATGAAGGATATTGTGGTCAGCCCTGCGCAGATTAAGGCTGCCAAGTATGCAGGTGCAGACGCTGTCTTGCTTATTGCTTCAGTATTCGAGGATAAGAAGGATCTTTCAACGATGATAGAGCTTGTGCATGAAGAAGGACTAGAGGTGCTACTCGAGACTCATACTGAGCTGGAATTCATGCAGGCAATGGACTCTGAAAGCGATATGGTTGGCATAAATAATAGAAATATGATGAGCTTAAAAGTGGATATAGAGCTGTCTAAGAGGCTTTTAAAGCTAAAAAAAGGGTCAAAGCCTGTAATTTGCGAGAGCGGTATAAGCAGCGCCGAACAGGTAGCTGAGCTAAAGAGCTATGGCGCGGATGCGTTCCTTGTAGGGACTGCTTTGATGAAAGCAGACACTCCGTCTTCTCTTTTGAGGAGTATGATATTAGCATGACAAGGGTAAAGATATGTGGCATAACAGAAGAAGATGATATGTTAGCAGCCATAGAAGCTGGTGCCGATGCTGTAGGTTTTGTAACAGGATTTTCTTATTCCCCTAGGAATCTGGATTTTAACAAAGCTATGGAGCTATCACTGAAGGCCTTCCCGCTAATAACATGCGTCCTTGTAACCAATGAAGAGATGTTGAGAAAAAACATAGGCATGCTGAAATATTCTAAGATATCAGCAGTTCAACTTTATGGAGAAGACTCAACTCTCATAAAGAAACTTAAGAGTATGGGGATAGATGTCATACATCCTATAAGACGCGATGTCGAGTTAAATTCAAAAGAATGCTATGATGCATTCCTTGTTGATTCTTACGATGCAGAAAAAGATGGAGGAACAGGAAGACAGGTGGACCATAGCTTTGCAATCAGAGTTAAGCAAATTGTTCACCCCAAGCCTCTGATTTTATCTGGCGGTCTTACTGTTGATAATGTCAGCAGAGCTGTAGCTGCTGTAAAGCCATACGCGGTGGACGTTTCTTCTGGTGTAGAAAGATACCCCGGAAGGAAGGATGCACAGAAGATGGCGAGGTTTGTGGAGAGAGCAAAAGGTGTAGTACAATAATGAAAAGAAAATTTGGAAGATACGGAGGTCAGTTTGTTCCGGAGACTCTCATGCCAGCGCTGCAGGAGCTTGAGGATGCCTACACAAAGGCAAAAAGAGACGGGGATTTTATTGCACAATTAGAATGGTACAGGAGGAAATACGCAGGTAGGCCAACACCCCTTTACCTGGCAAAGAACCTTACTAGGATGATAGGAGGCGCAAAGATATACCTTAAGCGCGAGGACTTGCTGCACGGAGGAGCGCATAAGATAAACAATTGCCTAGGACAGGCATTGCTTGCCAAAAGAATGGGGAAGACAAGAGTGATTGCAGAGACTGGAGCCGGACAGCACGGGGTTGCCTCAGCAATGGCCTGTGCCGCTTTATCGTTGCCTCTTGAAGTGTACATGGGAAGCAATGATATTGAGAGACAAAGGTTGAATGTCTTCAGAATGAGACTGCTAGGGGCAAAGGTAAATCCAGTGGATACTGGTTCAAGAACACTGAAAGATGCGATAAATGAAGCTTTAAGGGACTGGGTAACAAATGTTGAAAATACCTACTATATGATTGGTTCTGTTGTAGGTCCTCATCCCTATCCTACAATAGTAAGAGATTTCCAGAGTATAATAGGACGAGAAATAAAGAAACAGATGATTAACGAAGAAGGAAGATTCCCGGACTGCGTTGTAGCATGCGTTGGAGGCGGTAGTAATGCTATGGGCACATTCTATCCCTTTATCAAGGATAAAGTGTCATTAATAGGAGTTGAGGCTGGTGGTCAGAATAAAGACAGGAATGCTGCGTCCCTTATCTACGGATCTGAAGGTGTACTGCATGGCATGTTTACATATGTCCTTCAGGATGAAAACGGACAGATAAAGGAGACTCATAGCGTGGCAGCAGGCCTAGATTACCCAGCTGTAGGACCAGAGCATTCTTACTTAAAGGAGATATCCAGAGCAGAATATGTAGCCATTAGCGATGAAGAAGCACTAAGGGCATTCGATACATTATCCAAAACAGAAGGGATACTCCCAGCTCTTGAGTCAGCTCATGCCTTAGCATACGCCATGAATATAGCAAAAGATATGAAGAAAGATGAATTGATTGTGGTAACCCTGTCTGGAAGAGGGGATAAGGATGTTGAAATAATAGCAAAGCAAATGGGATATGAGATATGAGTAGAATTTCATCCCGCTTCACCGAACTAAGAAAAGATGGCATGGGTGCTTTGATATGCTATATAATGGGAGGCTATCCTTCTATTGATTTTACTGTGAAACTGATACCATTCCTTGCAAATTGCGGGGCTGATATTATAGAGGTTGGTATTCCATTTTCTGACCCCATAGCGGATGGTAGGTCTATACAGAATGCATCTGCTAAGGCCCTAGCTTCTGGAGCGACACCGACCAAAGTGATCGATGCTATAGCTGAGGCAAGAAAGGAGGCAGAAGTGCCTGTTCTAACCATGACATACTTCAACATAATATACAAGCTAGGTGTTGATAATTTCTTGCATTATGCAGCAAGACATGGTGTAGATGGTGTCATAGTACCTGATCTACCAGTTGACGAAGCGATTGAGTTCTGTGAAAAAGCAAAGGGCAAAGGTGTGGATACAGTATTTCTTGCATCCCCAACCACAACAGAGGATAGGCTACAAAGGGTAGTCAGGCTATCAACAGGATTCGTTTACTTGGTATCTTTGCTTGGAGTTACCGGTGCAAGAAGGGAAGTATCCAGTAGGGCTTTTGAGCTGATAAAAAGAGTAAAAGTGCATACAAAAGGTAGATTACCTCTTGCTGTAGGCTTTGGAATATCAAAACCAGAACATGTGGCTCAACTCATAAGATCTGGGGCTGATGGAGTAGTTGTTGGCAGTGCACTTATCGATCTGATGGAAGGGTCAACAGGAGACAGAATAATTGATAATTTAGCAATATTTGTTACAAGTATGAAGAAAGCTGCCAAAAGAGACGCTTAAGTTATGCCAAGTCTGGACTCATCACATCAAGCTCTTGCTCAAAAACATCACCAAAAGCTAGCGTATGGATCCCAGTGCTGCTCGATACAACAAGCGAACCAGTTGAGCTGATTCCGATAGCAACACCTTCGATTGTTTTATTTGCTATATGGAACTTTACCCTTTTCGAAATTGTACCACATAGCTTTACGTATTCCTGAAATATTGATTCATCATCATTCATATAAAAGCGATCTAGCGATATAATTATCTTTGCAAGAAGCAAATTCCTATCAACCTTTTTGCCAAGTAAATGTAACATGGATACTGCTTTGTACGGCATACCAACATCTTCGAATGTGTTGTTAACATTCAACCCTATACCTAAGAATATTCTTTTTAGCTCCGAAGATATAGCCTCAGATTCAACAAGAATGCCACATAGCTTGGAATCATTTACAAATATGTCGTTCGGCCACTTTATCCATGACGATATTCCATATTCTGATATAACAGCATATATACTGAGCACAGAAGCGAAAGAATAGAGATGGATTCTATCAAACCCCCATCTTAGCTTGGGGACAAAGGTAATCCATAATCCACCTTCGGGAGAATACCATTTTCTCCCATATCTGCCCCTGCCATGTGTCTGTTGTTCTGCAACTACATAGTAAGGGGGTTTGCAATTTAACCTCTTGGCCTCGTTCTGGGTTGAATCGACACTTTGCAGTATAATCACCTTATCTAGCATATCTGCTGGCAGATACCTTGCCAGAATATCCTTGTTAAGCAGATCATAAGTACTCAATCTTCAGCTTTGCTTTCTCCTTGCAGAAACAATACTGAGTATATCCCTGTCTTTGATAACATAGTTCGCTGGTAGTCTTAACTTTGTCCTCGCATCGGTAGCATAAAGGAGACCTTTAGCTAGGTCTGTATGAATCTGCTCTGCAAGGTCCTTTACAGTTGCACCGGTAGGTAGGAGAAAGGCATCTGGAAGAATGTGATTATGTTTGTCTGATAACTTTTCTATATCTGATACGGGGTAGACAACGTTCATCCTTAGCAGCTTAAAGACAGCAACATTAAGAGCGAACTGCACACCTGTTCTCATAAATTCTCTAAGCACCATCCTTTGAATTAATTGAAGAGCATCCCTTTGTGCCTGGGATAACGCTTTCTCATTTAGTATGTGAAAGGTTTCATCTGTGGGGTTGTATGCAATAAGCCCTGATTGCTCAGCCTTTCTGAGGGCAAGCTCCGCTTCTGCGCTTGCAGGGACTACTATCAGGTCTGGATGGGCATCCCTAATCCTCTTGTAATTCTTAGTAGCCCCTGGCAAGTCCATCTTATTTGCAAGAATAAGCGTAGGCTTACTCACCTCTCTTAGTGATCCAGCAAACCTCCAAAGGTCAGAAGATGGCCAAGAATCGAAGGATTGCCCGTCAAGATTTGATGCCTCAAGAGCTCTCTGCACATCTGATTCCTTTATCCTCATACCTTTAAGTGGTGCTGATATCGCATCCACAGCATTGTTGCCCTTTAGCGCCTTAACAATTTTATCCCTGTTATTCTCTATGATCTTAACATACCATGCAACAAGCTCTCCCTCTATCTCTTCGAAATCCTTGATAGGGTCGCCTGTGCCCGGGTCAGCTATTCTTCCGTCTTCGTCGATACTTCCTGATGCATCGACCACGTGAATAAGTGCGTCTGACTGAGACGCAACACTAAGAAACTGATTTCCGAGTCCTTTGCCTTCACTTGCACCAACTATCAACCCTGGCAGATCTACAAGCTCTATAGGTATATACCTGAAACCATCTATGCACTTCGAATTGATCGGATTATCCTTTACATTCATTTCTCTGCATACGCATGGTGCTACAGAAAATGCTGTACCTATGTTAGGTGTTTTTGTCGTAAAGGGATAGTTTGATATCTCTCCCTGCTGTAGTGTGGCCGAATTCCAGAATGTTGTCTTGCCAGTATTTGTTTTGCCTATCAGACCTATTCTTACTGTCATCTCTCCAATCATGATATAGGAGTAGTATATGACTGCTACACAAAAAATCTAACAAGCAAAGTAAAAATATACTCTAAAATAAGCAACAGGACAATGGTAGATTTCGCTGGAGGCATGCTCAGGGTAAATGAATCAGGTATGTTTGTCAACTTGAGAGGTAAAACCATCGCACTTGACCCTAGAAGGAAGGTAAAGGCAGATTATGTATTTATATCGCATGCCCATTCAGACCATCTACCAGCAAGTGTAGGAGACTCTACTGTTATAGCCTCAGAAGAAACTGTCACCCTTGCCAAAGCAAGAGGCCTAAAGATTGAAAGGCATGTTGATTCATTACCAGGTATAGAGCTTCCGGATACAGGCCATATACTTGGCTCAAGAGGTATTCTTGTTGACGGTGTCCTGTACTATACTGGCGATATCGCAGGAAGAAAGAGAGGATTCATGAATAAAGGGAGGCCAGTAAGTTGTGAGACATTGTTAGTTGAAACTACCTATGGCAGAGAGAATTTTTCTTTCCCCCCTTTAGCGGAAGTACTGCTAAATGCTAACAAATTGATCTCCGGCGCTTTGGAAGCTGGAAGACCAGCTATAATACAAGGTTATCCATTGGGGAAGTCACAGGTTCTCACGTACCTTTTTCAGTCCTGGTCGCCTCTTTATGTTTATGGAAATGTGAATATTTACAACAGAATTTACAGAGAGCTTGGAGTTGAATTACCGCAAGCTGAGCCTTTCCCCAAAAACAGCAGCCTGATCAGTAAACATGGTGTTATAGTATTTCCAACAACAGGTGATAGAGGTGAAACAAAGAAACTGATTAGTAAATCAAAGGCTACAGTAATAAGGTTCACAGGCTGGGCAATAACCAAGCCATTTGCAAACGAGCATACAACCATGCTGCCAGTTAGCGACCATGCGGATTATTTTGAACTGCTAAAATTCGTCTCTGAATGCAGACCAGAATATGTGTTGACAACACATGGCTATGCTAAGGATTTCGCTTTCTCATTAAGAAGGTATGGGTTTAGGGCTAAACCTTTGCAAGAAAGACAGATTCCTCTGACAGAATACTTTGAATAAACTGGAAACCTAGCTAGCTGCTCTTTCATACAGTCTAAAGGAGAAGAGAAGAGTAATGCTCTCAATCATAACAGCATTACTCCAGACCTTACTCTAATGAAGATAGTTACGGCAGAGCTAAATATGTACGAGGCTTTTTAAGGGTATGTGTTTATATATCTCTTAAGTAGTTGATAGTTGAGAACAAGTTATGCCTCTACTAGCTAAGAAATTAGCTGTTTCAGGCAGGGTGCAGAGGGTCGGCTACAGAAGGTTTGTTCTTGATACAGCTCTTTCGCTTGGAATTGTAGGCTATGCAAAAAATGAGCCAGATGGTACTGTATCTATATTTGCACAAGGTGAGGCAGCCAAGATAGAGGAATTTATAAAAAGGATAAGCAAACCAAAGCAACCTGCTGTTGTTAATCAAATAGTACAAACTGATGCTGTGGAGGATTTAAAACTGAAACATTTCCGAATAAAGTTCGGTAGTATAGCCGAAGAGCTTCAGGAAGGCTTCGGTTCGATGGAGGTTCAGTTCAATGATTATAGACAAGAATTTAGAGGATTCCATGATGAATTCAATGATTATAGACAAGAGTTCAGAGATTATAGACAAGAGTTCAGAGGATTCCATGATGAATTCAATGATTATAGACAAGAGTTCAGAGATTATAGGGAAGAGTTCAGAGATTATAGACAAGAGTTCAGAGATTTTGCCTCAAGAACAGACGAGAACTTTAAAAATCTAAACGAAAAATACGGGGAGATTTCGGCAAAGCTTACACAGATCCTAGAAACACTGCAGAGACAGGGCGAGTCGTTACAAAAAGAGCTTGCAGATACAAGAAAAGATCTTGCTAGAGCTGTTGATAATCTGTCGAGGCTTATTGATATCTACATATCAAAGCTGAATGATGGACAGACTCAAAATCACGAATAATGCAGAACAAATATCTTTAAACACAAAGTATGTTATAATTGCAATAAGCAGAGAGATAACATTATAGTATTTTTACTTAATATTCATAAAAAGCATTGTTCCTCAGCTCAGAGGTAAAGAGAACTTTATGAAATAGATTGTGACTTCTGATACAAGTACTTTGCAAAGTCAGCATATATCAACCTTCAGAAAAGACTTTAGTACAGGCATAACCAAGCTAGAATTGGCATGGTAAGGGTTGGAATAAATGGTTACGGTACCATAGGCAGAAGAGTAGCTGATGCTGTAAGGCTACAGCCTGACATGGAGCTTATGGGCATAGTTAAGAGAACACCAGACTATAGGGCATTCTTAGCTATGCAGAAAGCGATACCCATCTTTGCCCCTGATAATCCAACAAAATCAAAGCTAGAATCTGCAGGAATAAAGGTTGAAGGGTTACTTGATGATTTGTTCGCAAGAAGCGACATAATTATAGATGTTTCTCCTGAAAAAGGAGAGGAGAATAAGGCTGTATATGAAAAAGCAGGAGCAAAGGTGATCTTTCAGGGTGGGGAAGAGCATTCAATAGGAGAGGCAAGCTTTGTAGCTCAATGTAATTACGATCAAGCGGTCGGAAAAAGGTATGTACGGGTTGTATCATGCAACACAACAGCGCTAGCTAGAGTATTGAAGACTTTGGATGACTCCTTAGGAATAGAAAAGGCCATAGCAACCTTAGTAAGAAGAGCTACAGACCCGGATGATTCATCAAAAGGACCGATAGATTCTGTTGTGCCAGATCCAGTAGAATTGCCCAGTCACCATGCTGATGATGTCAAAACAATCTTACCTAATCTGAACCTGACAACTATGGCGGTAAAGGTTCCAACGACCCATATGCATCTGCATGCTTTGGCTATGAAAGTTAAGGAGCCAGACGCAGGCAAAGCGCTTTCAGCTTTACTAGGTGCGCCAAGAATACTTCTCTTTGAGTCAAAGAAGGGGTATAAAGCTACATCCAGCATAATAGATTACGCCAGAGAGATAGGAAGACCAAGGGGAGATCTGTATGAAGTAGGCGTATGGAAAGAGTCGATAAAGGTGGAAGATGATTGGCTGTATCTTTTACTTGGAGTTCATCAGGAAGCTATAGTTGTGCCCGAAAATATAGATTGTATAAGGGCTATGACAGGGGAAGCTGACGCTTCCAGGTCAATTCAGATGACAAATAAGACCCTAGGTATGATGAAGTAAGAATAAACAGCATCTCTCTGGCCATATATATTGGCTAAATTAGAAAAGTATTTCTACTCAAAACCGAAAGCTAAAAATACCGCAGCACGTAATATAGCTGATATTCGTTGGAAGGCGAGGCAAACGGTCAGAAGCCCCTTGATTTTCTCACTATAGAAGATTTATCGCCTGAGGGTAAGACAATACTTGTAAGAGCAGACCTCAATACTCCAGTCGATAACGAAGGGAAACTTATTGAAAGGATGAGGCTTGAAGAAGCGGCAGTAACATTAAGAAGCCTGCAAAAGTCCAAGGTTGTAATCTGTAGCCATCAGGGAAGGGTAGGAAGAAGTGACTATATTCCAATGGATCAGCACGCAAAGGTACTTTCAGAGATTCTAGGCAAGAACGTCCAGTTCATAGATGATGTGCATGGCCCAGCTGCAAGGCATAAGATAGCATCATTAAAAAACGGGGATATACTCCTGCTTGACAACCTGAGGTTCAGTGCAGAAGAAGCGCAGGAGTACGAGCCAGAAGAGGCGGTGAAGACTCAGATAGTGTCAAAGCTGTACAGCTATTTCGATGCCTTTATACTTGACGCTTTCCCTACTGCACATAGGTCTCATCCATCAATAGTAGGCTTTCCTCAGCTATTGCCAACTGCAGGAGGAAGGCTTGTTGTAAAGGAGCTGAAGGCTGTAGCAAGAATTCAGCAGATTGCTAAAGGACCATACACAGCTGTACTCGGAGGAAGCAAGGTAAGCGATAGGCTTGAAGCAATAACTGCTCTCATAGAAAATAAGAAGGCAGACAAGGTATTGCTGACAGGCCTAGCTGGGTTGGTGTTCCTTAAAGCTACTGGAAAATATAAGCCTTCGACAGGGGTTGATAAGGAAGACCAGGTTGTTAAAAAGGCACAGGAGCTGCTCAAGACTTATCCAGATGTCTTTATAATGCCTTACGACGTGGCTATTGAGCATTCTGGGGATAGGAAAGAGGTAGACCCATCTTCTTTACAAGCAAACCAAAGGGCTTTCGATATAGGAGAAAAGACAATTGCTGAATATGAAAAGATAATAAGAAGCAGTGGTACTGTCTTTATGAGTGGTCCTGCAGGTACGTTCGAAAAGAAGGACTTTGGTATAGGCACCGAAGAATTGCTTAGAGCTATGGCAACTTCGTATGGAACGACAATTGTAAGCGGAGGGCATCTCAGCACAGCACTGAAGCTGTTCAATATACATAACTGGATAGACCATGTAAGCTCTGCAGGAGGAGCCCTCATACTTTATCTAGCAGGTAAACAGCTGCCCCTGATAAACGCGCTTACTACATCTGCAAGATTGATGAGAGAGGGGAGATATCAGACAATTTCGGTACATTTTTAAACACATGATAGAATAAATATACCGTAATGCTTTCAGGATCTGTTAAGGAGATTTTAGCGACAAAATTCGAAGCTGTAAGCTCTGAAGATACAATTTCCTCATGCAGGGCAAAGATGAATGATATGCACCTTGACTCTGTCGTTGTACTCAATGGCAAGTACATGGGGATAGTCACAGCTAGGACTGTGGCTGCTAGCCTTCTTGATCCAGCAAAGGCGAAAGTAAAGACAGTCATGATAAGGCCACCAACAGCTGAGGAGAATAGCAGACTGAACGATATCGCAAGGCTTATGGTCGAATCTGGCACCATGATCGTTCCTGTGCTTAAGAATGACAAGGTGATAGGAGTCGTTCAGGGGGATGATATCATAGAAAAGGCAATGAAAACAGATTTCGCAAACGTAAAACTCAAGGATCTGATGAGAATCGGTGTTATTACAGTTCAATCATCAGACACAGTTGCTAAAGCGCTCGGTATGCTGAGATATTATGGTGTAAACAGGCTGCCAGTCATGGATGGGGCTAGCGTAGTAGGAATGCTAACAATGCACGATATACTGAGCAAAGTAGAAGTGGAGAAAGCAAGGCAGACAAAAGGGAAGGGTAAAGCCATTTTTGTTTTAAGAAGCCCTGTATCAAGAATCATGTCTTCACCTGTAATAAGCCTAACGTCAAAGGATACAGCTCTTGATGCCTTTAGGCTGATGCAGGATAGAGGTGTCTCATCAATAGTCATACTCAATGAACTGGGTGAATTGGAAGGGTTAGTCACAAAGCATGATATACTCAGACCTCTTGCAAGCAAAAAAGAGCAAGAAATCGCTAAGAACGTTCAGCTGACGATAAAGCTGCCAGAAGATGAGATAGATAGAGGTAAGGTGATGAAATATGTAGATTCTCTTATCAAGAAATATTCAGCCATAATATCGGGTTCGTCCTTATCTATATACATAAAGGGGCACAGAGAGCATAAAAGAGGACTGAGGCTGATGCACTGCAGGCTTGTCATGCAAGGACCAGCTGGCTCTTATTCTTCAATAGGAGAAGGATGGGGAGATACACAAGCTATAAGAATGGCTTTTGAAGGACTTGAGAGAAAGCTTTCGAAGGAGAAGGAAACAAGGGGGAAGACAAGAGTAGGGCACAAAACACTCTATGAGTTACTGGGATACTACTACTGATCATTATAATTCATCATATCTTTATACCATCGAAATGTCTCCCTTAATCCCTTTTCTATGCTCGTTTTAGGTCTCCATCTTAGCTTGCTCATTGCAAGCTCTATAGATGCCTTACTTCTGTAAATATCTCCCTGCCTCTTCGGCTTATGTTCATATTCAATCTTTTTCTTAGCTATCTTCTTTATAAGGGATGCTAGCTGAATTATGCTCACCTCTTTTCCTGTTCCTATATTAATGACCCCACTAGCTTTAGATCTTAATGATAAAACAAAAGCATCAGCAACGTCCTTAACAAAGATGAAATCCCTACTTTGCCTTCCGCTACCTTCTAGGGATAGCTTATTTCCCTTTAAAGCATCTGTTATAAATCTAGCTATCACACCGGAGTATTCTCCTGTGCCCTGCCTGGGACCATAGACATTGAACAGTCTTAAGGATAGACAAGATATACCAAATGTCTGCTGATAGGCAGAAACAAGAGCTTCTGCGGCAACCTTTGTGGCACCATAAACGTTCTTGGGAATAATCCTCATCTCTTCTCTAACAGGCAATGCTACTGGCTCACCATACACTGCAACGCTGGATGCATAGACGAATCTTTTATGGGAGTTCCATTTTGCCGCTTCCAGAACTGTAGCAGTGCCTTCAACATTGTTTGCTATAGCAAACTTTGGATTCTGTGTACAGCTCTCCACACTAGCTAAAGCCGCTAAATGTATCGTACTGTTCGATTCTGAGGCTGCCTGATCAACTAGAGAAGAATCTCTTATATCACCTTCATAAAGAGATACCCTCTTATCATCAAGTAAATGGTCGATATTTCCCTTTCTACCAGTGCTGAAGTTGTCCAGCACTGCAACTTCATATCCTCTATTAAGAAGCGTTTCGACCACCCAGGAACCTATAAAACCAGCACCGCCTGTTACCAGAACCCTCATGAGTCATCAGCATGAAAGACCAGCTTTAAAACAGATTGCCAAACTTATCTTACGAACCGTCAAGACATAGATATTGGACCCCAGATGATTACAAAAAAGCTTCCTGAGCGAACCTTTGCTAAAGCAATCTGTTTTGTTTTTGATAGATAATGGATGCTTTCAAATAAGGAGTACAATCTATTGAGTTCAAGCATGCTATTTGCAAGGAAGTAACATTAGAAAACAACCAGCCTTTATAACGGACTAGGGCAGAAGACCACTTTATTCATCCTGTGGATTAAGCTCTTGCTGCTCTTGGATGTACCTCTGAATCGTCTCAGCTGAAACATGACTCTCCACATACGCTTAATAACATATAGGTGCTGCATGTATGTATGCTCTCAGCCTTCAGGTACAGGCTCTATCCAGCAGCAGAGCAGGAGAAGCGGCTCAATCGCTCCCTGCTCCTCCTCTGCAGCATCTACAACGACTTGAAGGCTGAAGAGATTAGAAGATATAGAGAAGAGCATATGTATGTCTACATCTCTGACAAAATTCAGGAGGCTTGCAATTGAGTTTCGCAAGCACAATGATGAACTCCAGACAATCTACTCTCAGGTTGTTCAGAATGTAGGTGACAGAATCTATAGGGCATTCAAGAACTTCTTCGAGGGAAGTGCAATGTTCTCGAAATGGAAGAAGCAACATAACATAATTACAACTTACTCTCTCACCTATCCACAATATGGCTTCAATGTAAATCCTGCTAAGGTACTCTATCTCATCTTTCAGGCTTGCTACGTCAGAATCTTCATCCATAGACCCATGCTTGGCAATGTCAAAAGACTAACAATCAAGCGTGAAGCAGATGGATAGTATCATCTTCATCACTGAGAGAGATGTTCCACATAAGATGCAAATCAAAGAGATACCTCTCGAGAGAGTAAGGAGCGCAGACATTGGCCTTGATAAGTTCGCTACATTCGATGATTCAACATACATAGAGTACCCAGCTTTCTTAAGATTATCAGAGAAGAAGATAAGGCACTTACAGCGCTATTTCAGTCATAAGCACAATGGTTCGAGGCGCAGTCTTAAGCTTGGCAAAATGCTTGCAAGGCTTCATCTCCATGTTAACAGGCA